>JAGQWZ010000055.1 GCA_020436835.1 Saprospiraceae bacterium | reverse complement strand
TGGGTTTCAATGATCCCAAAGAAATCCTCAATCAAAAGATCTACTTCTGGGGAGATACGTTTTCCGTTGTTGGTGTGGTCAGGAATTACCGGCAGGAATCACCTAAGTCAGACTATGATGCGCTGATCTTCCGTTATTTTCCCCATGCCTCCGGATATTATTCCATACAGATAAATTCTCCTGACATTCAGGAATCGCTGAACCGGATCGAGGGTCATTGGAAGACCGCATTCCGGAATAAACCCTTTGAATATTTTTTCCTGGATGAATACTATAATGAGCAATATAAAGCGGAAATCCGTTTTGGTTCCATTTTCGGATTATTTGCCGGATTAGCCATTTTTGTCGCGTGCCTGGGACTATTCGGTATGGCCAGCTATATTACCCAATTGCGGGCTAAAGAAGTTGGGGTGAGAAAAGTGCTGGGAGCTTCGCTGAGTAACCTCTGGTCATTACTCACTTTTGACTTTATGAAATGGGTGCTACTCGCTATAGTTTTAGCTGTTCCTCTTAACTGGCTGGTACTCAATCAATGGCTGGATAACTACGCTAATCGAATTTCTCTTTCAGTTTGGCTATTCCTCCTTCCTGCTTTTATTCTCTTGATTATTGCGACCTCCACGGTGTCCTTTTATACCATTAGGACCGCGAATCAGAATCCCTCCAGAACGCTTAAAGAAGAATAAAATCACCCTTTGGGGTGAGCAGATAATTCGCCTGGCCACCTAACTTGGGAACCAATATTAATCTAAATTTCCCATAATCATGAGCGCACACCAAACATTTATTCCTGCCCTTTCTGCCCTGTTCTTTAGTTTGATTTTTATTCAAAGTGACTTCGCCCAATCTCAGCCGGGAGGAGGCAATTGGACGACGGCATATCCGAATGGTGTTATGTACGCCGGTTGGATAAACGACCAGACAGGTGGCGAATCAAGAATTATCCATCCCTATGGAGTGGTCAAGGACAAGGATGGCCAATTGCACGATTGTGGAACTGCACCGGATGATTGTATTTCCATCCTGAAGGATGCCGATAATGATGCTAACAAGCCACCTTCATCCGGTCCGGGTGGTGATACCAACTCTCCTATCTCACCTCCGTTACCAGATGATGCTCCGGATGATAATAATCCCGGCGGAGGGCAGCAGCCTACCTCAGAGTCATTGGATCAAAATAGTACAGGTTTTAAAATGATCGTGAAATGGGTCAAAGAATATAATGCGATAAAAAACAAGAAAAGAGGAGTATATGTGAAAAAAAGAGGGCAGTGGACGCGATTAGAAAATTGGTCACAACATCAAAAAGAAATATTAAAATTGATCAATAAACGGAGGTGACAAGGGGAATTCCCTAAAAACCATCTATCTACCCCAAAAAAATAAAAGAAAATGTCTTTTCTGAAATTTCCATTTTAGCCCGTCATCAGAAACCGGCGAAAGCAAGAACGAATTATACGTCAGAATTTTACTTATCCTCTGACTAAATCAACCGAAAGCTGACAAGTGACAAAATCGGAGATCATCTCAAGATTCTAAATTTTTAACACCTTCAGCCAATTGATCATTCCGTCTTTCTTTTCCAATCGAATGAGATAAATACCTTTGTTCCCACTATCCAGAAATACCTCGTTTCCCCGGCCGAGGTGATAGTTCACTTCCCGCCCCTCTGTATCATAGATCTGCAACCTTTTAATCAAGGCATGATTACCCTCAAGAATAAATGAATGTCGGAAGGGATTTGGGTAAGCCTTTAATTCGTCCAAAGAAAGCTCAGATGCATTGACCAGCGTGGTATTAATCTGGTAGCGAATTAAAGTGTCACAACCATTTTCTCCTGACCTGATTTCGGTAATGATGGTATCTCTCCTAATCTCAATTCCGTTGAAGTCCTCTCCTACTGCAACCAGGGTATCCTTTACTAATTCCATTCCCAGACCGTGATATTTTATCGAAGTTGACACTGGAGCTAACCGCTGATAATTAGCCATCGTTAGGACCGAATTAGAAATTAAATTTCCACATCCGGGGTTGGCTGCTTCCAGAGAAAAGGTCATAAAAAAAGTCTGTTCAGGAGCTAATTTGATACCAGGAACCGAAAAGTCAAGCGAAGTACCTAAGGGATCCCTGATGAGTCTCGTTTCCACTGGCATAGAAGACAATTCCGGAGCAAAAGATTCGAGTTTAGCCCCGGAAATAGAATTATAAAATCTAAGATCCCTGACCGTATCTTGTGTCTGATTGTGATAAGTGAGTGTGTATAAAATCCGGTCATTACTTTCGATGAATTCAACATGCCGGTTGGCGTTTTGGACCATCACGGAAGTGGAATCATTCTCTTCAACCGAAATCCGGAAACTGCGGTCATTGTGTAAATCGGAGGAAATGTTAGTCTCCAAATTGGCATGAGCCCGGATTACTAGAGTGTCAGATGGCTGTGGATCATAATTAAATGCCAAATCTGATTGATAGAATTTAAAATGCTCCAATTGAGGAAGAACCACTTTCCAGCTAGTACCACTGACCCGTTCAATCATTGGATCATCAAACTCAAACGTTGGAGGGGTTTGGAGCGTAATTGAAGTTCCTTCCTGCCATTCGCCGCCGTACCTCCAGTATTTGAGATAAACGATCCCATTACCTTCAAACGGATCCGAAGAGGCGGCCAGATTGATACCAATCCCCGCTCCATCCGAAGGCCGTATCAGGAAGTTAATCGCTCCTCCATTGAAATCTGCTTGCCGGTCAATACAAAAATCATAGCCATAGGTCGAGGCATTGATGTCCAAAGTCTGGGGAAGGAACGGATGAATGAAATCCCGGGGTCTCCCCCACTCAAGTACAGAGCCACCGGCTCCCTGGCCAAAGAATATCCAGTCCTTAAACATTTCCGATCGATTTAAGGGCTGACAGTCTCCATTGGAAGTAAAAACATTGATCTCATATTGATGACCGTAATAATTAAAGAAATCGAATTCAAAATTACAGAACCGGGTATAAAAACCATCCTCCATTTCTTCGGCGAAGGCTACGATCAAACCACCTACACCACGCTGTAGCATGAGATGATTTCCCGACCAGCTTGAAGGTCTACATTCAAAAGTGTTGGGTAATTCAAATCTTATGGGATTACTCAGGCAATTATCCACTCCAGGACAATAAATCAGCAATTCATCTTCTTCGTCCGAATAACTGCCTACACTAAAGATCAACGAATCATAGTACGGTACCATCTCATTAACTCCCGGAGAGGAATAAAAAGGTATCACTTCACAAGGAGTTCTGACTTCATATTCCGGTCTGGCCAGTTCTTCCAAATCCGCAGCCAATAATAACATAGGAATTGACAAATTAAAGTAGGAATCCCTGTAAGTATATGGATCATATATCAGGAAAGTGCCGTCAGAATTTTGATGAATGGGCACCCCCCCTTCACCGGATACAAAATATGTCCGCTTCTGCCAAAGTATATCACCCTCACCGTCAATTTGAGTCCAGTATAGAGAATCCAATCCTATTTTTTCTCCCAGAACCAGAAAACCTTGTTCATTCGGAAAAATGACCTCACCCGAATTTGCCCAATGCACTGATGGTGACAACGACAAATGCCAGATAATATCACCAGCCAGGTTCATTTTAAATAGATTGGACTTTGTACCAGATCCAGCCGCCACAATAAATTCTTCTTTATTGATTTCCAGGATATCAAATGAATAGGCATCGACTTCCATATCCCTCCTCCAGATCAACTCCCCTTCCTTGCTTCTGCAATTGACAAACACATGGTAGCTTTTATCCGAATAGGCACCAATCAGATGTCCGGAATCTAACATGCTGTACAACACCTGCGATGAATCCGCGATAACCCATTCAATCTGCTCCAGTTTATTCATTTTTATTTTATAATGAATACCATCGTCGGCGATTACGGAGACAATATTTCCCCGATATGCCTGGGTCATAAATTCATAGCAGTTGGGCTTTCCGTAAGGAGCAAGGCGGATCACATCCTGGCCGAATAATTTGGTAAATAAAATTAGAGGAAAGATGGTCAAAAGGTATTTCATTTCTGTCTGGGTTGTCTTTAAAAGAACTTATCAACTGGAACAGACAGAAAATGATGCCAAAATAATATCAATCACCTTATCGTCGGTCATTGTTAGTCTTTACATATTTAGTGAGTAATGATAAGAATGTGGAGATAGATCTGATCGCACATTTATAAAAAGGAAGAAGATGGATGTCAGGATGGAAGGGGAAAGACAAGGGCTGAATCACAGTACACGACTGGAATGTCTATCTACAAGACTGCAGAATATGCTCCAGGTGGACCTCAAATGATGACCTCATCTGCCTGTAGCTCAGTGTGGGGGAAAGAAGCAACCTTCGACGAGCGGTGTTGGCTTTTAATTCAAGGGCTTGTTTTACCATTGAAGATATTGGCGGGAATTCCAACCTGACTAATTGTTGCAAATGCCGACAGCCATCTTCTCGGGTTAAGGTCAAAAAAAATGACCCCGACATTAACTATCGGGGTCACAGGCATCATTTCAAACCAATTTGGTTAATTCGTAGACTGCATGGACGGTGGCAAGATCACTTGATTGATCACATGGACCACCCCATTTGAGGCTTTAATATCCGCGCTAATTACCTCTGAACCACTAATCTTTACACCATCAGTGAGATCAACCGTTACCTCTTCACCTTGTACAGTGGCAGCAGTCATGCCATCCTTCAGGTCTCCGGACATAACCGAACCTCCGACCACATGATAGGTCAGTACAGAGACCAGTTTGTCCTTGTTCTCCGGTTTCAAGAGTTCCTCCAGGACGCCGGCCGGCAAAGCTTCAAAAGCTTCATTCGTTGGGGCAAAAACCGTGAAAGGACCTTCGGAGGACAACGTTTCGACCAGACCGGCTGCTTTAACCGCGGTGACTAGTGTGGATAAAGACTCCGTGCCAACGGCCAATTCGACAATATTTTTTTCCTGAGCCTGGACACTGGTGGCGAACATCAAAGTGATAAAACTTAAAACAGAAAGCACACTCTTTTTCATAGTTTACAAAGTTTGAATTTTATTAATACTGGAAGAACGCGAGCTCAATTAGTTTTGTTTAACTTTTTTCAAAAATTATTAAACAAAATTAATATCAAAATTATATATATCTGATTTTATGCTTATTATGTATAATGATAGATCACTATATAATAGAGGAAACGCAGACTAGATCAAACATCTCACACAATCTCCGGCAAAATCATGTCATAAAAAGCCCTGGAAGTCATCACAATTAAATTCGATCCGCCAATTTCCGATAGGAACAGAAGTCCGTTCTGCTAGGTATACAATACCTAATCTGTGGATTGACATTTACCAATGCTATAGGAAAGAACCGGAATCGTGATCCCTATACCAGTGGGCAGAACCCACAGTGAACTACTCCTTAGGAGGCTTTTGACCAAGGCTTGGCAGCCAATTATCTGCTTAAAAGCAGATTTATTTGATTATCTGGCTACAGACAGATATGTTTGTTTAGCTGCTGTAAAACAGATAATATGCTTACAAGTGTCATTACCGGAGATATTATTGCCTCCCCGCAAGGCAGCCGATCCAAAAGTGTGGTTGATCCCTTTGAAACGTTCTCTTCGTCAATTTGGCAGAGCCGGAAGACTGGGAGATCTAGAGGTGGTGATAGTTTCCAGCTTGAAGTTCCGGAAATCGAGAATTCATTGAATATCTGCATCAAGATCAAAGCAGATATACGCAGCGAGGCCAATGTGAATGCACGGATGGCTATAGGTATTGGAACCAAAACCTTCAAAGCAAAGAGTATAACGGAAGTCAGTGAAGAGGCTTTTATCCGTGCCGGAGAAACTTCGATCAACTAAACAAAAACACGTTAAATCTAAAGACACCCTGGCCGGAAATCGACCGTGAAATCAATCTGTATCTCGACCTGGCCCTTCTCACCATAAATCATTGGAGCACCCACTCGGCGGAAGCTGTAAAACTAATGATGGAGGCAAAAGGAAGTACTAAAAAAGAAATTGCAGAAAAATTGAATATTACTCAGGGCAGGGTAAGCGAAAGACTAAAAAGAGCGGGTTACGAAGAAATCATGGCCCTTCTTAAGAGATATCGGGAATTAGTGTCCCTAAACAATCAAAACGTCATGATCTTACTCGTCAAATTACTCCTGGCTCACTTTTTAGACACCAATCACTGGGAGGCGGCAGGATTCCTCCCGGCTGCAAAATCTGTTTTTAGATTTGGAGATTTAAAGGAATCAAAAGACAGGAAATTCACCGGGTATATTCTCATTGGCACATTGATCAGCTATGGCCTGGCCATATTGATTGGTATATTCTATACAAGATTTTCATAACGCTTCCACTAAAATTAAATAGTTTGTAAATGCCAAATTATGATATTAACGACCCTACTGATGTCGACATCATGCGGGCCAATTTCGACATGATCACCCACCGGGAATGGGACCACTATATAGCTCGGGCCCTGGAGAAAAATATGAGTAATAAAAATATTAACATTTTACAGACGGCTGCCCGCAAGGCAGGTATTTCCAAGTACCTAAGTCCAAAAGTAATAAAATGGGTTCTGGAGTTGGTGGATGAATTGGATGAGGATAATCTTCTCTAGTTAATGATTATAAGATAAGAGATTCCTACCTGAACTCATATCCAGGAGATAATCAGTCAGAAACACAGTTATCCCAAACTAAAATCACACTTTCGGGTGGGCCATGTGATTGCAAAGCGACCTAGTTTTGTTAAATTCTTATAATCTAAAATCGAAATCATGAGAACGCAACGCCGTACCATTTTCCGTTATTTAATTCCTCTCTTCAGCATATTTGTAACCCTGATTCTCATTAGTGCCTTCACGGGGCATTATGAAAAAGGCGAACATTTTGTCGTAGCCAAAGTTGGTTCTGACCAGATTGCCAAAGCGGTACAATCCAAACTACTCAAGGCGTTTAAAGCCAATTATGGAGCAAAAGCCCAGGTGGAAGAAATCAGCATCGTCAAGATGCGACGTAAGACATGGGTTGCTTTTCTGGGCATCAACGGCACCCCTACGGTAACGATAGAGTTGAAAACCTTCGGTAGAAATATGGGTATTGACCTCGGTGGACCCCTTCAGATCAATAATTGTAAGACCACCAGCAGTTGCAGCTGTTGCAATACTTCCTGCGAATGCAGTAAGAAAAACGGCGGACAAGAATCCTGCGGAAGTGGCAATTGCACCTCCGAAACCACCGATGATTTTCTTCCCCGAGCCATGGCAGAAGTACTGGCAGGATAAGCAAAGTGAAGGATCTTAACTCCCGGCCATTTACATTTCAAAACTGATTCTACTCCCAATTCAAAGTGATTTTTGAATTGGGAGTTTTTTCTTTTAATCATGCACTAGGCGATATCAGAAGCCGTTACTTCAGTAAAATGTTTCCTTAGAAACCATTGGGAGTTTCCCCACAGGACTTTTTCGATGTAAAATTCAGGAGCTTCATCAAAAAGCCGAAGCTTATACTTTTTAAAGGGCTCGTTATCCGATAAATTCAGTTGGCTTTTCCAGAATTTTACCAGCCTTTCTTTAAAATCAACCAACCCACCTGCATAGTAATATATGTCCAGAGGATCTATGACACCTTCATAGTCCGTACCGATACAGATATGATTCCAAACGGATTTTTTATTACCACCCATTTCAACGATATGAAAAAACTGATTAAATAGAATGGACAAGGCTACGGGTTCCAATTGGGCCCTCAATATCAATATTTCTTTTTCCCGCTCCGGAATTCGTTTAGCAATCCGCTTAATTCTCCGTTGATTTTGCTGATCCGGATCCTTTAATTTTTCTACTTCCAGCTTTCCCCGATCTCTAACCAGACGAAACATACATTTTTTAAATTCTTTTTTCACATATAAGTACCGCTGGTAGGGTTGTTTATTAAATTCCAGTTGAGCTTTTTTTAACTCCGGGTTAATGGAGCCCTCGACCTTCACTTCCTGGAACGGTAAATTCTTAGTAAAGCGCATTGCATCGGGAGGCAGCATTTCTCCGACAATTCTTTTTTCATCAAGCATGATACCCATCATGCCCCCAGACTCCACGATATCGGCGATTTCGTCGTCAAAAAGATTTATTGACCCGGTATTAAAAAAAGATTTATTTCGATCTTTAGCTTTCAATTCCAGGCTTTCATTAGCGATCCGGGCCTCCCCCATTTTGGGTCTTCCGTTTACCCCGGTGTGCGTTTGAATAATTGGTATTTTATCACCCTGCTGTCGCTTATTTTTCACAAATTCATGATAATCTTCTCTGGCCGCCGGTGACATATGTTTGGTATCGATCAGCGTCCGCACTTTCCCCAGCCTTTTTTCTAAAATCAATTCGATGATTTCGAAAGCCCATGACCGGATGCCTACATCATAAAATTGGATCTTTTCTCCTGTTCCTTCCCGGGTGGTCTCTCCCTCCTGTTTAAGAAAGAGTTTGGAAAGACTGATAAAACTCGGAGAATGACCACAAAGGAAATTATACTGATGATGGGCCAGGGTAATGATGAACGGAGGAAAGGCTTTATCCCGGAAGTCCTTTATATTATTCTTGATAATTTCTATGATTTGTTGAGTTTGACCCTGCCTTTCGTTCTGCAGGTGGTGCTCAAATTGACCACTTAAATCCAGAAAGGCATTACATCCTTCGATGGTATGGATCACGGCTAATTTTCCTTCATTGGTAATTCTCTGGGTGTCCGCAAAATTCCTGGCCAATTCATATTTTATCTTCCCATAGGCAGGTAATTCATTCTGATTCGCTACCAGAAAATCATATTCGGCTTTAAGCACCTCGTAATAGTGGTAATCTCCGTCTCCGATCGCCTTGATCCGGTCGACTTCAAATCCGGTTAAGGTAGCAACCAGTTTTCTGAAGGCCGGAGGTCCTAACACCTCCAGTGCTCCCAGGACAAGGCGTACATCCCGGATCGTGCTGATCACATTCCATAACACCGATTTCTTCACATCTTTGAGGGCGATAGTAAATACCTGTTCCAGGGGGTACAAAGACGTACATATAATCCGGAATCCACTCTCCTGAACAGAATTCAAATGTATCTGAGAAGTCGTATTTATTTCCCAGGCCAGGCCTAAGGCTTTACGCAGATCAGATACGTTTTTCCCTGGCCGGTAGCGTTCTCTCCAAAGATCCTTATCCGGAAGATCCAGTTTTTCAGAATAGATTGATTTTGAATTAAAGGCCTTAATGGTCAGGTGAGCGTGGAAGTCGAAAAGCATAGCAGCTGGCATTTAGCGAAGACAATCAACACTTAATTTACAAAATTCCCGGTATACGTGTGGACATTAAAAAAGGTCATCCTTTGATGACCTTTGCCTACGGATCTGAGCGAAACATTTATGAGAGTCTTTTATCATGACTCCACTGCGACATAAGAGGGTGAATTTCTTACGCCTTAATTTCCTTTGCTATCATTATTCTCGATCTTCCTTAATTTCCTGAGAATTCCTTCCAAGTGAGTCTGTCTTGTAACATTCGGCAATTCCTTCAATGTCTTATAGAGTTTATTAAATTCAACATCCAATTGTAGTCTTTTATCAGTAGACTTTTTTTCATCGACAGACAGTCGCCCGGCCAGATAGCGCTCCAGCAATTCTATGTCGTCTCGAATATTATCTTCATTCATAGAGCTTAGCATATATCGTCATCCAAATTACTACAATGCGCTATGAGGTACGAAACTTACAATGGGTAGTCTTACTGGTTCTTCGATATATCCCCCATTATATGAGTATAATTCACATTAGTAACCCACTTAGCAAGATGAATTTGGGAGATTGGAGATAGTAAAGGGCTAATACTACTGCCAGTTGATGATACGCCTGAGCCGCTGCAAACACTTGTACTTTGCTGTTTTTGCCGCATCCTTGTTCTTATAACCAAAGCGCTCTACGATTTCATCCAGATTCATGCCCTGGTAATAAAATGCTTCCAATAGCTCACGGCACGTTCCCCCCAGTTCCTCCAAACCTCTCTGTATGGCCGCTAATTCCATATCGTTTTCGGTCTTAAGATCATCCATGACCAATTGGGTGAGGTCGACGGCTGTTTCCGGAGCCAGTCTTTGTCTTTCCCGGAAATATTCTCTCCACTTGTTTTTTCCAATGGCGAAGAGATAACTCTTTACCGAACTATTGAGGTGCGTCAACTTGCCCTGGACGACATTATCGTAAAAAATCAGGATGCTCATTTGATAAAACTCTACCGCCTGGTCACGAGAACCTTCGTAGTTTTTGATCGACCAGGCAATAAAAGGTTCTCTAAGTTGCACATAGATGTCCTCTAAAGCCTGTCCGTCACCATCGCGGATCTTAGCTAGAATGTTATCCAAAGTTCGTTACTCAAATCTGTTCGAACATTAAAATAACAAAAACAGTGAATTGATGGAAGTTTATTACTATGACTTAATTGATAAGTTTATATCTACTGGTCAATTTTTGCAACGGACGGTCAGAAATCATCAATAAGTGTCCTCAAGCTGGTTTCTTTAACATTTAAGAAACGATGGTTCTGGCATGACATCTCACCACATCCAAAAGTGAGCCTGGATCGCGCCGGAACGTTAGTAAGGGATCACTACCAATCCACAACACTGCCATCCGAATCGAGATAGGTCTCCGGATTACGCCACTCATGGCCCAGCTTATCCGCCAGGGCATCATCATCCAGTTCGATGCCCAGACCTGGTTTGACCGGAAGATCGACATGTCCGTCTCTGACCACAAAAGGTTCTTTCAGATAACCTTCTCCCAGGGTCACCTGTTCCTGGCAAAGGAAATTAGGAATGCTGGCGGCTAACTGTAATCCGCAAGCCAGAGAGATCGGTCCCAGGGGATTGTGCGGAGCCACCGAGGCATAATAAGCTTCCGCCATACCGGCGATTAAGCGGCCTTCAAAAATACCTCCGGCATGGCATAGATCCGGTTGCAGGATGGTGGCCGCTCCTTTTTCCAGGATCTCGCGGAAACCCCATTTGGTGAAAACGCGTTCACCGGTGGCAATGGGGATATGAGTTTCCCGGGCCAGGTTGGCCATGACATCTACATTTTGGCAATTCACCGGCTCTTCGATAAAAAAAGGCTTGTGGGGCTCCAGGGCATGAATCAATAATTCGGCATTGGGAGCACTGATCGCACCGTGAAAATCGATACCTATATCGGCATCGTCTCCCACCGCTTCCCGTAAAGCGATAAAATCATTGGTAGCTTCTTCAATAAATTTTGGATTGGCAATGATGCCGGATTGCCGGCTGTCCTTTACTCCGGTCTTGAACGCGGTATATCCTTCGGCTTTGGCTTCCCGGATCCGCTCGGGAGTACGGGCATGCGCATAGACCCGGATCCGGTTGCGGGTGGGTCCTCCCAGCAGTTCATAAACGGGAATTCCCAATGCCTTTCCCTTGATATCCCACAGTGCCTGCTCAATTCCACTTAAAGCACTGGTGAGGATCGGACCTCCCCGGTAAAAAGAGTGCCGGTAAATGGCCTGCCAGTGGTGCATGATCTTTCTCGGATCCTGCCCTACCAGATATCTTGCTGCTTCCTCCACCGCCATAGCACAAGTGTCTGCCCGTCCTTCGGTGATGGGTTCACCCAGGCCAATAATCCCGGCATCGGTATGCACCTTTAAAAAGAGAAAGCGCGGTTTTACTTTAAAGGTTTCCAGGCGGGTGATCTTGATCTCCCCTGCCCTGGAATGGAAGGCATCTTCTTTCATTTCCCCTGCCCTTAGGGTCGTGGAAGCGAATGCGGTACCTACCGAAGCAGCGATGGCATTGCGGAAAAATTTTCTTCGGGAATTATTCTGGTGGTTTTTAAACTTCATCTGGCAGTGATTGTGGGGTTTAAGATAATAATTAATGATAAGGAACAGGAGGTTGTTATTTTTCCTTGATGAAAAAGGAACTGCCAAATCCATGACATTGTCATATCGGAATCTCCTAAATCATCAATGAACATGCGTGCTTCTAAGACCCCATAGGACTGCTTCCAACCCAGGGGAGTTTGGTCCTCTGTATTCCTGAGACTGATTTCGTGCAGAAATTCGATCTTCTAACGAAGAGGTGGATTATCCTACTTGACATTGAAATGTTTTCCTCTTTTTCCTTGATCAAAAAATCTATTGAATAAAGGCTCTGCCTCTACCTGCCGGTTTCTCACTAACTTCATTTTCTAGTAAATTTCAGCCAGGAAAAAATGCACAAACAGAAACACCGCGGTATCCACCCTAAAGATGAAATCCTTTTTGGACGGGAACTCCGGGACAAATTGGGCCAGGCGGTATTGGATCTGTATTTCCTGTACAGTCGAAATTATAGTGAGTCGGCTGCTTTAAGAATCGTAGGAGACCACTTCCTTTTACAGAAAAGACAACGTTTTGCCTTACAAAGAATGGTCAGCTGTAAAGATGAGATTCAGATTCTAAATAATTCGGAAGTTGATGATGAATTCATTAAAGGGAGACATCTCGCGATCGATGGATTTAACCTCCTGATATTTGCAGAAGTACTGCTTTCAGACGGATTTGTTTTCCAATGCCTGGACGAAACCTACCGGGATATTGCCAGTGTACATGGCAGTTATCATCAAATTGTGGAAACCGGAAAGGCTATTCACCTCCTGGGTCAATTACTGGAAACATTGCAGCCCAAATCGATATCATGGTTTTTGGACCAACCGGTTTCCAATAGCGGTAAATTGGGAAAATTTATGCGCGAAATCAGTGACAATCAAAATTGGAAATGGAAAGTGGAAATCGTGCCAAATCCTGACCAGGCTATGTTGGAATTAAAACAGGCGGTCCTGATCTCGAACGACCGGATTGTGCTTTCCAGAAGTAATAAATGGTTTAATCTTTCAAAATTATTGGTTAAAAGGTTAGGTAAAAATAATACCCATTTACTTGAACTCCGTGACCTGGGAGTGACAAAAAAGAGTTTAACAAGTATTAATGCTTTATCCTGAAAAAAGTCGATTGTAGCACTGTAATACCAAAATGTTATACCCGCCTGGTAAGTTTTTGAAAGGCTATTTGGACTGTCATTGCTTTACAGGCTGTTCACTTTCATCCGAAACATTCGATTTCAAAACCGGTGATTGCTATTTCTAATTTCCACTTCAATGACTTCTCTTCATTAGTTTTACCGGACCCAGCAGGCCGGACTTTTGCAACCCATGGTCGGGCCGGTAGGGGTTCTCCGCGATCCAGGTGAGTCGCTCCTGCGGTGGCAACTTACTATCACCAATTAAACGGTTTACCCAGGTGTTGGTGACTTCTATTTCAAGTTTATTTTTGCCCGAAGATAATCCCCGGAGCTTGATACTAGCCGGTTCCGTCCAAACTCCGCCAATATCTTTTCCGTTTAGCGTCACATTGGCCACCCAGGCCACTTCACCCAGGGATAAATAATAACTTTCACCCGTTTCCGGGACCCACTCAAACTCCTTTTGATATTTCGCCGTTCCTGAAAAATAGCGGATACTGTCGGCCTGTGCATCGCTCCAATCAAATAATTCATTTATAAAGAGTGGTTTCTCCGGCCCCTCTAAAGCCGGATCAAATTCAATGGTCCAACCCACACTTAAATCAAGTACCTCCTCATATTCGGGGAAATTAGCTCCCGTCTCCCGCGATGCATTCGAACTAAACACAACGAAATAACTTGCTCCCGGATTAAATTGCAATTCAATCTGCGTGCGATCTCTTTCAGTCCGGAAATCAACCAGTGGCCTTCGTTCTCCGCTCACTGCATCCCAAAGTCCGGGATACTTTTCCTGCACCCTGAAATCAATATTGGCCTTTATTAATTGCTCACTTTGATTGGTTAAAAAATAAATATCCACCTCTCCCCTCCTCCGGTGAATCCATAACAGCGAATCGGACAACTTTTGCTCCATAATAACATCCGGATCCAACCTAATATATTGAAAAACGGATTCGAGGTCCTGCGACCGGAAAACTGCTCCGGCACCATAATTATGGGTATCATTTTCGGTCAACCCCCAGAGTTTTTGGGACAGCTCCCGGACCTCCCTGTCGGCATCCGGATAGTTTTTCAGACTGGGAGACCGGGCCGGAGGAGGCCCCAGGATATATGCACCATCGCCAACCAGTTGTTCCAGCTTTTTGAGCAATTCCGGACGCATCGTTTGCAGGGGAGGAAGGACCATTAAAGCATAGGACATGCCATTCGGAAGAACCAGCCGGTGATCCACTACCTCCAAATCATTGATAATCACCTCGGCATTAATAAAATCAAAAGCATATCCTGGGCGTAGTCCGGGCTGTTCAATTCCCGTCATCAGCGGAGCTCCTTCACCGATGAAATAACAGACGTCCGCCTGATAATTTCCCTGCTGCAATAAAAAATGATTTCTTCTCAGGTAATCGATCCAGGACTTACTTTTTGGAAACCAGCTATTATGCCGGTTAAATTCAACCCCGAACCAGGTGTTAATACCCGGAAAAGTATCCTGATAAGGCTGATGGATGTACACGTGCAACACATGGTGATTGATCCCCTGAATATAACTCCAGTCCCCCCGTCTTCTCAGCATTCCCGGATACCGGCTATAATGTTTTCTCGGAGCGGTAAAAGCCTCCGCATACACTGGCCCTTTACCATATGTATGAGCGGCTGACGCAGCAGCCCGGCATTCGATTTCTCCCAATGGATCATCCAACCAAAATTCGCCGCTGATCAGATCTGCCCGGCCACCGTACTGTAAAAACTCACCGGGGAAGCCCCAGTGACCGTAATTTTCCACCCATAATTTCATCTGATTTTCTTCTGCCTTTTCCTGTAGCCCGGCGACATATTCATCGCTGATCTCATCCGCTACCATTCGGCGTACATCCCAAAGAAAACGATCGGATAATTCAGGATTACTCACCACATCCCCATTAATCACGGGCAACCAGGGCATCGGATCATAACCATATTTTTCTAAAAATATAGCCCTCATTCCATCGGTCCAGTTTTGAGATCCGGTCTCATAACTATCAATGACCAAATATTTCAAAGCATTTTTTTCTTCTGCATTCAGCCGCTGCAAAAGTGGACGGACATAATTTTCAAAATGATAAAAAACATATTCTTTTTTCATTTTATCTACATCCAATCCCTGGGCTTCCTTTGACACCGGTGCATTGGTGACCCCGGTAGGCATCATTGCTACGGAATAGATCTTCCAGTACCCATCCGGAACCGTCCAGTTCTGATTGGGTTTTTCCAAAAGATTAGAGAGATCTACCCATTGATCCGGATGAAGGTGGTCGGTTGTATCCGTATTAGAGATTTGTTCCTCCCACTGGTAATGCTCCCACTCCGGGCCCGGGAGCTGAAACATTTTACCGAGCTGTTTTTCTACGTAATGCTCTAATCTATCCTTGCGGGAAAAAAGAATCTCTTTTATGCCGCCATTTCTCTTGACATCGGTAAACCAAACTCGATTTTTATTTAAATGTTGAAAGGTAATTCTCCATTTTTTACCATTCGTTTTTTCAAACGATTTAACTACCGGGCCGAACGTCATGGGACCCACGGTGAGCATTTGATTACTCCGGTCGATCTGGCCGGAACACACTTTTTGAAAATCATCGGTTTTCCATACCTCCAAGTCAAATTCCACATAAAACGGATCCTCAACCAGAATAAATTTGACCGACTCCAGAGAAATCGTATCCTCAAATTCAAGATCCACCACTAATTTCTCATTCTCCATTTGGCCGGCCGGGAACAAATACGCTGTTTCCAATTTCCCGTCCAGTAAATTGCCAGGATCGTCAGTAGCCTTTAAATTGCTCTGGACCTGGATAATTTTCGGAATTGTTTGATGGCCTTTCAGAGGATACGCAAACAATGCTACTTGCTGACCTTCCCTAATCTCCAGCTTGGATGCATTGACCAGATCTCCTCCGGAAAAAATAGTGTCCCGGCAAACCAAATAACGCATAGCCATCGAACTATCGATCCAGGGTCCCCCGGACTGGACCCACCCCGGACCATTAAAGATTCCTATATCGATCCCCAGTCGTGAACCCTCCTGCAAAGCAAACCGCAGATCGCCATACCATTCATCACTGAGCACCGGTACGGTTCCTCTCTTTATATTCGGAATAAAGACATTGCCGATGAGGGCCGCTCCGATTCCCAGGGAATCCATCATCTCCAAATCACGGGTGATCCCTTCCCGGGAAATATGGTCACTGATCCAATACCAGTACACCCAGGGTCTGGTGGAGTCTGGCAATTCCTCCCATCCTTCCGAGATCTGATGGTAGTCGATGGACCAAGGTTTTGAGCAGCTGTAGTTGAATATGAATAACCAGACAACGAGGTTAAAACCTTTCATGGTGTAAAATGCTGAAATTAACTTAACCGGTATTTTGCTATGCTGCATTGACTGTCTCAAAATAAGCAAATAAGGGAATCTTACTCTGCTTTGAGCATGTCCGTTCAGAAATTCAGCGAATTAAATGAAGCAGTCCGGAATAGACTCGCTTTTGAGAGCCGGGAACGAGTATTTCACTTCGATAAAAGTAGCTGCCAGGTGGTGCGGGGATGCCACCGATCGTTCCATCCCATAATCCATTTTCAGATAGGATATCAACATTTTCAATATGATGTATTTTTTGACCCCAGTGATTATAAATATTCATAAACCCGATCCGGGCCTGGCGGCTGGAAGGAAGATAAAAGCGAAATAGATCATTTTCTCCGTCTCCATTTGGAGTGAATGCAGAGGGGATAAAAATTTCAATTTCACAATCAGCATGGTATTCTTTATCGTCAGGGCTCAGACAAATTCCACATTTATTAATTTTTGCCCACCCCCCTATTTTACCGAGACAATCTATCGGCAGAAACGACACCGCACAGACTGCATCGATATCGGCACCGGGATTGATCGTTTCGAGACAGTCCAGATCTGGTACATCCAGGATTCTCAACCTGTCAAATCTCAAAGCACCTCCGGCTAATCCCGAATAACTTGCATCCAAATCTACACTCTTTTGCGTCCCTTCGATTTTCCCCAGAAAATAGTATCCATCCTGAACTTCTGCCGACGACTGATAAACATTGAGAATCTCTCCTGTTTCTGCATCAAATGGCCGGCCATAGATCATGCATTCTTCCACGACATCCCCAACTTCGAAAACAATCAGGTCGGGTGCTGTATCTCCCGAATTAATTAAGATATTGTTGGTAAAACCAAGTTCATTCAATCCGCCTTCTCCCAAAACCACCGCATGGCCATCACCCGGATCATTCCAATCAGCAACCCCTAAAGCAGCAGAAGGGCGGTTTAATTTTAAGCCTGGACAACCGGGCACGTAAGTAATCACTGTATCGGCGAAAGAGATACCGTCATCACCACAGATTACACAAACCTGATCGAAATATTCACGGCATTTTTGATCCTGACAATCGATCTCCCCATTCCCATCATTATCCAACCCATCTGCACAAAGGATGGCTGAATTTTCCTGAGCAGAAACCTCTGCTGTTAAAAAGGACAAATAAATGAAAACAATCAGCACATAGCGACAAAAAAACAGGGTATTTGCATACAAGCTGGAAAAGGATCGATCACTCCGTTCTTTCATTTAGTAATTTGAAAAAAATCTTTTAACCGGCCTTCCAGATCAAATACTTTAAAATCCAATTTATTTCCCGAGATATTCACCCGGCAATAATGATTTCCATGCTGTACTGTATTTGAGAAATTATAGCGTCCTGCAGTATAATCTTCCAAATGACCACCCGCCCCTCCACTTTTTATGTAAACGACGCCATTTTCCTCATCAACGCTGCCATCAGTCAATGGATAGCTTCTTTCATAAGCATGAACATGGCCATAAAATACCACATCGACTCCTTCATCCTGATATAATTTCTTTAGGTCATCAAAACGAGGATCTCCCCCTGAGGAAGGTTCTCCTTCCCAGGTATTTCCAAAATCATTTTCATCGGAAGAAACGGGGCAGTGATGATGGGCAACAAATTTCCACATAGCAGTCGATTTCAGCAATTGCGATTTCAGCAATTCATACTGTACTCCTCCGGACTTTAATTCATCCCGGACGTTGCTATTCAACATGAAAAACTCCGCATTGCCAAACCGAAAAGAATAATAAGATTCGGGATCCGGTAGACGATGGTATCGATTGTACCAGTAAAGATCTCCTTCTCCATTACCCGCTACCGGAAAAACTGGGATGCGGCTGGCCAGGGCAGTGATGCCGGTGAAATATTCCAGATTCCATTCAAATTTATGCTGTTGAAATCCCCCATCGGTGACATCCCCCAGGTGCATTAAAAAGTCAGGCCGTTCTCCCCAAATTAATTGACTTAAACGGTGATTGACATGAGGCCTGCTTTCAGTATCGCCAATCACACAGAAGGTAAATGGATCTTCGTCCCTCACCGCTGTTTTAAAAGTAAGGATCCCCGATTGTATCGAATCCCCCGACTCGCTCGTGGCCGTGATCTGATAGTAATACAGGGTATTTTCCTCCAATGAATCCAGCGTGCACTCCTGGATATATCCGGGTTCTCCGATAATTTTCTTTCCTCCCATTGGTATCGTGGGACCATAATCGATTGAAGCCCTTGACATTCTATCTGTCTCCCATAATACATTGACAGAACTTTTTGTCGAGTAATTTAAATAGGGCCCGGCATTAAAATGAAAAATAGAATCAAAAAGAAGTCCCCTATCCACCTCGTCTTTCATCAGCTCAAACCGTTTCTGAATGGTTTGTTTCGACAGCACCTGATCGTAGATCCGGCAGCGTTTAAGAAAATTGGATATTTCCATGTATGGTTCATTGCGGAAATACCCCGAAATCTCTAAATGGAGATCTTCATAACTCTTTAATGGGATCGGTGCCATCTCCTTCACCAATTTTCCATTCAGATAAAGTGTAATGCTTTCATCATCACATGTTGTCACCAGGTGGGTCCAGTATTTTTTCCAGTTATCTGTAAATATGGTGTCAAATTGCAACCTGCCTTCAGCAAGATCCAGCGAGATCTTTTCATCATAGTTGCCGATCACCCAGACAATTTCATCAGAATTGCGTGCTGCTACTAACGCTCCCACCGGCATATTGACATGATTTAACACCCACAATTCTATACTAAAATCCTTTAATGGTAAATCTCCCCTCAGCGGAATATCTTTAATTCTCTGGGTGGGTTTTTCGTTCCAAAATTCAATAGGTGGTCCGGCTATTTTGAATCGTTCAAAGCGACTTTGTGGAGCCATAATTACATTCCCCGGCAGATTCGCAGCATTGCCGGGTAATTGATAGTTAGGGTGGAAGGTCCACTCCGCGATGAGATTTGCTTCTTGCCCATATACCAATAAGTTCACCCAAATAAAGAGACCCGTGAGAAATTGTTTCATTTCCTCTTCTATCTTTTCAAAAAGTAAAAGTCAGGAATGGATTTTACCTGTTTATTAACCAGAGATTAATTATGTTCTAAGCATTTCAGCATAGTCTACCGGATGGAACTTTTCTATTCAGCCAAATTTTGTCTACTTTGTTTTCATATCACTGTTCTTGAATATGAAAAAATCCATGTTGATAAAGCTCCATCTCTATTGCGGGCTTTTCACCTCCTTTTACATCCTGGCCTTTGGTATCAGCTCACTGGTACTTAACCATGGGTTAAACTTTGATAAAAAGGAGGTCACCAATACCTATGACCGCAAGGTAGAGGTAGATCAGACGCTCGAAGATGATAAACTGGCGGAAAACGTCAGAGATCAGTTGGGGCTCATGGGATGGTTACCTCGTTGGCAGATGCGACGCGATAGTCAGTCTTTTAGTTTCACTACAGAACACCTTGCCAAGACAAACCGATTGCATCTGGATCTTGAATCGGGAAATGTGCAAATTGAAGAAATGCCAAAAGGTTTTATGGCGACCCTGCACGGACTGCATTTTTTTAATGGGAAAATTCCCAATGCCCCATTCTTTCTCAAGACCTGGATTGTCTACCAATGGTTATCCCTGGCAGTGCTTCTTATCTCTCTCATTCTCGGACTTTGGCTCTGGCTAAAATTCAGTTATCAAAGTTGGGAACTCTATTTTTTTAGCGGTCTATTTATTTTTTCTATCATCCTGATGAGCCTCATATGAAAATAAGATATAAACATATCAAGAAGATCCATCTGTATGCCAGTCTTTCGACAGTGGCCCTCTTAGTGATGTATATAATTACCAGCTACATGATGATGAATCATAATCTGATAGATCATGATTTAATTAAAGAGGAAAAGACAGTTAGGCTGACCACCATTCCTTCTAATGATCAGGAATGGAATACGTTTGCACAACAAAATGGTATTGAAGGCAGAAAGACGCGTGAAAGCACCAATAACGAAGGGAATCTGATCGTCGAATATGGCCATGCCGGTGGTTTTGCCCGGATCGATGTACCAAAAAATACCAGCGAAGCCAAGATCTCTTTATCCCATAAAAAAACCGCCAATGCAATTATCGGCATCCACCGGCAACGCGGTTATGGAGGCAACTGGATTTATAATCTTTATGCATTTTTTCTCGATATTATCGGAATAAGCCTGATTATTTTTGTGATCACCGGAATTATCATGTGGTTTAAATTATTGAAGAATAATAAAATCGCCTGGATTATTTTTATTTCGGGATTTATCTATGTGGGAGTTACCATCTTTTTATTATTGAAATGGTGAATTAGTAGTCAGTGGTCAGGGGTGAGCTTGCCGGACGGGTAATACGATCAGGGAAGGAAATGCTCTTGAATGATGGATCTTATTATGGGCTATCACGCCTTCGCTCTCATCATAGTTGTTACCACCGGTATTTAGATTCCGGGCAAACCGGGGAAAATTACTGCTGGAAATCTCTATTCGAATACGATGACCCTTTCCAAAATAATTGCTCGTCGCCATTGGGGTCAGGTCAATCCGATACACCGAATCCCTTTGCATAAATACTTCGCGATCATAGCCTTCCCGGTATCTCGCCCGCTGAATGGTTTCATCCAGGTTGTAGGCAGTTCCATCCGGATATACGTCGATAAGTTTAATGGTGAAATCCGTGTCCTTCGCATCCGATGATACATATAAGATACTCTCTATAAATCCGGTGACTTCCATTCCCTCCTCCAGGGACTCCGAGGTATAGACCAGGATATCGTCTCTTAATTCCATTTCCTGTTGATCAAAGGCTCCACCCTGTACGGCATTCCCGGTGCAACAGACATTGCCACCATGAGAAGGCACGGGATGCATTGGATCATACGTGTATTGATCCGGAAAATCCTGAAGATCAACTTCTGCGGTCAGTTTACCATCACCGTTCCTGGTATTGGCTGCACCCATGCTGGAAAGATAAAAGGTTTGCATTTCCACCTCTTCGGGAGGCCAGGAAGTAGCAGTTTGCCATTTATTTAAACCCATGGTAAAGTAAGTTACCCTGGGTAACTTCGACATGAATTCCTGATCACTTTTCTTCAACCAATGGTCGAACCATCCGTAAATCAAAGAATCATAATCGAGGCGGGCATCACCAATATTACGCTCCCCTACCACCGTTTCCTCGGTCGCCCCCTGATAACGACAATGTAAAGTTGGGGCGATAACCAGATATTGGTTCTCCCTCACTTCCGGATCATCCGCATTTTGACGCACATGGTTAAACAATGCCAGATTGGGGCTGATAGAGACATCGTACCAACTGGCAAACCAGAAGCTGGGAACTCCATATGGCATATTATCATGATACAGCCCTCCTTCATACCATGCCGGATCATTGGGTTTACGAATGATCATTTTGTCAAAAATCTCCTTCTTTCCTGAAATGTTCCTAAGGATATCCTGCACTGGCAAGTGAGACAAGGCCAGAGACATGTCCACCGGAGGATTTTCCGGAGCCAGATCATAAAAGCGGGAAATCCGGATAAGGTCTTCCTGGGTAGCACCGGCAGGGATTCGGGGTTTAAATCTATCCTGCTCTACCCCGTAAAGCCAGGCAGTAAATAACATCTGATGCACTCCTCCACGATACCAGTTGCCTTGCTCAAAATAATCGCCTACCCGGCCAACCCCGGCTCCATAGCCCATGGGTACCATGGCCGCATGGGCGGGATGATCGAGTGCTGCCACAGCCATCTGCCACTCCGCTGTAGAGGAACAGCCATAGGTTCCGATCTTTCCATTGGACCAGCTTTGATCTTTCAACCAACTGAAGGCGTCGTATCCATCGGTCAACGGGATTCCCAGAATATCCCATTCACCTTCAGAAAAATATCTTCCCCGCTCATTCTGCACCACATAGGCATATCCACGCTTAACCGCTTCCAGTGCCCGGGTCAAACTCCGTTCATTCATTTCACCGTCACCCCAGGTGTTAAAATTGTACGGTGTGCGAACAAAGATAATCGGGACTTTTTCCTGGGTCCTGGGCCGGAAAATGTCTGTACAAAGACGGATTCCATCCCGCATCGGCATCATTATCTTCTGGTCAACAACGGCCACTTCCTGCAACTGTGCCCAGATATCCTCCTGAGCCAATACACCTGATCCCACATCAGCTGAAAATTGAAGGAAAAGGGCAGCGAACCAAAGCCATAGTATTCTAGGTATCATGAATAGAGCTTTTTTAAACCAACTCAAAATAGGGAAAAGAGCGGGAAATGGGGATCGAACCCACGGCCCTCAGCTTGGGAAGCTGATGCTCTACCACTGAGCTACTCCCGCTTGCAAAGGAAATGTACATAATTATCTTGAGAACTTAATTGCAAATTCCAAAGAGGCATAGGGCGCTTAAGGTGAAATTCCAAAGATGGTTCTGTTTGTACGCCCGGTCTCGGTAATGTGATCTTTGATTTTGGTGCTTGGGATTTGGTGCCTGAAGGCATAGGGTCAGGAGCTGAGGGCATAGTGTAGGTTTCAGTGTTGCTCCGCTTGACCGTTGCTGCCTGAGGGCATAGGGTCGGGAGCAGAGGGTATAGTGCGGGGGGGGTGGATGAGACTTGCGAATTTCCTTCGATCTGCTCAGGACTCCCCGCTAGCAATACTTTATCAGAAATTGAATTCATTAACTTAACGATATTGACTCCCAATCCACCAATTGAAAAATTCTTCTTTCGTACTTGTTTCCCTTAACTTGCCTGGCATAAATTCGTCACACTAAATTCGTAATTCAAAATTCA
>JAGQWZ010000500.1 GCA_020436835.1 Saprospiraceae bacterium | reverse complement strand
GTTTTTAGCCTGGGCCAGATGAACATCTTCCAGTGTAATCAGTGCTTTTAACTCTACACTGACACTGTTTTCCACACGAAGTCAGCTCTTCTGGTACCCACTTCAATCCCTTCATAAAAAATTGGATGCACATCCTCACGAACAAATGATAACCCCGCTCTCTCAAATCTATTGTCAATTGTCAATTGTCAATTGTCAATTGATTATTGACCATCAATTTCGTTATTGCAGGTCGATAAACGTTTCAGGAGCCGGTCTTTTATTTTCAATCACGATATCCGAGAACTTTCTCCGATACCGTTCCTCACCCAGAGAATCATTTTCCCATTTATAGCCTATCATTTCAGCCGGAAATTTTAATCCACCGCTCTCCTGCCACTTGGCGTATCGGATGGCACTATAATTTTCGGCATTTGCTTCATCAAAATAGGTGACTGAATAATTGATGAAAGTTAAGAGATGGGTATCTTGATCATACCATAAAATATATTGATCCTTTGGAGCCACCCCGACACCCTCGTCAAAAGTGACCTTTACCCGGTCATACATGATGCCATTTAGAGCTGCGGGTTCTAATTCTTCCTGGATGGCTCCCGGGTCAGCGGTCACATAAGGCAAAGCGAAAAAATAGAACCTCAGGTTATGCATAAATCTTGGGGTTTTGCTGGGGAAACTATCGCGATTGGGATAGTAATATATCGAGTCTGTAGTAAATCCTACCCGGTAATGACCTGGTTTTTCGATCAGTTCATTTCTGTTTTTCAGATCGACCGTATAGTGCGTCGGATTTTCACCTGCACCTTCCGTAAATTTAAGGGTGCCGGAGGCGTTCCATTTTTCAAGTCCACCATGGGCAGTCAGTCCCATTGCGAAAGTCCTGGGGTAAACTTTTTTCGTTTCGGATCCGTCGTTCTGGACAGAACATGCAAGCATAGAGAAAATAACCAGAAGAAAAAGAGGGTATAACTGCATAGATGACATCATCCTTAAGTTTTATTTAGTAAGAGAACTGGTTTTTCATAAAATTAACCGGTTAATGGTCGTCTCTAGCCCTTTCCTTATTGATTTATGAGGTATTTGTCTTGCCCCTTACTTTCATATGATCGAGGTAACGAATGATGTGCTTTAATTTTTTTTGAAAAGAGAAAGCAAATCTTCCTGGGATAGAGATTGAAAGAACGCATTGTCAGCTTTAATCAGATCATCAGAGAGGGCCTTCTTGCTTTTTTGCAGTTCTATAATTTTCTCTTCGATCGTCTCCGGTGTGATCAGCCGGATCGCAGTCACATTGTTTTGCTGGCCAATCCGGTGGGCGCGATCAATGGCCTGATTCTCCGTTGCCGGATTCCACCAGGGATCGATCAGATAAACGTAGCTTGCCTCCGTAAGATTTAAGCCGGTTCCGCCAGCTTTGAGACTGATCAGAAAAATGCGGACCTCTGCATCGTTCTGAAACTTCTCTACCAATTCCTGCCGGTTGCGGGTGGAGCCGGTTAGGGTTACATATCCTATTTTGAGATGATCCAATTCTGTTTGAATTAATTCGAGCATGCCAACAAACTGAGAGAAAATCAGGAGTTTATGTTGGGGAGTTTGTTCCTGAATCTGCTCAATCAGAATATCGATCTTTGCCGAAGTTGCTTCATTTTTGACTTCCTGTTCAATCAGCTTTGGGGAATTACAGATTTGCCGTAGCCTGGTAAGTCCTCTCAGGACATGCATCGAGTTTTTTCTTAGTTCATCATTGTCCGAGGCGGAGATGTAATCCCTGAATTCCTTTTCGTAAGCTTCGTAGATTTTTTTCTGCTCTGGTTTTAATTCGCAGTAGAGGACCATTTCGGTTTTATCCGGGAGATCCTGGGCAACCTGGGTTTTGGTGCGTCGAAGGAGAAATGGTTGTATTTTCTTTTGCAGATCTCTGGCTCTTCGGCTACTCTTGAATTTGTCTATCGGGATGGAATAGATCGCCCGGAAATAGCTTTGGTTTCCCAACAGGCCCGGACAGGCGAAAGAGAATTGACTGTATAGATCAAATGTGTTGTTTTCTACCGGGGTACCGGTGACCGTGATCCGGTTTCTGGCTTTAAGTTGCATTACTGCCCGGTAGCGCTGAGTGTCGGGGTTTTTTATGTTCTGTGATTCATCCAAAAAGATATAATTAAAGGAGAATTTTTTGAGATAATTAATATCTATCAATAGCGTGGTATAGGTCGTCAGGATTATCTCTTTGGTATCGAATCCAGTAGTGCTTTTTTGACGATCGGCTCCATGAATAATTTGCATTTGAATATCGGGAGCAAATCTGTTTATTTCCTGCTTCCAGTTGAAAAGGACGGAAGTGGGTACTACAATCAGATTGGTGTTGTTGCTGCTTTTATTGCGTTGAGAAAGGATGAACGCAATAATTTGAACCGTCTTGCCCAGACCCATGTCATCCGCCAGACAACCCCCGAAATTAAAATCATCAAGGAAATTTAACCAATTTAATCCCTCCTTTTGATAGGGCCTTAGTGAACCGGAAAATTCATCTGGGATATCAATTGGTTTTATTCCGCTGAAATCTGAGAACTTTTCTTTAAATTCCTTCAATTCATTTTTTGCGCTCTCCTCAATCATCTCCGGATCATAAAGCGTGGTGATTGCTGAAAAATTAATCTTTGCCGTTCGAAGATTCTCTTCATCTACGATTTCACCGGCATGAAAGTAGTCTTCGAATTTCCTGACCCAGTCTTCGGGTAAAATTCCCAGCGTTCCATCATCCAATTGGACATACCGTGATTTATTTCGTACGGCTATTTGTACCTTTTTGAGCGAAGCCTTACGTTTTCCAAAGCGTATATTTACCTGGGTATTAAACCAATTTATCCCACTCTCTACTTTTACACTCACTTTGGCCGAATAAGGGTTTAGCTTATTACCGTTAAGTTTATTAAATCCCAGAATAGTGATTTTATACTCTCTCCAATGATCGAAAGCCTTCAGAAACCAATTTTCATTAAGGAAGTGTTTGCGGTGCAAATAGAAATATTCGAGTTCATTCTCCAGTTGTTCTTTAAAATAGGGATGTTGTTTTATCAGTAGGGAAAGCATCTTTAATTCACGGTCTTGGTCCCGGGGCACCAGGAATTCTTTCCCTTCTGAGTCAAGCCCGTAGATGGTGCGTTTGGTCCGGATATTTATTTCTACGTCGCTGTAACGCATTACGGGAGTAATTTTGATGAATTCACCGAGATCACTCAGGTACAATATGGCTTCGATGTCACTGTCAAATCCATATTCTTCTATTTGTGCTTTGGTAGCCCTGGGTATGAATTCATAAGATATTTTCACTCTGGCGTCGACCTTATCCAGAAAGTCAGTCTTAAACTGTGGGAATTTTGTCGCATGAATAAACAGGTCGTCCGGATGTTTTTTAAGTAACTCTATGATCGCGAGACTGGCCGTATTGTCGACCAGATAGAACGTATCCTTCACCTGAATAAAACAATTATAGCGAAGCAGGCAGTCTCTGATGTTGAGCACTTCACCGTGCAGATGTATGGATCCTGTAATCTGGTAGAAGAAATCTCTACGTCGAACCAATAATTCAATATCTCCCGGCAGGGCCCGGATTTTAATTTCATGAATGGAAGTTGCCGATACATTTTCGGAAGTAGACGGATCATGCGAAAAAAAATGACATTTCAGTGGATTCCTGATAATAGTACGCAGGGCTTTCATGTCTGAATTGGACAGTTTTTGATCGAGTCGTTTCTGGAATTGGGCCACGCTGATCATGAATTTCAAATCACTGGAATCGGTATAATCCCAGATCGAATCCATTGGAGGTGCCGGGGTAAAAGGATTTTTCGGCTTCCCTTCTTTTGTCAGAGGTGCATGATACAACTCGATCATCAGGTACTGATAATGTCTGTGCGCTCTCAAGACCAGCACATTTGGCCGGGAAGCAAGGTCGGGTTGACCGGGTTGTGTATCCGTATCTCCAATTATACCCCGAGTCAGACTTGACATCAGGTCCCCGTTTACCGGGATCAATCCCGGTTGTTTAGGTACAAAGATGGCCTGGCCGTTTTCAAACCGGGTATGAAAATAAAGATCCAGGACATCCTCTTTTTCCATACCAAAATCCGAGGCAAATTGTTTGAGTTTCAATTGACGCAGCCGGTTCTTAAAGAAGATTTTCAGATCATCCTGTTGCAGTATTTTCATCAGTACGGCCGCCTGATGTTGGCAAAGTTTTTCTTCTGTGAGTTCACAATTACAAAATAGGAGGATCTGACTATCCTGTTGAATGAGCGAAACCGTATGCTGATTTTGCAAGGGGCCATGATAAGTGAAGTGCCCCTGATTTATTTCGAGGTTTTCTACATTGATCTTTGCTACCGCTGAAGCTTGAAATTCTCCAGCGCTATTCCACCGGATATGATCTTCCTTCAATTGATCAAAATTGAGATTGGGAAATACGAACCGGTGTGTGTTAAGCTCCATCTTCTAAATGATATCCGGAATTCAGGTATACTTAAAAGTACCGGAAAGTATCATTATTTTTTGATGTGGTATTTTAATAATGAAAAAAGGATCTCTTAAAAAGAGACCCTCTTTATAGTTAATGCATATATCGCAACGGCCAGCAATTACTACATGGCCGGCTTTCTCATTTTGAATTCAATGCTGTAGAGCTGTGCCAGCATTTGACCTTCAGTCGCATTGGGATTTTTAAAAACAAGGTATACTTTATGGATGCCATTCACTGGTGATAATTCAGCCGATACGACGGATGAGGCCATTCTTCGGACCTCTCCAAAATCGATTTGTGCATCCGGTTTTCCTGCCTTTGCATTGTCTTCTCTCATTTTGCGCATGATGTCTCTGAAATTGACCTCCTTAGGTTCAATCTGTTCTGTGCTTCCGATCAGTTGTCCTTCCGGGCTATCGAGGCGGATTTCGACCAAACATCCGGCGGCATTCTCCCGGGGAGGTGCCTGTGCCACCACTTCAATGGTTGTAATACCCGATAAGTCAATGTGATCATAAGCCAGAAATGCTCCATCACCGACCATGCTAAAGGACCTGCTGGGAGTTGTCATCAGCCGGGTTCCTTTTCCTTCATCGTACTTTTCCGGATCAACAGACGGGTTTCGCAATGCGATTATTTTTTCCGACGACAAGGCCTGAATGCTGCCTGCTCCCTGATCGGTATAAGCAACGCGAAGCAGGTAACTGCCTTTTCCATTGTCTCCTTTCGGTATCTTAGTTACGTACGATCCTTCGAGAGGATGAGTTTCAGGAGCAGATGTCTGTTGGTCCATGCTCATGATGAAGTTGACCATCAGAAGCGCATCCTCTTCGGACAATTGAGGGTGCGCACTCATGGCATGTTCACCCCATACCCCGGTGCCTCCATTGATTATTTTCCGGCCAATTTCCGGATAGGTCGAAGGGTTGTCTTTGTATCGGGCAGCAACTTCCTGATAGCTGGGACCCACTGATTTTCGATCATCGAGATGGCAAGAACGACAATCATTTTGATTGATCAATACCGCTCCTTTGGAAAAGGCAGTCCACTCATCGGATGCCCGGTGATTTTGGGCTATTTCTATGGGGTCAAAACCTTCCGGCGCATAGTCGAAATTAATCGCAATCTGATTTTTATCAATTTCGCCGGTTTCGGTACTTCCATCTTCACGATCGCGTACCGTGATTTTGTAATCAAGTTCCGTATCCGGGAAAAAGAATGATTTGTTCCCTTTTAGAAGGTCAATTTCAACTACTGGTGGTTCATTACCGGCCAGGATCTGAAAAGACTGTGAATTAGTGGCGCCGTGTTCATCCGTTACCGATAGTTTGACCTGGTAGATGCCTTCCCGGTCAAAAGTAAGACGCGGACTGGCATCACTCAGAGACCGGTCGTAACCATTGTCCGATTGGATCTTCCATTCATACGTCAGGTCATCCTGATCATAGTCCATTGTCCCATCAGATTTTAGCTGCACATTTAGCGGTGTCGCCCCTGCAGTTTTATCGGCTGAAGCTACTACCACGGGTGTGCGATTCCCTCCATTGTATTCGATTCGCTTTATCTGAGCATTTATATTTCCTCTAAACCAGGCCGATCCGTATTCCAATACATAGAGATCACCGTCGGGACTAAATTTGATATCAATGGCGCTTTGAAAATCCTCATCGGGAAGGAACCTCTCCATCGACTGATAGTTACCATCTTCGTCCATCGAGATAGACATGATCCAACCGCGCATGAATTCCACTATGAGCCATTTGCCTTCGTAGTAGGCAGGAAAGCGACGATCAGTGGACTCGAAATCGGCTTGCCGGAAGACGGGTCCTCCGGTCGCACTTCGACCAGAACTTCCCATCAGGGGAAATTCATCTGACCCTGAATAAGGATACCATATAAAGGCCTTCTGAGGTTCGGGAAGTTGTTTCAAACCAGTGTTGTTTGGAGAATCATTGATCACATTAGCCGTATCAAAATATCCTTTGATCTCCTCGGTTTGATAGTCATAATCCGCATATGGCTTGTTATCGCCGATGAAATAGGGCCATCCAAAGAAACCGGGGCCTTTTGCCTGATTAAATTCGTCATAGCCACGCGGACCGATCGTGGAATCCCTGGAAGCATCCGGACCAACCTCACCCCAGTAGATATATCCGGTCTCACTATCTACTGAGACACGCCAGGGATTCCGATGTCCCATGGTGTAGATCTCCGGCCTGGCATTCTCCGTACCTTTGGCAAACAAATTGCCTTCCGGGATCGTATATGAGCCATCTGCTTCGGGATGAATGCGAAGTATTTTACCTCTTAAATCATTGGTGTTGCCGGCAGTTCGCTGGTCATCATGGTGTTTTCTGCCGGGTCGCTCATCCAGGTTGGAAGTGCCCTGAGGAGGATTTGCCGTATTGTTTCCAGTCGTCAGATAGAGATTGCCGTCCTGGTCAAAAACCATACCCCCTCCGGTGTGACAGCATAATTCACGTTGAGTGGGAAAAGTCAGCAGTACCTTTTTTGAAGTTGCAATCAGGGAATCTTCTCTTAGCTCCCACCGGGCCAGGACATGTTTTGGCGTGTCGGGATCGGCATAAAACAGGTACACCCAATGATTTGTATTGAAATCCGGGTCGGCGACGACACCCATCAGTCCTTCTTCCGCTTCTCTCGATTCACCTTCTGCATTGGTGTATTTGGTATTAACCGGTATGGTGGCAATATCTTTAACCAGCCGGCTATTGACATCGACTGATTTGACCCCTCCCTTTCTCTCAACCAGCAAAATGTGGTCTTTATCGAGAAAAGTGAAGGCCATGGGTTCGTCCAACTCACCCGGCTGAGTCATTATGGTGGTGGTAAAGCGATTCTCCGCAGGTGGCGAAGTCATGTCAGCGGCAGGTTGTGACTGCTTACATTGGATAAAAGCTATTACGATCAGGACAAACAGACCGATCCTGCAATACTTGGCATAGGAGTAACTTCTCATGGCAGTTAATGATTCCCTAATGAATAGTACGATTATTTATGACTTTTAGCAGAGAGGTGCAAAGATGATTAAAATTCCTCAAAATAAACACTCATGAGCCATCTGAGTGATTTTGCATCCGAATATCGAACGACATGGTCAGAGAGATTTGTCGGCACACATTTGAAATTCTTGTTTATTATTCCCTGATAATTACTAGGTTGCGGGTTTCACAATAATACATCACTAATGTTTAAATCCATTTTTCTGCGGGGTTTAAAATTTCCCTCTAATTACCTCACTTTTCTTCTTGTCTTTCCCTTCTTACTCATTTTCTATACTCACGTGTCTGCCCAGGAATTGGGGGTAGATGTAGTTGTAGAAAAGAATATCATGATAAGGGCTGATGACGGCGTAATGCTGGCCACGGATATCTACCGGCCGGCGATCGCTGGCAAACGGGTAGAGCGTAAACTTCCTGTGTTGTTGCAGCGTACACCCTATAATAAACTCGGGGATCGATTAGTGGCGCAGGCAACACTTTTTGCTTCCCAGGGTTTCGTAGTGGCTCTACAGGACCTGCGTGGCAGATATCACTCGGGGGGTGTTTTTACAAAATACAATCCCCTGGAAGCTCCGGACGGAAGGGCTACCATTGAATTTCTTGCAATGCAGGATTACTGTAATGGACAGGTTGCGATGTGGGGAACGTCCTATGGTGCCCATACGCAAGCGGATGCCTCTAAATTACATCCGGCAGGCCTCTCGGCGATGATCCTGAATATGGGGGGGATGAACAATGCCTGGGATCATGCCGTGCGGCAGGGCGGTGCTTTTGAGTTGGGAAGAGAGCTTTCCTGGGCCTGGAGACAGATACCATTGGAAATGGAAGATCCCATCATCAAAGCTCATTTTGAGAATGAAAAATTAGATGATTGGTATCAGGCATGGCCCTTAAAGAAGGGATTGAACCCCCTTTCGATCGCACCCAATTTCGAAGATTACTTTTTCGAAGAACTTACGCACGGTGATTATGATGACTATTGGAAAGAAACCGGAATCAATTGGGAAGAGTACTACGCTCAAACTGCCGATGTACCGATGGTCCACGTCGGAGGCTGGTATGATATCTTTCTGCGGGGCACGATCAGGAATTATCTTGAATTGAGTAAAATACAGCAAACTCCAAAATGGCTCATTATCGGTCCCTGGACCCACAGCGGAAATACCCGAACATATTCCGGTGATGTGGATTTTGGAGTATCATCGGCCATTCCCGACTTTCACGAGGCATTTCAGTTGAAGTGGTTTAATTATTTACTGAAGGACAGCATATACAGCAATTTTTATGAGCAACCCATTTGCATTTTTGTGATGGGTTCGGGAGATGGAACAAAAAACAGTGATGGCCGGATGAACCACGGTGGATACTGGAAGAATCTTGATCAATGGCCGCCCAAGGGTGAGGAAATTACCTTCTACTTTAAAGAAGATGGTGGCCTGGATAACCGGATCCCGGAGAGTGAGCAATCCTTCACTACGTTCACCTATGATCCGGACCACCCGGTCCCAACCCTCGGTGGAAACACATCTGCCCGGGTGAAGGACGGGGGCTATGATCAGCGGGAAAGAGAGGACTTTGTGGCCAGTGAGTCTCCCTATTTACCATTGAAATCCCGAAGCGATATTGTAGTGTTTCAGACCGGTACACTGGAAGAGGACATTACCATTGCCGGACCAATTAAAGTTAAGTTGTTTTGTGCCTCCTCTGCCGAGGATACCGATTTTACTTTCAAATTGATTGACGTTTACCCTCCATCGGAAGACTATCCCAGTGGCTTCGAATTAAATCTGACGGATGCGATCGTTCGGATGAGTTACCGGAATGGAAGACATACCCGGGAGCTGATCCATCCGGGAGAACTCTATGAAGTTGATTTGGAACCTTTTGCCACTGCCAATGTATTTAAGAAGGGTCATCGTATCCGTGTCGACATTTCCAGTAGTAATTTTCCCCGTTGGGACACCAATCCAAATACCGGCGAACCCTTGGGTAAGAGCCGGCGAAAGGTCATTGCCGATAACACGATTTATCATGATGTGAACAGAAGTAGCCGGGTCGTTTTGTGGAAAATGGATCAGTAAGCCCGAAGGGATTGCTGAGCCATTAAGCAGACACTATTCCGAAGGGATTGCTGAGGCATTAGCAAAAACTAACCTGAAGGGATTACTGCGCGCAAGGGAGAATTCTCAGTCCGCTAGTAGAGGAGGTTTAGCTGGATGGCTAGGTGATTTACAAAAGAGTTGGTTTGATTACAGAAATCTTTTAAATTCTACTTTGAACTCTTCATGAATGGATATAAATCTCTCCTTGCTTTCAAATAAAGTATTTACTTCTTGAGATAACAAGGAGTTTTGACTTAGATCTAAATAGTATTTATAGGAAGAAAATTCCCATTCACAATAATTTGCGACTAAACCATGATGTATTGGATTGTGATGAATATAGCAGATTAGATAAATTAATTTATTCTGATCAATTATTCTGATCCTCTTCATCCTATCTGAAAAAAGAGCCCCTCTTCGTCTGTATAGATGATTATACCGGAGAGAAACTGCACTAAAGAAACGTCGCATTTGGTCTTCAAGGAAATCATTTATGGGAATTTGTCCATCGGTTAGATTTGAAGCTGCTTGGGTTTTCTCAAGAATCGCACTTTCAAGGATGATTTCAGTGCTTTTTATTCTTACGATGAAATGAAAATGATTTGGTATCAGACAGTAGCCAACGATATTGACATATTGATGAAAATACACTCGAAACTTATCCAGAAAGTGATAGTAGTCATCCGCATTTCTGAATAGATCGAGTTCTTGGATCGTCCGATTATAAATGTGGTAGATTCCTGCTTCTTCAAATTTATGGTGGTAATTTATTGACACTGATTGATAATTGATCATTATTGGGCGAGGATATCAAGGCAGCTCAGCAATCCCTACGGGCTTACTGATCTGCCGACCAACTCCACAATCTCCCTAAAACCACTCAGTAAACCTTCTTTGTCTCTTGCCTGCAGAAATTTCTTATTGAAAAGGGAACTGCCCATTCCTACACCGGTAGCTCCATTTTCGAAATAGTCATTAATGTTGTTGGGAGAGACACCACCGGTAGGCAGTAACTTAATGTCATTTAACGGGGCTTTTATTTCCTTGACATATTTGGGACCGAACATCGTAGCGGGAAAAATCTTGACAGCGGTAGCTCCGGCTTGCCAGGCCTGATAGATTTCGGTGGGACTGAATGCCCCGGGAAAAACTGCCAGGTTTTTTCGATTGGCCTCACGTATTAATCGGACATCCAGGATGGGTGAAACTATGAAAGATGCGCCGGCTTTTTCCGCTTGATCAAGATCAGCCAGAGTACAAACTGTCCCGGCTCCGATATTTAATCCCGGAAAATTACTACTTAAATATTTTATTTCTTCTTCCGCCGCAGCACTATTCATGGTGATTTCCAACGTGGTGAGTCCGGCCTCCTGATAGATCGGCGCGATAAATTCTATTTCGTCAAAACTATAATTACGAAGAATCCCGACGACAGGCATCTGGTTGAAAAGCCTGAGATCAAATGTATTTTTCATCCTGCATTTATCTTTTTATTAAGAATTTCATATTGACCTTTGCAGACAGCCGCATCAATGACTTCCTGATCGATCAAATTTATTTTGAGACCTAACTGTCTGGCAGCCAGGTTATATAAATTTGCCAGTTCTCCAGCCGCTCCCATAAACAACGGAATTTCCGCATTCTTCAGGTTTCTAAGTTCGTGGCCAATCAGCAGACCGCTGAGAAAAAAATAATTGTCTGTTTTCTCAGCGCCAACCAATAAATCACGGGCTCTGATTTTAAATAATTCATTCATTAAATGAAAACCATCGGAAGATTGTCCTACTCCTTCGACGAATGATCTTTGCATTTGAGCACTAAAAGCAGTGTTTTCCAGTGATCCCCTTAAAATCGAATTATTACGGATTATCTCAAAAAATTCACCTGTCATGTAGGTTTTGAAATCATCGACCTTATGGTCCCTGATGAATACATGTTTGCTATGAGTCCCGGGTAGAATAAGAATGCAATCTGGTGAATCAATGGACCGGGTCAGCCCAATAATCTGCGTTTCCTCTCCTCGGATCACGTCTTCTTGCGCACGTATTCCGGATATCACAAATATCCTGTGTGCAGCCAGCTGCGCTTTGATTTCAACTAACAAAGTATCATCTCCACCGGTCGAAAAAGGTAAATTGGCATAAGGGATATTGCATATGCCCAGAGAGGACGAGGCCATGCCGGAAATGAGGATGGTTTCATCGCCGTTTAACAAGTGACTAATCCGAGCAAGTTCTTTCCCGACAATTTGTAGAAAAAACAGTTCACGGGGTTGATTACTTTCTTCCCAAAGCTGATGCGTCTTCTTAACTCCCTGATCGTTAGAAGATTGATACCGGATTTTTAATGTGGGGGGCGAAACCAGATAGAAGCGAAAGTGGGTGGTTCCCCAATCGATGCTAATAAACTGTTTATCGTAAACTTCAGTCATTGATCTAAAGGTATGAGAATTCAAACACCTTTTTCGTTACTATTGGGTATTTTGGGGCCAAGCCCTGAGATCAAATATTCATATTGAAATTACTATGCGTGAAGAGATTGAAGAATTAAAAAAGGCGGTCGAAGCGTCACCTGAAAATGTGTATCTGCGGATGTTATTGGTGCGCAAAATGCGTCCAATAGATGAATATCTATCAGAAGCAGAGCAACACCTGGAGACGGTCATGCAACTGGAAAAAGGGAACAAGGAAGCCCGGGAGATGCTCGTAGAGATCTTTTTCCGGCAACAGAAAAATTCAGCTGCCATCGTGTTGGGTGAAGACCTTCTCGAGCAGTTTGAGATTAGTCCTGCCACGAAATTGATTTTGAGCCGGGCTTACCTGGCGGAGCAGGATATGGAGAAAGCCAGGGATCTATATCAGGAAGTATTGATGATTAACCCGTCCATGACCGATGAAGCCCTCGATCATGCTTTCAGGCTCGGATCTGCCCAGGACTACCCGGATGAAGGCGACTATCTTCTGGAAAAACCTAAAATCACTTTCAAAGATGTTGGTGGACTGGAGGAAATCAAGCGGGAGATCGATCTCAAGATCATAAAACCACTGGAACACGCGGATCTCTATGCTGCCTATGGGAAGAAAGTGGGAGGTGGTATTCTATTGTACGGTCCCCCCGGATGCGGGAAGACTTACCTTGCCAGGGCTACAGCCGGTGAGATAAATGCCGGGTTTATTAATGTGACCTTGAACGATATCCTGGATATGTGGGTGGGTAACAGCGAAAAACAACTGAATGCAGTTTTTGAGGAAGCCAGGGACAATGCACCTTGCGTCCTGTTTTTTGATGAGATAGATGCACTGGGGGCCAAAAGATCGGATCTGCGACAATCCGCCGGTAAAAATGTGATCAATCAATTTCTTAGTGAGCTGGATGGGGTGGAGGCCAGCAATGAGGGGGTACTGGTCATCGGAGCCACCAACGTACCCTGGCATCTGGATCCTGCGTTTCGAAGACCTGGACGCTTTGATCGAATCATTTTTGTGCCGCCCCCGGATCTTGAGAATCGCATTGAAATACTTAAATTGAAGCTGGAAGAGAAGCCGGTAAGCAAGATAGACTATCGTAAACTGGCCAAGGCCACACCGCACTACAGCGGTGCTGATTTGGAGGCGATAATTGACATTGCGATCGAATCCGTTCTGGAATCGGCGATGCAGACCGGAACTCCCGAGCCGCTTACGACTGACCTGCTGCAAAAGGCTATTGCAAAGCACCGGTCGACAACCATCGATTGGTTTACCACTGCAAAAAACTACGCTACCTTTGCCAATCAATCAGGGCAATATGATGCCATCGCAGACTACATAAAGAAGCACAAAGACATTTAATGCTATTTCATCCCATATATATTCAGGCGGAAACGTTGTTGAGACAGGGGAAGCCCGAGGAGGCAATTAATCGCCTGCAAGCTCATCTGGCTGAGTATCCCGAAGATAGCCAGGCGAAATTTTTGCTGGCCTGGGCGTATTATATGAGTAATAAGTTGCCGGAAGCCCGCAATATGGCTGAGGTCTTGTTTGCAGAGGACCCCGAACAACCTCAATTGGTTAATCTTATAGCGGAGATAGATCTGGCTGAGGATAAATACGATGATGCCGCTAAAAAGGCACAATTTCTGGTCGAAAGAGATCCCAATCAGGCCGAGGCATATATTCTGATGGCCAGGATAAAATTTCTCCAGCGGTATTATGATGCGGCCCTGCAGCATGTCGAGAAAGCACTAGAGCTGGATTCAGAGAACAAAGAGGCCTTAAATCTGAGAGTGAGGATCAGCGATACGATCGGCAACTACGATAAGGCCAGAGACTCTATCCAGGAATTGCTATATCTCGATCCGGAAAATCCCACGACACTGGCGAACCTTGGTCTGCAACAGCTAAATGAGGGTAAAGTCACCGATGCCCTGGAAACATTCTCCCAGGCATTATCCATCCAGCCCACAAATATGCTAGCCAGACATGGAATGATGGAAGGATTGAGATCGAGATTTTGGATTTACCGTTTGTTTTATCAATACCAGAGATTTATCAGCAGGCTTAGTGCCAAAAACTCATGGATCTTTATCATCGGGACCTATCTGGCAGCCCGCGCTATCGGGGGGATGGCAGAGGTCTCCGAAGGAAAATTACAACTGATCCTAAATATCATCGTGATCATCATTGCGCTTACTTTTTTTCTTAGCTGGGTGATCAATCCGTTGCTTAATTTGGTCTTGTCCCAAAATAAATACGGTAAACTTTTATTGGACGAGCGGGAAAAGAAAATGGCTAATCTGACCGGCGTTTCCCTGCTTCTTGCGATTTTAAGTTTTATCGGATTTGCTTTCAGTGGGTTTTTCCGCTTATTAGTTTCCGGTTTTCTATTTGTGGGTTTAATGATTCCAGCCGGCACCCATCTCAATCCATCGAAAGAAGAAAAGCAGAAAAAGCTACGGAATTTTGGATTGGCAATCCTGGCTTCCGGTCTGTTAGCCATTGCTTTTGATGGAGGAATATTACTGATTATTACCTTCGTAGGTTTACTCGGATACCAGTTTTATTTCAACCGAATGATGATTAACGATTTTTCCCGGAAATTTGATGAGTAGACAAACCCATTAATTCTAATGACTCAGTCTGGTCACTTTTTGCCATTCTCCATCTACTGGTCTTAGCTTTGGCTGTCCCTGCGTTTCATGCCTCTGTTGGTAAAAAATCGTCTCAGACTTTACCACTGTAACTTATAAGTTCATCTGTAAGTGCCGGTTCAGATGGATTTGCCAGTAGCCTGATTACTGCGATCGTGCCGTTGATGTGAAAATATTTACTTAAATTATGTTGATGGGTCCGGAAAGACGGTAACGTTTTACCGGGATGCTTCACTTAATAAGTAATCAAACTCGCAGAAATTATGGCATTTAAAGGAAGGCACTTCACTGGAAGGTGCCACGATAAGAAGATTCCAGAAATTCCACCTTCTCAGAAAGAGAAAATTTTCCCACCTTTTAATTTTGTATACCATCCCAGAGCGGGCTGGATTCATCCGAGACAAATCATATTTGATACGGGAACTCCTCTTCCCGGTATCAGAAATCTGGGTTCCATGATTTATTCTGGAAAAGATTTGCCTTTAAATAAAATTCTTGATACCCTGCCGCTAAAATGTCTTTTACTATCAATAAATGATTTTTTAGGGCTAGCCAGGGTAGGATTACCGGAAATAACCGAAGCTGAGCTCCTAAGTGTAAGAATCTGTAAGAACAATATTTGTTTTTGGTTAGTTGAATTTGTGCCGCAGGAGGGTACTTTCGATAGAAGGGTGCAAAGGACAATCGATTTAGCTGATGAGGGAGACGGAGGTAATCAGGGATCCAGCGATGAGGGGGCCGGTGTGGTCAATGCGATGATGTTTGCCGATTTATCCGCCCGACTCGGATCGCTTACGCTTCCGAGAGTAAAGGAACACGCCAAACACCCCATGAACGTAGCAGTGGTAGACCGGGGAAATTTTAGGCGCCCTAGAAACTTTGGAGTAAATGAGGCCACTCATGCCATGGTACTGGCAAAGATCATTGAACACAATGGACTTATTACCCCTGTGGCAAGTCCCATGGTTAATTCATATACCGAGACTGCGACCGTCTTTGATCTGATCTGTGCATTGAGTAATCGTTGTCTTTTAGACACAGTGCAAGTCATCAATATTAGTCAGGGTTTTTATGCCAGTGATCCCCATCCGGTATTGCATAAGGTATTAAAATCATGGGATAAGCCGATTGTATGTTCTGCCGGTAATGACGGATGGGATAATGATGTACGTCCGCACTGGCCTTCCAATTTCTACCGGGAAGTGGATCATGTGATTTCGGTAGGTGCATTGGATAACCGGGGAAATTTTAAGATCAACGGACCGGGTTTTAATTCAAACTACGGATCAGAAAATGTAACGTTGGCAGCCCGGGGCAAATGGGGCAGGATACAGGGTACGTCCTATGCGGCAGCATGGATGTCCCGATTAATTGCCACGGCATTTTCTATGGCAGGAAGGATTGATCTTAATCTGGCGCATATACAAGATGAACTCAGCCGGATACCGATTGGGATTATACAAGCTAACCGGACACACACAGGACTGGGATTCATGGACTAAAATCTAAATGAAAGGACATTTTAGAATAGTTTTTCTACTGGTTTTACCAGTGGTCCTGACTGATGCACTCTTGGCTCAGACGGAAGCCTATGAAAATTTGGAGAAGCAATGGTTAACCGACTCAGCGAAGCAGGATTTTGAAAGAACATACGACATTGTACTTCGTGTCATGAATAGTAAAGCACTATCAGACAATGAGAAATACGATTTCTTTCGACGATCAATTGCCCTGTTTGAGAACAATAGATTTGATAATGATACGATGCTCGGCAGAACTTATGTTTTTGCCGGATTAGTACATTATAACAGGGATCTAAAAAGTGCCATTGACTTATTTAAACTTGCCCTAAAACATTATAAGCGGTTTTATCCACTTAATGACGGTAGAGTAATTTCCGTATACTTTCATATCAGTGAGAAATTATTTCTTGATTTTCAGCTGGATAAATCCATGGAGTATCTGGATTCGGTCATTCTTTTGCAGAAGGGGCGTGAACTGGATTTTAATTGGGTGCGAAGTTTGAATTTGTCAGCGAGGATCTATGCCTTTATGGGTGATATCGGCCGGATGCAACTAATTCTCCAGGCAGTAGAGCCCATGTTTGAAAAATTGGGTAAAGACAGATTGGAATATTTCATCAACACCAAAGCTGGAATGTACCGGGATCTTTTTCTACCGGATTCTGCCTTAAAGGTTTTGAGGCCAATTTTGGCGACCAGTAAGAGTCCTTTTTTTACTTATTCCCAAATCGGTCAAGCTTATCTTGGCCTGTCAAATCCCGATTCGGCGCTCCTTTATTTTCAGAAGCAGCGATCGATTTTGGAAGCTCAGGATCTTAATTTTGACCAGAATGAGATCAATTGGCTATGGTATAATTTAGCTCAGACTTATCTTGACCTGAATGATTTACTCAAAAGCCAGACCAGCATTGACAGGATTACCGGTGTCGAAATTACTGACAGAAGCCGGATAAATTATAAGGCCCTGGAGGCGAGAATACTGGGCAGACTCGGGCAACTGGATCAGGCAGTAGCAATTTGTAGGGAAATAGATTATGACTTTACTCATGATTTTAATCAAACCCCTTTCGATCAGGCTCGATTTTTTATTACCTATCTCAAATTCCTATCTGAAGTTTATAATTCGACGAGTCAACAGGTGGTGGGAAATGAAATATTTAAACTTATTAACACCGCTGATAGTGTTTTGGCTTCGCGAAGGAAAGAGATAATGAGTCCCTCCGGCCGCCAGAATTATGCAAAGTTCTACCGGGAATTTTATGATCAGGCTATCAAGAATTACGGCAAGGCGAATATTTCTTCCATAAGTGGGGATCCAGTGGAGAATACGATTAAATATATGGAATCGACCAAAGCACTCGTCCTTTATGAGGAATTTGCCGAGAAGCGAGCCAAGGAAAGCCTTAGATTAAACTATCGTGAGCGGTACGAAGATCTGATTTATAAAATGCACACTGCACCTGATCTGGATACGCGTCTCTTGATGAGTGACAGTATTTTTTATTGGTTGCAACAGGAGGAAACAGCTTCGTTGAATAGTCCAGTAGAAACGGAGCGGTTCAGGCCGGATTTTACTTCCTATGTGAACGAGCCGGATGTGCTTTATCTGAACTATTTTCAGCATGAAGACACCACGCTAACGGTGGCGCTGATGGGCTCCGGAAGAAAAGCACTGGTTCATGTAGAGAAAAAAGAATGGTATTATTTGCTTAAAAAGAATTTGGAAGAAATACGTAATTATTCGCCGGGAGACTTGGACGAATACAATAATTATGATTCATTATTATTTAATTATTTACTTCCGTTTTCCGGGCAGGATATTCCTGAAAAACTCGTGATCATTCCCGATGGTATTTTGGCTTATTTTCCTTTTGAGGTCTTACGAAACCAGGATGGCTATTTATTGGAGCGGAGTAGTGTTAGTTATTCTTTTTCGTTAGCGATGTTGGAACAGGTCCATCGATTTCCTCAAATCAGTGGCCGGCCGTTAATTATGGCCCCTGATTTTGACGAGGAGGTTCATCTGTCCGTGCGTGGTCTGGCTTCATCAGATATCAAATTGAGTGCGCTGGAATTCAACCGGCAGGAAGCTATCGATATCGGAACCATATTGAGACATGATCAGCTCTGTTTAGCTAAGGATGCTACTGTGAACAATTTCTTTAACTATTGCAGTGCGAGTCCGGTCATTCATATTGCCACCCATGCGTTTGCCTCAGAAGATAAAGATCAGCAAGCCCAGATATTATTCGATCAGGACCAGGATCTGAATAAGGTCTATCTGGGTGAAGTTTTTAGTCATAAGATTCCCGCAAATATGGTGGTAATGAGTGCGTGTCAGACCGCTATCGGGAGATATATGCCCGGAGAAGGGGTCATGTCCTTCGCCCGCGCATTCACCGGCGCCGGTAGTAAGTCGGTGGTGGCATCGCTGTGGTCTGTGAATGATGAAAGCACTGCCAAAGTTATGAGCCATTTCTACCGGGAGTTGAAAAAAGGTGAGACGAAGGATGAGGCTCTGCGTCATGCTAAATTGGAATATATCAGACATGCCGATCCAGTTTACCGGCATCCTTATTTTTGGGCAGGATTTGTTGCTATCGGTGATATGAGTCCAATTTTGACCGATTATCGTTGGATCTATCTGACGATTGCAGGACTAATTATTTTAGCTGCAGTTATCTTCTTGTTCAGAAGGAAAATAAGTGATATTATTTAAGTGCCTGGTCGGTCAAAACGTTGTCCAAAAAACTATTCATTCATCTGCAAGTCATTCGCCAGTGCTTTTCCCTTTTCATAGTATGGATGCTGAGTGTCTGACAAAATAACGGATACCCGGGTCCGGGCCAGGTCTATATTGTTTTCTTGCAGAGCGGTGATCACCAGCAGCCATTCTGCCGCTGGTTTCTGCCTCGAGTTGAGGGTAACCAGACTCTGAAGGATCTCTTCTGCATCCTCATTCTGATTATTCTGAATCATTTTATGGGCATTCTGTATGGCAATTTGCTGTGGTGTCAATCCCTGATCGGCAGTTTCACCACGGCTGCCCATATTGGGAGGTGCCTGGTAATAGAGTTCGGCCATTTGAGGTCCGGTCAATACTGGTTTCGGGGTAAAAATCCAATACATGGCAAAGACCAGCAACAGAATCGCGGCAGCAATGCTGATCCATCGTCGCAGAGGTATGGTCTTAGTGGGTGTGTGCTTAATTTCATTGATTTTGCTCCGGATATCTTCTTCGAGCAGGAGGTCCAGTACCGGTTCAATTTTCCAATAATTCTCCACGGCCTCCTTAAGGTCTGGATCTGCATCCATCTCCTCTTCAAATGCTGCCCTCTGCCGGGCATCTAATTTGCCTTTATGATATGCTTCAATGAAGCTGTAGGGATCTTTCACGTTGAATGTTTTAGTGTGTCGATAAATTCGGGATGATCGTTTACTATTTCGATTAGTTTTTTCAGGCAAAAATGTTTCTTCTTCCTGACGACCTCAGCCGAACTGTAGTTCAACTCTTTGGCGATCGCCTTCATCTTCATATCCCGTGCCCAGAGGGTTAAGACCATCTTGCATTTCTCGTCTATTTTTTCAAGGATCACCTCGAGCAGTTTTCTTTGTTCAAGATTGACTAATAGCAATTCGGGATTATCCTCGGCTGGTTTTTCGGGTACCTGATCCAAACTGGTAGTAGGTTTTCTTTGTCGTATAGTTCTAAACCACAGGTTTTTCGTTACCCCAAAAAAGTAATTTTCTATGTTGGTCCTTATCTGAAAGTCCGGTTTGTAGCAGTTTTTGACAAAATTGACGATCGTATCGCAGAGGATCGTTTCGACATCGTCTGGTGCACCGCTGTTGGAGAGGATAAAACGCTCCGTGTTGGCTCTCAACGCCTGGTTTGCGTAAAGCTCCGCCATGACTTTATCGCGCTCCTGGACAGAGCTGCGTACCCGATCTATCAACTCCTGCGGATTCATATGGGAAAGATAAGGAAAGCTGGGGAATGGATAAGGAGGATGATGGTATGCAGATATTGATAAATTTAGCAAAGCTGCCGAGACTGAAGGCGCAGGGTAATTTGCTTTAGTATAGCACTTGCTACCGATGATTTTGTCTCTTATCTGAGGAATCGTATGACAATAGATTCGTTGGTTAGCGTTTCCACAGGACTACCCATTAAGTAATCTCACCAGGTAAATTCGTTTTTGCACAAAGCAGAATATCGATCTTTTAAATCTTGAAGACGCAGTAGCTGATCGATCAAATGATTTTGTAAACTCCAGAGCATGGCTGCGAACCCTTTAGGATTCGCAGTCATGCTTATGCGAAATCTATGCGCCATAAAATCCATTTATGGATTTATTAAATTTACTTGGATTAAATCG
>JAGQWZ010000499.1 GCA_020436835.1 Saprospiraceae bacterium | reverse complement strand
TTTTAGCATGGGCGAGCAGGACAAATTCTTTGATAATTATATTAAGAAAGAAACATTAACCGGTGCATGGGAAGTATTTTTTCCTCCCGGCTGGGATGCACCGGAACGGGCAATATTTCCTCAATTAAGATCCTGGACAGATTCTGAAATAGAGGGAATTAAATATTTTTCGGGCATTGCTACTTATAAGAAAACGTTTCAGCATGATATCAATTCTGTGTCTGGCGATAAAAAGCGTTATTTTCTTGACCTGGGTGACCTCAGTAACATCGCCGAGGTCTGGCTCAATGATCAGGCATTAGGAATTGTATGGACCAGGCCATACCGGGTGGAAATCACAGATGCCATCAAACCGGGTGATAATACCCTTGTGGTCGAAGTCGCTAACACCTGGAATAACCGACTGAAGGGCGATGCAGTCACGGGAAAAGATTTTACGAATACAAACATCACCAATACCAATGTGGCGGGGTTAAACAAAATGCGATTACCCTGGTCGGATGTTCCATTAATTAAGTGCGGATTATTCGGACCGGTTTCTATTACAGTTTTAGATCCGGTCCGATTTGATTGATATTTAAAATAATTATTCCAAATAAAGTCAGAAATGATGAAAATGAAATTATACCTATCTTTTTTTATTCTTTTAATTCCTGTATTTGTTACAGCGGATATCGTCCTGCCATCGATTTTTGGCGATCACATGGTACTTCAGCAACAGAGCGAATCATCGATCTGGGGTACGGCAACGGCCAATAAAAAGGTTACGCTTACCACCTCATGGGACAAAATGTCTTACGATACCCGTTCTGATGCAGATGGGAAATGGAAGATAAAAGTAAAAACGCCAGTTGCCGGCGGGCCGTTTAAGATGACCATTTCGGATGGAAAAGAGATGACATTGTCGGATGTGCTGATTGGAGAAGTATGGATCTGCAGTGGACAATCCAATATGCAGATGCCAATGAAGGGATATATTAATCAACCTATTTTGGGCAGTAATGAAGCGGTAGCGACCAGCCGCAATCCCCGGATCCGGTTATTTACGGTAGAAAGGGAAAAAAGTCTTACAGCCAGGACCGATTTTTCCGGAGCATGGGAGGAATGTTTGCCTGAAAATGTCATTGATTTTAGTGCTGCCGCTTACTTCTTTGGCAGGATGATCAACAAGGCTTTGGATGTTCCGGTAGGCCTCGTTTGTAGCAGTTGGGGTGGCACACGCATCGAACCCTGGATTAGTGAAAATGGCCTTGGTTCGTACGATTGGGTTAGTCTGCCGGATAAAAATATGAACGACGAATTCAGCCAGCAGACGCCAACGGTCCTGTACAACGCCATGATTGCACCGATGGTCGGTTATGGTATTCGGGGAGCTTTGTGGTATCAGGGTGAATCTAACCGGTCAGAGCCCAGAGAATATGAAAAACTGATGGAAGGGTTGATCAATAATTGGCGGAAAGAATGGGACCAGGGTGATTTTCCATTTTATTATTGCCAGATAGCGCCCTTCGATTATGGTCATAACAAACTAAGCTCTGCTTATTTGCGGGAAGCGCAATTGAAGGCAGCCATGCAGGTGCCCGGAGCCGGAATGGCTAGTCTGATGGATGTAGGCGAAAAAGACAATATCCATCCGGCTGACAAAGAGGCTGCCGGTGAGCGATTGGCTTACCTTGCCCTCGCCAATACTTATGGCCAAAAAGGAATTGAGTATTCCGGTCCGGTGCTTAAAGAAATGACCGTCGAAGGTCCATTGGTAAAGTTGACCTTTGATCATGCACAAAATGGTTTAACCACTTTCGGTAAAGAATTAACCAGCTTTCAGGTTGCTGGTGAAAACAAACGTTTCTTCCCTGCGAATGCTTTTATCACCAGAGAAGGGATTACGTTGATCTCCGAGAGGGTGCCGAGTCCAGTGGCCGTACGATATGCATTTGAAGACTACATCATCGGAGAACTATATAATACCGAGGGCCTGCCCGCTTCAAGTTTCCGCACCGACGACTGGGAGATGGAGTAGGTGGGAAGGAGACAGGAGACGAAAATGGAACCCCGTAGGGGTGGAGCAGGAGCCCGATGCCCGGTGTCTGGTGGGGAACCCCGAAGGGGTGAAACTATAGTAACCCCGGATGAAGCGAAGCGTAATCCGGGGGGATAAATACATCGGGAGGACAACCCCGGCGGGGTTGAAAATTTGGAGTTAGCGCTAGGTTGGTTGAATTGCATTGAAAAGTGTCCGATGCCCGGTACATCGGGTAGTCAGTGGTCAGGATTCAGAGGACAGCGATTTTTTCGCTGCATCGTGGAAGATCCAATGGTCCGATTAT
>JAGQWZ010000498.1 GCA_020436835.1 Saprospiraceae bacterium | reverse complement strand
GATTATCTGGAGAAACACAATATCCGTTTCTCAGGCAAGCAGCTGGGACGTCCACCCAAAGCCACCACAGAAAACCAGAGTGAACTGAAACGACTCAAAGCACTGCGGCGACAGGAATATCGGGAGAGAATTCCGATTGAAGGCAAGTTCGGACAAGGTAAATACGGCTACCGCCTCAACAATATCCGCGCCAGACGTGCCGACACGTCGATTGCCTGGATAAATGCCATCTTTCTGGTCATGAACCTGCTGGTACTGATGCAGGTTTTTCTTCGATTCAAAAAATTCACCACCAAAATGGTGTGCTGGGTGATAAATTTCTCCATTCTCAGGAGAATTGAACCTGCATGTTGCCCTCAGCTCATCTCAAGACGAGCTTATTGTTTGCCAGGATTGGTGGCTTTAATGAATTTCTGAGTAAGCTCTACTTATTCAATGAATGTCCGGTGGACTTTACGGTCTAAGGAAGTTTAGCGGACGGGGTTGATTGATGCATATCAGCAAGCCGAACATGTTATTAAATATAAGCCGACCAACATTTAAATCATCATTTACAGCAGCGATGTTTATAGCGTCACTATTGTTTTTGTCTGGGGCTTCTGTTCCTGTTTATGCGGAAAAAACCAGCACAGTAAACATTGCTAAGAATTCTGTTCAGGAGTGTTTGCGAAGATATTGTGTGAAGGTGGTAGGAAATACTTCTATACCTGGAATTATAACAACACAAGAATTCGTTAATAGCTGTATAGAAAATGGGAAGACAGGAAAATTCCTACAAGGACACAATTATCCGCCGGAAGTGTATCAGGCGTTATGCGGTGGTACTTCTGATACCTTTGTTGGGATAGACCCTGCTGTAGAGAATGAAAAGGAAACTCCCAAGGTTTCTCTGAACCAAAAAAATATTTTTCCGAGAAAAAAGCCAGAGAGTTATAGCCCAAGATACGGTTTTGGTAATGCTATAGGGAGATTGGTATTTTACTGGGATGATGTAGGGAAAAGAATTGAAAATGCTGATGGGTTTTTCAGTGCATATGCTGCTTATCTAGAAGGGGTTTTTGGCACAGGGCCTGTATTCTATTATGGTCTGGTAGAGGATAAAGTTAGGCAACATACTCCTCTGTTAGAAAAGACACGTGATTCTGCATTTGAATGGGCTTCTGTATTTTACGGTATTGGTACTGGGATTGGTGCGTTTAATGCTATCAAAGCAGCCGGAGGGATAGAAGCAATCCCATCTCTTATCAGAGAAGAATATAAAATTATTGCTTCCATCTTCGGTAAGAATGTGGATGATGTGGGTAGTGTCGTTGTAAAGTGGAGAGCTCCGAAAAACGTCACAGAAAAATTCCCTGCTGAATGGGGTAGCAAGGCTAATAAGAAGGGAGTCGGCACAAGGTGGCAAGATCCTAAAAATCCAGGAAATGGCGTTCGTATTGATCAAGGTAACCCGAAACATAGTCTACCTAGTCAGCAAGTTGACCATGTAATTGTTAGACGAAATGGTCAAGTTATAGGTCGTGATGGAAATCCAATTCAGAGTTCAATCAAAGACAGTGCTGAGCAAACACATATACCGCTTAGTGAATATCAAAATTGGAAAAGTTGGGATTCTCCTTTATGAAATATCCTGAAATGAGAACTGAGTTACTTGGCTATCTGAAAGATTTATCGAATTGGGATTACCAAAATAACTGCTGGGTTAATGGTAATTGTCCTCCAGGGATTGAACATGATGAATTAGACTACT
>JAGQWZ010000497.1 GCA_020436835.1 Saprospiraceae bacterium | reverse complement strand
TAGCCATCGCAACTGCATTAGACCAGTGATGCCCCTGCAAGCCCGGAATATTGGAAGGAAAACGAAGCGTGACCGTCGGCAACTTCCAGGAAATATCTCCGATGTCATCAGAACCACCACTTATAAATCCTACCATTGGAGGAGATAGCGTATCCAGCTTGTTAGACAGTCCCGAAGTATCGTGTGAATTGACCTCTTTCTGCAAGGCTATCGCCAGCTGCTGGTCGGCATCCGACCAGGTGGGCAGACCTATCTCTCTGATATTATCATACATTGTCTCAGCGATCACCTTGTTGAAATGTCGAGGCCAGGCCGATCCCAATACCTTTTTCGTCATGGTAGTACCCGTCATCATGGCTGCTCCTTCGGCGATTCGATTCGCCTTTTCATAAACTTCCATAATTCTCGGATAAGTAACATGGCGGAAATAATACCAAATCGTCGCCTTCGGTGGTACTACATTCGGCTGATCTCCTCCATTTTTAATCACTGAATGGGACCGGTGTAAGGGATCGAGATGTTCTCTCTGGTATTGCCAGCCTATATTCATCAATTCTACTGCATCTGCTGCGCTCCTGCCCCGCCATGGTGCTCCCGCTGCATGAGCCGCTTCACCTTCAAATGTATACTCCACCGAGATCAAACCCGTACCTCTTGCCTGGCCATAGCTTACACCCAGGTTATTTCCCACATGGGTAAAAATACACAGGTCGAAATCATCGAAATATCCATCGCGGGTAAAATATGCTTTCGTTCCAACTAACTCTTCAGCTACTCCAGGCCAAAGTACCAGGGTGCCAGACAGGCCCTCTCTTTGCATGATCTTTTGCACCGCCAGGGCGGCCATTATGTTTAAAGGATTACCGGAATTATGTCCTTCTCCATGTCCCGGAGCCCCATCGATAATCGGATCATGATAGCCGACACCAGGTTTTTGAGAAGCTTTGGGAATACAATCCAAATCACTACCGATCGCAATGACCGGTTTACCACTACCCCATTTTGCCAACCAGGCCGTGGGAACCCCGCTTATTCCTTCGGTGATCTCAAATCCATGTTCTCGCAGGATACCGGTCAGGTATTTCGATGTCTCAAATTCCTGAAAACCTAATTCAGCGAAACTGAACACCTTATCCACCATAACCTGAGCCATCTTACTGTTGGCATCAATTTCACGAATCAACTCCTGCTTGTATTCTTCAATTTGTTCCGGCGAAATTTGGTCCTGCGACCGGACGACATAGGAAAGTGACACCACAAGTAGTAGCGAGAGGTACAGCTTTTTCATACAGCGATTTAGACGTTTAGCTAAGAATGTACTAAAACTAAAAAAAAGTCAGGACTGACCATGCGCTTATCTGGCATATATCAGGACTTAAAAACAGCGGTAAATTGTTAATTCCAGACTTACCATTCAATTCAGGCCTTGAGTAAGAGCGGCCGGTAACAGTGCATCTGTTCACTCACTCCTTTTATTGAATGCATCCCGAGACTGTGATATTCAAATTGCTCTTTTGTCAGTAAATAAGTTGCTTCACTCACGACAATTCCGTTTACTGGAGCCAGATTCTGCAAACGGGCGGAAATATTTGGCGGTCCCCCCAGTGCTAATCTTTCTTTTCGATCGCCGATGCCCAGGTCTACCATCACCACGGTACCGGTATGGATACTGATCCGGATACTGAGATCTATGCCAAATTTCTGCAGGTTATCTCTCACCAGGACCGGCACCTGTTCCAACAAGCTGAAACCTGCCTTCACCGCATTGACAGGAGCTGAGTCAAATTTTACCGGATAACCAAAATATGCCATTATACCATCGCCAAGGTGTTGAGCTACATAGCCATAGTGCATGGTGATGCACTGATAAAGACACTGATGATAGCTTTGCATAACCTCTAAAAAATGATCGAGAGATAAGTCTTCTGCCATCTCAGTGGAACCGAGCAGATCACAAAACAATATCGTTAGCTCTTGTTTCTCAACTTGCATCCCCTAAAATAAAAAACTTACCTATCCAAACAGATTCAACTATCAAGAGCTTTCTTGTAAGTATTCAAACATCGTTCACGCGCAGCCTTGTGTTCGACGATTGGTTCCGGATAATCGTCTGACTCAAACTCCGGCACCCACTCGCGAATATATTTTAGGTCAGGATCAAATTTCTGCTGTTGGGTATATGGATTAAAAATCCGGAAATAGGGTGCTGCATCCGTACCGGTGCCGGCAGCCCACTGCCAGCCGCCATTATTACTGGCCAATTCATAGTCTAATAATCTTCTGGCGAAATAGGCTTCCCCCCATCTCCAATCGATCAGAAGATGCTTCGTAAGGAAACTGGCCGTGATCATACGGACCCGGTTATGCATATACCCTGTTGTATTTAATTGGCGCATCCCGGCATCCACAATCGGATAACCGGTTTTACCTTCACACCATTTCTTAAAATCTTTTTCATCATTTAACCATTCGATCTGATCGTATTTTGACTTAAAGGAGTTCTCCACTACCTGGGGAAAGCGGTCCAATATATGACTGTAAAATTCCCGCCAAATTAATTCACTTAAAAACACTTTATTTAATTTCCGGGCGGCTTCAGCTAGTGCGCGGATACTGATCGTACCAAAACGCAAATGGACACCAAGTCGACTTGTCCCATCCTTTGCCGGATAGTCCCTGGTCTCGTCGTAGTTTTGCATGAGGCTTTTTTTTGCAGTTTTTCCCGGAAAATCAAATTCGTGCTCTTCAAATCCAAGGTCTTTTATTGGTACTAAATCTTCGCACGATGTCTCAGCTAAACGGGAAAGACTTTTTTTCGAAATATCAAACTGAGGAATCTGATCCTGCTTGTTTTGAGCAATTAATTTGCTTAGTTCTTCCAACCATACTTTTTTATATGGGGTAAAAACGACATAGGGATCACCGTCATCTTTAGTCACTTCACCGGATTCAAAAATCAGCTGATCTTTGAAGTGAATAACCTCAATTTTATGCTGTCCGAGAAAGCTGGCAACCGATTTATCTCTCTTCTTGGCGTATGGTTCGTAGTCCCGGTTATAGTAAACGGCCTTTATATTAAATTCTTCTATGAGTCCTTTCCAGATGGTCAACGGATCACCATGACGTACCAGAATATCACTATTCATTTCCCTTAATTCCTCCTGCAAAGACCGTATCGTATTGTAGATAAAATTTACCCTTAAATCGTCCTTATCCTGCAGGTCATCCAATATATTGGTATCAAAAATAAATAACGGCAAAACTGGATAGTCTCCTTCCAAGGCATGAAAAAGAGCTGCATGGTCGTGCAAGCGTAAATCTCTTCTCAGCCAAACGATAGCTATTTCTTCCATATCACCAACAACAATCCTTAATCAAGAAAGTTATCTTTATCTGTTCACAAGACTGACCATGGAAAGAAATCTAAAAGTATCGTTACTACTATGCTGTTTTATCGTCTGCATGAGCACTGGATTTGGACAAACTGAAGCGCAAAAACTTTTGATTGAAAGTTCTCGCTATCACGATCCGAATGGACTATGGGAGAAAAGCAAGGTCGAAATCAAACTTAATGAAGTCAGGCCCGGCTACCCTGACCGGAAGACGGAACTTATGATAAATAATAAAACAGGGAGATTTGTTATGCATCAGATAAGAGAAGGGCATGAAATCTCTTTTGATATAAAAGGAGATAAATGCAAGATTAAATTTGATGGAAGTACGCCTCATGATACGGTTGCCATTAAGAAATTTAATCTTACCCCTAATCGGGCCCGGGTGATCAGAGACTACTACACCTATTTGTATGGATTGCCCATGCGATTACTGAGGGATGGAAGCATACCCGACGAACAGGTTACTACCTCCCGGTTTAATGGTTCATCTGCGCTAACTGTCCGGGTAACTTATCCTCCAAACCTGGGCAGTGATATTTGGTATTTTTATTTCAATCCTCAATCAAAGCAGCTGGTTGGCTACCGCTTTTACCATGATGAAGAAAAAAATGACGGAGAATATATCATTTTAGAGAATGAGGTCAGTATTGGTCGTCTTATTTTGCCGCAAGACAGATCCTGGTATACCAATAATGGAGATGAATTATTAGGCTCTGATCGAATTATCCTCGAGGACTAACTCTTATTTGCTGCTATCTCTTTTACTGCATTAATAAACCGGTCCAAATCTGAGGTGAGGGTATATACATTAGGCGTGACCCTGATTCCTGAAAAATGTTCCCATTTGATCGGTACCACATGTATATTCTTACTTTGCAATTGTTGGCCGACCTTGCCCGGTTCAATCTCTTTGATAGAGAAGAAACCGATACCACCTCCGAATTGAGGATTTCTGGAAGTGAAAAACTCGATGGACTCCGTCTCTGCTAATGCATTCATCCAATAATTTTTCAAATAATGCAGACGTTTGAATTTCCTTTCAGCTCCAATCATTAGGTGGAAATCAATTGCCTGACCGATGGCTTGCTCTATGGCAAAAGAGCGGGTTCCGAGATGCTCAAATTTTCGGATATCCTCGCTTTCGGGATCCGGTGAGCCAAAAAGCGGATAGAGGTTTTTGATTTTTTCTTTTTTCACCCAGAGCATGCCGGAGCCAAAGGGCGCACATAACCATTTGTGCAGACTGGTGCCCAGATAGTCTCCGCCCAGATCCGGAATATCATAGACCAAATGAGCAAAACTATGGGCGGCATCAATGACCACGTCAATCCCCCGTTCATGCGCTGCATCGGCAATTTTCCTTGCCGGAATTACCTGACCTATCCAGTTGATCACATGGGTGATATGCACAACCCTGGTCCGGTCAGTAAAGGCTTCGACATAGGCCTTAGTTATCGCATCTGCGTCTTCGCTTGGAAGGTCCAGGTCAATCCATCGCAATACTATCCCGTCACGGTGTGCCCTTTGTTTCCACGCATTGATCATATTGGGATAATCTTGTTTGGTCAGCACCACTTCGTCTCCCCTTTCCAGCCGCAAACCAAAAATGACCGTCTCCAGAGCTTCCGATGCATTCCGGTTAACCGCGATTTCGTCAGCGCTGCAACCTCCGATCTGAGCTAATTTCTGCCGGATCGTCTCTCGACCATCATCCAAAATCCGCCACATATAGTACGAAGGTGTCTCATTGCTCAGCTGATTGTATCTTTCTACTGCATCTTGCACAACCCTGGGCTGGGGGCAAACGCCACCATTGTTTAAATTTACCAGAGTGGGAGATACGGTGTAAGCCATTTTAACCTGGTGCCAGAAGTCTTCGTCGGTGGTCACATCTTCCAGTATTTCCGGAATAGGCAAATTGTTCCCATACATTTTGGCATGAAGTGCGGAAATAGCTGCCGGTATCACCGTAGCGTTTCTAACAAATTTTCTTCTGGAAACCATTTTCTGGCCGGAGTTTTGATTAGCAGCTAATTTACAAATACTCAGGCAATAGTCTCTTAGGAGAAAAAGGAATATATTTGCCGGTCAAAATCAACAAGATGAAAAAGATTTTAGTTGCTGTAGATTTCTCCAGTAATTCTATAAATGCTCTTCAACAAGCAGTGAAGTTAGCAGCGCAAATGAAGGCCAAGGTTTACGTTGCGCATGCTTACCTCGCGATAAAAAGGGCAGATACCATGATCAATGTAAACAGGATCCTTAAAGAAGAGGCGGATGAACAATTACGTGAATTATTGAACAACCTGGAGGTACCTGAAGGGGTCCAGTTCAAGACCAAATCACTCAAAGGAGATCCGGTGACTGTTCTTGAAAAATACTGCAAGAAAATTGAGGCCGACTTAATTGTCGTGGGCACGCAGGGAGAACGCAATGATCCGGAGATTTTTCTTGGTCCGGTAAGTGGAGGGTTACTAAAACAGACAAAAATTCCAATCCTTGTCATTCCTAATAATTATAAGATTGAAAAAATTGAGAAGATTTTGTTTGCTTTAAAATCAATGGTGATAAACCCATCTGATAAATTAACCCCGTTGAAATATTTTATCCGGAAGTTTAATGCTCAATTACAGATTCTGCAGATAAAGACTCCTGATACTACTCCGGAAGACCTGGAGGCAAGTGACAAGATTAAGCGGTTGAAAGCTCCGGTTGAATTTACCGAAGCAGAGAATATTTACCAGGGACTCACAGACTACATCACCGAAACCGATTTTGATCTGGTTTGTGTAATGCGTCGCAGAAGAAAGTTCCTGGAACTACTTTTTACCAGAAGTTTAACCAAAAAAGACACCTTACATTCGCCAATTCCAATGCTAATCCTGAAGGGAGAATACTAATTAAAAAAAATGCCGGAGATAAATTCCTCCGGCATCATATTTAAAACTAAGGTATTCTTTTCTTACAGCTTGGTGAATTTCTGAGCTGCCGTAATATTTCCATTAACAACCAGTTGAGTGATGTAGGTGCCAGGCTGGATTCCCGAAATATCCTTTGAAATTATATTGTTTCCGACATGCAACTGTGATCTTTCCCGGCGTAAGATTTTTCCGGATAAGTCTAAGATGTATAGATCTCCAACTGCACCTTGTTTCATCGTGATTTCCAAATTAATTTCACTCTTTGCGGGTGAGGGATATAGCGTGAAGATCTGATCGAAGTAAGGATTTTCCTTTATGGAAGTTGATATCCCTTTGACCAGATATACTGAATCCACAGTGGCGCTGCTACAAAGACTTCCATCAGAGGCCACAACCCGGTGGTAAACGGTCACTACCTCTCCTGAATCGATGTCCAGTAAGCCAAGCAATGTGTCAACCGCTCCAAAAGTGGTTTCAAAAGCAGTGCTTTCTCCTGTGTTAATAGCAATTGCAGGTGCAGAAAAATCTGGAGTCACCGAAAGTTGCCAAATGTAGACCACCTTATTATCATTGGGATCAACAGAGGAATCCCATTCCGCGGCAAAAGTCATGGTTAAGTCACCGCTTATAGTAATTGTATCACCCGAAGCCGGCGATACAAAAGCTACATCAGCCGGTGCCATATTAATTTCCGGAAGCACCTGACCCCTGATTTCACCACTCATCACCGTGCTACTATGGATATTCACATAGGTATTTCCGGCAGCAATCATCATCATCACCGAGTCGGGTACGGTAACCTGATTGCTATCTGCAAGGAAAATGGCTGATTTCAGATCGTCTCCTACTTCAGAGTTCAGACCGATCAAAATACCTCCGTTCATGCCCGGCATACCGAGATGAATATGCGCTCCCCCGGCTACTGAAGTCGCAAAATCTCCCTCCAGGTTGTTAAAGGATCCCGAAGACGCGAAATTAGTTCCATTCTGTTCAACCAGGATCAAACCAGTGCCACTGGATTCCCTTGGTGAGGTCGAATTCTTGCCCCTCAAGTTTGCTGCGTAGAGGTTTTGGCTCAAGGGTCGGAACTGGCCACGAATTTCTCCACCCCCAAAGTTAGCGGAATGCACATTGATATAGGTCATTCGATTACGGACTGTATCCATCCAGCCCTGACTTACAGAATAATTATTGTTCGCTGGCTGATAAACACCATTTAAAGAATCCGAAGAAGTAACAACAAGATCAGTGATAATGCCACCGTTCGATCCTGCCATTGCTCCGTGCAAGTGCGATCCTCCTCTGATCTGCGTAGCCAGTGCTGAGCTGAGACCGTTAAAACTCCCGCTAATGATAGCCGAAGATCCTGTATATTCTAATGCGGCTGCTCCCACCGCAGCTGTGTTGACTGCCGGGGTTTGTTCGGCCCCGGATAAGGGAGTATAGAAGTAGGCTACCGCTTCATGTAAAAGCTGGCCCCTGATTTCCCCTCCTCCAAAATTATCACTGTGTACATTCACGTATCCCAGACGGGCTTTTATCGAATCGCGTCGTGTT
>JAGQWZ010000496.1 GCA_020436835.1 Saprospiraceae bacterium | reverse complement strand
GTTTTCAGATATTATATTCCTCCGGTACTGGACCGGGTAACGCCCTTTTGCCCCACCACCATATCGGATCCTAACTTTATTCCAGCCATCTGTTCGGATTGTCTGATACAACCGGGGAGTACTCTGGAAAAACCTGATTTTTTGTTGTATTTAAGGGCCTGCTTTGGATTAAAAAGTACCTGGTCATAAGTAATGAAATAATGATGAACCAATTTAATGAAGACAATACTGCAAAACCACTGATGATCCTGGTTTTGGTTATGATCATCGGGTTGTCGGCCTGTCTGAGCGAGATTGCCCTTGACGTGCCGCGAAACGATAAAAAACAGCTCGTAATACGCGGCGTATTGAAGGATGGGGATACCACCGGCGTGACGGTCAGTCTGAGTTATCTGACTGATTTTGTGCCTTCCGAAACCCCGGATTATGTGGTGGATGCAACGGTTACCTTAATGGATGAGTCCGGCAACCAGGTGGTTATTCCCATGCAGCGGGAAGGACTGTATAAATTGGTGATCCCCGACGGCACCTTTGATCTGGAAGTCATGCCGGGCCGGTCGTATCAGCTATCGGTAGTGCTTTCCGATGGGAAAAGGTATGAATCTACACTGGAAACGCTTTACGATGTGCCGGCTCCCGAATCTGTTGATTATCTGACAGAACAACGCCTGACCGAGAACAACGCCGGAAACCTGGTAGATCAGGAATACCTCAAGTTTCTCATCAACACGCCGTTGCTGAATGCGAGAGGGGAGCGTTCTTTTTTAAAATGGAGCTTTATCGGCACCTATAAGTTTATGGAGTCATCTGTCGATTCCCCGTTTCCGCCTAATGTGCATACCTGTTACATCAGTGAGGCGCTCGATCTGGAGCACGTGGTGGCTTATAATGGCGAAGAGAACAGCCAGGATCAATTGTCCAATTATTTTTTGCTGGAAGAACCTTTTGATTACCGTTTTGTGGATGGTTTCTATCTATCCATTTATCAACAGTCATTGAGTGAGAATGCTTACAAATACTGGAGCTCCATTGGGAAAGTAGTGGATCTGTCCGGGAATTTTTTTGAAGCCCCTCCCGGTAAGGTAAGGGGGAATTTCAAAAATGTGGAAGATGACACAGAGGAAGTGTACGGCTATTTCTACGCTACCCAGGAAACCATCTTTCGGTATCATATTCCGTCGGCCCGGGATCGGGTAGAACCTTATTGCCCGGTAGTCGGTGACCCTGACACCGCGCCGGGGATCTGTTTCAATTGCCTTTCCCGACCCGGCAGTAGTTTGGAAAAGCCGGATTTCTGGGAGGATTGATGAAGCGTCAATTAAATTTCACTATATAAAATAAAACGAACCGGCCTCTTGAGAAAGCTTCATTGCTTCATTGTTACACTGTCTTTAGGTCAATGCAACAATGAAGCAATGGAACATAAAAAATGTTCTCTAATTTACTCGACAACGTATTAATATAGAAGTGTATACCAAGGCCACTCAAAAAATAATGGTGCATGCCATGAAATCGCGTAATTTTCTTTCTGGTTGCTTATGGATGGGGATAGCAATGGTGGGAATATCCGGCTGTCTCACGGAGATCACATTGGATGTGCCGCCGGGAGGAGAACGCAAGCTGGTCATCAGAGGTGCTTTACTGGATGGCGACACCTCCCGGGTCTCAGTTGAGATCACCTATTTGGCCGATTTTGTGAAGTTTGATATACCGGAAAAGGTAAATGATGCAATAGTGGTTTTATCAGATGGAGAAAATCACTCGGTGACGATTCCCGCCAAAGGCGAAGGCCTGTACGAGCTGGCCATCCCGGATGGTGATTATCCACTTGAGGTCGGGGCGGGAGGTG
>JAGQWZ010000495.1 GCA_020436835.1 Saprospiraceae bacterium | reverse complement strand
GAAAGAAATGCTTCCTTCGCCTGACTGGCTTGTTTTAATTTTTCCTGAGCCTGGATTAATTTAATTTCTGACTCCTTTATCTCCGTAATATCTACAATATTACCAATGGTTCCTTCGGGCTTTCCCTCTGCGTCTTTCGTTAAGCTCAGGGAAACTTCAATCCATTTAAACTCACCGGTTTTTGTTTGTACCTGAATGACCTTCTGAAATTGTTCAACACCATCCTTGAAAAGTTCCGATGTGTCAAGACAATTATCACCATTGGGACAATGGAGAAACTGCTTGAACTCCCGATTTAAAGATTCAGCTACTGTATAGCCCGAGAGTCCTTCCCATGCTGAATTCAGGAATATCCATTCACCCTGGAGATTTGTTTCAAAGATGACATTCCGGACATTATTCACTACCCGTTCGAGTTGTTGCTTCGTCTTTAATATCTCTTCTGATTTATTCTGGACATCCAGCTTCAGCCTTTGATTGGCTCTATACAACTCCTGGGAACTGCGTTCGAGAATGTTTTCTAAGTGACGTAAGTCTTTGTCTCCGTTAGAGTATGCTTCATCAACCGAGAGGAGAAAACTCTCTATTTGTTCCAGCACCTCAGGACAAAGATCAGATTTCTTAATCTGCCTTCTGAGTAGTCTATGTAGTTTTTCAATCTTCATTATTTATACCGGGCATTCATTTATTCACTGAAAGTGGTGATGGTCATCGTCTGATTGTGGAGTTGGCAAGGTGAAAATCCTTCGAAAGGTGCGATCTCTCCATAAGAATAGAATCCGGTTATGGAGGGTTGTTCTCCCAATACACCCCGTACTGCCTCAATTTCCTCTTCTACCAGCTGTTTTAAAACCAGTCTTCGCCCTACGCATGAAATCAGGACCGCCAGGCTGCTTCCGGCACCTTTGCCATTACATAATTGTGCAGATGCCTGCGCTCCATCGATGATCCGGTTTATATTCGCTTTCATTAATCTCACGTAGGATCCCTCGGGAATGTCACCAGCAAAGGTGAGGCTTTGATCTTCCTCATTGACGGCCAGAATGGTTCTCACCACAGGTAATTCTCTTTCCTGATCCCGCATGCTTAAAGGAAACAACAAGCCGGAACTGGGTAATTCGGCTGCTTTATCCCCCAGGTATGTTTTATATAAGGCCAGGGCCGGCTGTCCATCAATTTCATATAAGACATTAGACCGTGCTTTAGTCACCCGTCGTTCCAGTCCGAAACTGTCCCAACCTCCCTTTGAGCCACAACCAATTTTTAGATCGTCAGAATAGAACCCAATACCGATTATCTTCTTTTCAGAAATATTTCCATTACTGATCACGAAGGTATGCGCAAAATCTGAACCATCTCCGGCTAAACCACCGGTCACCGAAGTTTTGTCCGAAACGCCGCTGCGTAAACCTCGTACTAACTCAGCTCCGTTTACATGAAGTCCGTCACTAAAAATCATGATGTGCTTAAGTTTATCACCACTTAGTTTTTTGGCGATAGAGAGACCTGCCTGATGACTATGCTCCGGATCTTCTATGTCTTCCGTAATAAGTCTAATTTCTGTTTTTTCAAACTCTATGGCGGTCAGAGCTATGGACTGGTCATAAACAGAAACATCAAGTATCTCACCCGAGGTAGAACATCCGGCAATCATTGCTTCCGGAAATTTATCTTTTAATAATGACAATGCATCATCAATTTCCTTGAATTGTGGCGATACAAAGCAAAGCAATAAATTGGGTCTAAAGTTTAGTTCGATGGAGTGAATTTCATCCAGATTGGAGAGACTTCTTTGAAAGGTTTTCATGAGATTAGTTATATATTCGTAATGAGAAAAAGTACATTATTCAATTTAATTTCTGCTAACAGAAAATTCCTTTGAATTAAATCCAAATGTCTTTCTTACGAATACCAGGTGTGCTTCAATAACACTTTGTACTAATCCAATTACTGTGCCAAAACAGTATGGTTTTTTCTATATGAGAAAAGGTAATAATTGATATAAATAAATATCTGACTTCCCCCTCGAGCGCAGGGAACGTAGAGAAACAAAGCCTCGTGTTTGGAGATGTAGACTATAACAGGTTGAGCTGACTCAACAATGAATTCTTATGAGCACGACTGATGGGAATCACTTTCCGGTCGATCACCAGGTTTGTTTCCTCAATGTCTTTTATCTTTTCCAGGTTGACAATATAAGACCGGTGTACCTTCAAAAATTTACTTTTAGGCAACCGCTCATCAATGCCTCTGATCGTGCCATAGATAATATGTTTCGCATACGTGGTCTGAATGCATACGTAATCACCTGCATTTTCCACATACAAAATTGAGTCCAGGGGTACTCTT
>JAGQWZ010000494.1 GCA_020436835.1 Saprospiraceae bacterium | reverse complement strand
CTTCACGAAATTGAGTTATTTGCCCATCAGGACACCCTCGTCGGGGATCTTTCCTCAGGATTAATGCAACGCCTCAAAGTGGGTTTGATGATTATTACGGAAACTCCGGTACTATTACTTGATGAACCTACAAGTTACCTGGATCTCAAGGGAAAGAGCTGGTACCATCGGCTTATTGAAAAGTATCGACCCGGTCGTCTGGTTATTGTTGCATCCAATGATCCCGAAGACCTGGTCAGAGTGGATCATTTTGTCGAAATGGAGCAATTTGTTCCCACTTAGGGAGCTGTTTGGGTGAATCGTATAAAATTGGAATTAGTATGTCTTAGATCAAATCCTCATGCTGGTACAAAAGAAGTCAATTATGCATGAATCTCAAGGTCCACTAGAAGTATCTAGGTCAGTTGATCTCTAAGAGAAACCAATCCTGACCGGATTTCCTCAAGGCTTTCCACCACTTTCCTCCTTTTCAGAATGGCACTCTTCTTAGCCCTGATTTCTTTCTTGGCACCATCCAACGTAAAGCCTTTTTCTTTTACCAGGTAGTAAATCAGATCAAGCTGCTCGATATTTTGCTTGGTGAATCTGCGGTCTCCCTTGCTGTTTTTATGTGGTTTCAGAACAGAAAATTCGGATTCCCAATATCGAATCAGTGACTTTGACACCCCAAACATATCAGAGACTTCTCCGATGGTGTAATATAACTTGGTTAGTTCCTTGGTTCTGTCCATGAGACTTGATGCTAGGTAAATTTATGAAAAAACGAAAATTATCCGGTTACATTATCAAAATTATCTAATTACGTAATCCCGTGTTGACCAGCTGACCGTGCCAGGGCTTAAAAAGAATCGACGATTGGGCACATTGATTCGGAATTTGGTGTGTCTGTGTTATTTCCGGGTCGGCCATTCATTCGGCTAAAAACACCAAGGGAAAAGGTATAAAAAAGTCAACAAAGATTTTAATCCCCCAGAAGCTTTTCGAGTGTCTTCCTGGCCATTTCCGGGTTGGCTTTACCTTTGGATTTACGCATTACCTGACCCATGAAAAATGTTAAAATCCCTTTTTTACCATTTTTATATTTTTCTAATTGATCGGGATTTTCCACGAGCACTTCTTTGGCCAGATTCTCGATTTCATCCTGATCATTCGATTGCACCAGGTTAAGTCGCTCACACAGGGGCAGTACATCTTGCGGCTTTTTAATTAACTCTGGCCACAATCGTTGATAAGCAATACTGGCAGCGATTAATCCAGCTTCAATCAGCTCCAGAAATTGTGTGATATATTTTTCCTCAAAAGCAGTGGAAATCTCTCCGGCATCTTCCGCGGGATACCATTTATTAATAAAAAAATTTGCAGCTAGTTTTGGAGGGATGGAAGGATTTCTTTTGATGAAAGATTTAAAATATTTTGCCCGCGAAAGATTTTCAATAATTATTTCCGAATCATCAAAAGTGAGGTCAAATTCTTCTAAAAAAATCCGGCGAAATTCATTAGGCAATGTTGGTAACGAAGAACGGATCTCGTCCAATTGTGCGGTTGTGATTTTAATTGGCAGAATATCTGGTTCAGGAAAATAGCGGTAGTCATGGGCGTCTTCCTTACTTCGAAGTGCCTGAGTGACCCCCTGGTCTGTAAGAAATTCTCTGGTCTCTTGCTGGATTTTATGACCTTTTTCCATCATGCCGGTCTGGCGCTCGATCTCATATTCGATGGCCCTTTTAGCAAAACGGGCTGAATTGATGTTCTTGACTTCGCAACGGGCATTCAGGGTGCTCTGTCCCTTCGGTCTTACTGAAATATTACAATCACAGCGCAAAGAGCCTTCCTCCATATTTCCATCAGAGATCTCCAGAAACCGCACCAACCTGCGAAGATCATTTATGAAACAATAAACTTCTTCTCCGCTTCTAAAATCTGGTTCCGTAACCATTTCCAGTAAAGGAATTCCGGCTCGATTCAGATCGATAAATGAAAAATCGGAATCCATTTCATGCAGAGACTTTCCGGCATCCTCTTCCATATGAATGTGATTCAAACGGATGGATTTCATCTCTCCTTCTACCCAGAATGTTACTTTACCTCCGATACAAATCGGTGCACCATCCTGGGTGGTTTGAAATCCTTTAGGCAGGTCAGCATAAAAGTAATGCTTACGGTCAAAATAGGAATTATGGTTAATTTCACAGCCCAGAGCCAGACCCAGCCGAATCGCATACTCTACCTGCTTTTTGTTCGGTCTTGGTAATGTACCGGGATGGGCAAGACTGACAATACTGGTTTGGGTGTTGGGTGAAGATCCAAATTCAGTACTGTCGCTACAAAATGCCTTAGAATTGGTCTGTAGCTGAATGTGCACCTCAAGCCCGATCACGGCTTCATAATCTGTTGTCTGATCCATTATGTAAAAATAGATTTTTCCTAAAAGAAGACCAGGCTGACGAGACCAGCCCCAATGATGAAAATAGTCAGTACTACTGGGTAGAAAACCTGAAGAATAAGAAATTTGAAAAATGTCTTCAGGTGTTTCTGGGCGTAAAATTTCTTGATACCCCGATACAGATAAACGGCGAAGACAAGAAAGATAAGTGACCAGCTCAATTCGTTTGTAACTCCGCTGAGCAAACCGGCAATGATCAACATAATGATAAAGGCAGTATGCATATGAAGAGAGAAAACAAAATGTTCGATATAAAACCTTTTTCTCCGGATGTATAATATCTGCAGTATGAATGCCACAATAGGGATATAAGCCAGGTATATCCAGGCCAGATTACTGAATATATACCGGAACAGAGAAGTTGGTTCTTTCATCAACTTAACCTTCTGCCTCAGATAGATGGCGGGAATCCCACTTATCTGGGCGTCATTTACGATCTGAGTGGGCGATTTCAGTTCAAAATTCCGCCGTGAGATCATAATGGAATCTGGCAACTTCTTCTCAAAGTAATCGAACGGGAAGGATACTTCTTTACCTTTTAAATTAATGGAATCGGTCGTTAACTCCATTTTATCCATCAGCTGTTTTATAATGGAATCGGAATCAGTCACGTTTCTTTCTTCCATGACCTTTTTAAGTGAGTCAATCGTATTGAGGCTCTGCGCAGAGGTTTGGGTTGCCAATGCACTCTTCAGTTGATCCATCTCAAAGTCCATGTCGGAAAACTGAAGCGTAGCCAAACCAAGCAGCACTGTGATGAAAAATAGACGGATTGGATTTATCTGGCTTTTTCTCCTACCGGCAAAATATTCATTGGTCAGTCGACCGGGAAAGAATAAGCCGCGAAACGTGTGGACCAGTCTGCCATCGAGATTGAGCTGGTCCGAGACAAATTCTCGCAACATTTTCAGAAGCGGAATTTTGCTTTGCTGGGTCTTCTGACCACATGCTCCGCAAAAGTGGTCGTCTTTCTCCAGTTCAGCTCCGCAGTTTAGACAATGTTCAATTTGCCTCATTTTTCAACTCAAGCGTCTGATTAATAGAAACAGAACTCAAGTTAAAGTACCTGTAGTGAAGTATAAAGTAAATTCCCGGTAAGTTAGTCCGGAATTGAATCAAGGCCTTAAAAACGCACCGATAATTAGTCGAATGACTTATTTGCTTCCGAAGCCAACTTAACCATCTCCTCGTATTCCTCCGGAGTCAAACCATCCATACAATAGTGAATAGGATTAATGGGACGGCCTTTGTAATGAACTTCATAATGAAGGTGTGGAGCTGTGCTGGTACCGGTACTGCCTACTTTCCCGATGACTTCCCCTTTTTTCACCGATTGACCTACCTT
>JAGQWZ010000493.1 GCA_020436835.1 Saprospiraceae bacterium | reverse complement strand
CCCTGTTTGAACAATATCAGGACCGTGCAGATCAGACCATGGTGTTTCACCCAAGGGATGCCTACTTAACCAATGGTTACAGTCCTTTAAATCAAACTTCAGAAGACTTTACCGGCCTGGACAACCTGGAAGGTATCAATCCGGCTAATGGGGTAGTAGTCTATTATCAGCTACCAGCGGATTCACTGGATGTTTCGCTGGAATTTAAAGACAAAAATGGTAAAACGATCCATGCGTATTCATCTAATGCTAAAGGGTTCAAACCATGGGATGGCGGGCCCAGGCCAGATCCTTCCCCTTCAGCCAATAAAGGATTGAACCGTTTTGTCTGGAACATGCGGTATCCAACAATGCCTGGTGTAAAGGACGTTTATATTGAGTCCAGTTATGCTGGTCACAAGGTTATTCCTGGGTCGTACGAAGTGGTTTTAAATGTTAAAGGGAAGGAATACAAGTCTGATTTTACCATACTGAAAAACCCAAAATACCCGACTGATCAGGCAACGTATGTGACTTACGACAGTGTGATGAATTATATGGAAGGCCAGGTCACGGACATGCATAACATGATCAACAACCTGCATAGCCTTCAGAATCAGCTCTCGACAGCTTTGGGCGACATACCGGACGGCGCAGCGCAAGGTGCGCTTAAAGAGGAAGGCAAAGCACTGATTCAAAAAATAAAAACCTGGGATGAAGCAATGGTGCAACGTAAATCCAAGGCGTACGACGATGTAGATAACTTTGAGAATAAATTCACGGCTAACTATCTTTTTGTACTAAATCATACAGAAAGCGATATTCCGGTGGTGACACAGCCGGATCGCGATCGTATGCACGAACTGGATATGCAATGGATGACACTGAAATCACAGGGAAATGAATTGCTTGAAAAAGATATTCCAGCGTTTAATCAGAAGTTGTGGCAGGCAGGAGTGGGGGCATTGCGCATTGAAAAATAGCTATCTTATAACCTGGATAAATGAAGTATAACCGATTTAAACAATTAAGTAAAATGTCAATTATTATGAAAAAAGGGTCAGGCATATTGTTTGTATTTCTGACTTTATTGGCCTGCAATCCTTCAGCCAACCAACAGGAATCAACGGAGGAGGCGACATCTGCTTCCCCACTGTTCACCGGACCGCTGGGAATTCAAATGTATTCCTATCGCAACTATTATCCAACCGACATGGCCGGAACCCTGGACCGTATCAAAGAACTGGGTTTGACCGAGGTAGAAGGGGATGGCGGCCAGATTGCACCGGCGGAATTCAAAAAGATGTGTGATGAGCGGGGTATCAGCATTCCTGCCACCGGAGCGGACTTTGGAGAACTGGAAAAAGACCCCATGGCTGTCGTTCAGAAAGCCAAAGCTCTTGGATCAAAGTTTGTCATGTGTGCCTGGGTGCCTCACAATGGTGATTTTACACTGGCTGATGCCCAAAAAGCAGTGGAGGTGTTTAATGCATCCGGTAAAGTTTTGCACGATAATGGGTTGACGCTTTGCTATCATGCGCATGGTTATGAATTTCAACCGTATGAAAATGGAACGCTACTGGATTACATCATTCAGAATACCGATCCTCAGTACGTCTCTTTTGAGATGGACATATTCTGGGTTCAGTTTGGTGGCGGTGATCCGGTAGCCTTGATGCAAAAATATGGTGACCGCTGGAAGTTGCTCCACCTCAAAGACATGAAAAAGGGCACCGTAAAAGATTTGTCCGGTGGTACTTCAGAAGAAAACAATGTTGTAATCGGTACCGGTGAATTGGACATGCCCGGAATCATGAAAGAAGCCAAACGTATTGGTGTGGTGCATTATTTCATTGAGGATGAAAGCAGCGAGGTCCTTGAACAGGTGCCTCTCAGCATCACTTATCTCAGAAGCCTGACCGAATGAAGCTCGTCGTCCTGATAAACCACCATTCTGTCTGGTACAATACAAAACTGGCGTTCATCAAATCCTGATTAAGGCATTGAAACACCGATGAATTCAAATCTTACTTCATTATTAAAACAATTCCAAAGCCTTGAAGAGGTGGATCCCGCCCAAAAAGAGGAGATGCTGAGCCTGTTAAAAAAATTGCAAAAAGATGTTGAAATTCTGGAGTTCAAGCTGGATCGTACTGAAAAGGTAAAACAAACGACTGCAGTATTGCTTGAAGAAACAATCGAAGAACTCCAGCGAAAAAGTAAAGCCGTCGAAGATGTAAACCAGGCTCTCCGTAATTCTTTGGACGAGTTAAAAAATACGCAGAATCAGCTTGTCCATTCGGAAAAAATGGCAGCGCTTGGTGAGTTAACTGCAGGGATAGCGCATGAAATTCAGAATCCATTGAATTTTGTCAACAATTTTTCGGAAATCAATCAGGAGCTGGTATCAGAATTAATCGAGTTAATAAACCAACAGGATTGGGATGAGGTTAAATTGGTGGTAAAAGATATTGCCGAAAATGAAGAAAAGATTAAGCATCATGGCAGGCGTGCAGAGAATATTGTTAAATCCATGTTGCAACATTCCCGTAAAAGTACCGGGGTGGCGGAAGTATTTGACCTCAACCAGTTAATTGACGAATATTTCCGGCTGGCTTATCACGGCATGCGAGCTAAAGACAAGTCGTTTCAAGTCCGAATGACCATGAAACTTGACGAATCCCTTCCTTCTATCAATGCCGTTAAACAGGATGTTGGTCGTGTTGTTTTGAATCTGATCACCAATGCCTTCCATGCGATCGCAGAGCGGGTACAACTTGGAGAGGACCATTACGTTCCCTTTGTGGAAGTAAGAACCAAGGATATGGGAGAAGTGATCAGAGTGCAGGTGATCGATAATGGATCCGGAATGACGGATGAGATAAAAGATAAAATTTTTCAACCATTTTATACCACAAAACCGGCTGGGCAGGGT
>JAGQWZ010000054.1 GCA_020436835.1 Saprospiraceae bacterium | reverse complement strand
GGACAGCATGGCCTTACCGGAAAAGATAAATCCGAACTGGTGGCCAAGCTGAATAAAAAAATGAAAGTTTTCATTTCATCGGAGGCTAAATTGCCCAAAGAACTGGAATCGTATAAGTTCAGGATTGCACCAGAAAGATTGCATCATGCACTCTATTATGCATCCATTGTGGTCAGTGAAGGTTCCACGATTGCTTCAGAAGCAGGTGTACTGGGTACTCCCGCCATTTATATCAACTCAAATCCGATGAGCTATTGCCAGGAACAGGAAAGGTACGGGATGATCTACAACACGCCCGAATCTAAAAAAGTCCTTTCGTTTGTGGACACCATTCTGAACCTGCCGAGAGAACATTTCCGCATCCGCCGGGAGAAAATGCTGGCAGAAAAAACGGACGTGACGGCCTATCTGTTTGACTACATCCACCAACATTATGGAAAAGAAGAGGCAGCAAGACAAATTGTTAAGCCTGCTGCCGCGGTAAGTAAATAACTCCCCAAAAACCGATTTCCGGATGCTTTTTAATTCCGTTGATTTTGCGTTGTTTTTCCCGATGGTGTTCTTGTTATTTTGGCTCGTGGCCAACCGTGGGATTTTCTTGCGCAATACATTTTTATTGGGTGCCAGCTATTTGTTCTACGGATGGTGGGACTGGCGATTCCTGATGTTAATCCTGCTCAGTTCGATCATCGATTACCTGGTAGGATTAAAGTTGGGCAATGTAAGTACATCTGGTAAAAGAAAATTATTGGTTGCAATAAGTGTGGCAAGCAATTTAGGCTTGCTGGCATTTTTTAAATACTACAATTTTTTTGCAGACAGTTTTGTCGAAGCCTTTTCATTTTTTGGAAGGGATATCCAGGTTAGCACGTTAAATATCATTTTACCGGTGGGCATCAGTTTTTATACTTTCCAGACCATGAGCTACACACTCGATATTTACCGTAAAAAGCTAAAACCCGTCAAGGACCCGGTTGCCTTTCTGGCTTTTGTTAGTTTTTTTCCTCAGCTGGTTGCAGGTCCTATTGAACGGGCTTCTAATTTATTGCCTCAGTTTCTGGAGATCAGGCATTTTGATGAAGCAAAGGCGTCAGCAGGTTTCAAGCAGATCGTGTGGGGTTTGTTCATGAAGACGGCTATTGCTGATCGCCTGGGGCTTTATGTCGCAGCGGTTTACGGCAATGTGGATCACCACAATGGGATGACCTTTGTGGTTGCGACGTTTTTTTTTGCCATTCAGATCTATTGTGATTTTGCCGGCTATTCACTGATAGCTATCGGATGTGCCAAAACTCTGGGGTTTGATTTAATGGACAACTTTAATCGCCCATATTTTGCCAGCTCCTTTAAGGATTTTTGGAGCCGGTGGCACATTTCGTTATCCACCTGGTTCAGGGATTATGTTTACATCCCATTAGGTGGCAGCCGGAAGTCCAATGGACGAACTTATGCTAATCTTTTTACCACGTTTGTCATCAGCGGCCTCTGGCACGGTGCAAACTGGACGTTTATAATTTGGGGCGCGTTGCATGGGTTTTTTCAAACAGTTGAGAAGGCCCTGCAAAACGCGCATTGGTTGCGGCTCCCTAAAGCCATGTCCATGATTATTGTATTTGCTCTTACATGCTTTGCCTGGATCTTTTTCAGAGCTGGCAGTGTCCATGAAGCATTTCAAATTATTCAGCTGATATTCCTTCACCCTGGTCAGGGCTTATACACCGGTGATCTTGGCATATTCAGTTTTGCGCTCCTGGCAGTGATATTTCTGCTGGTGAGCGAATGGATGGCGGAATTTCGCCCGGACTGGACTTTGTTGTACCATCGTTCTTATGCGGTGCGGGTATTTAGTACCAGTTTTTTAATCCTTTATATGGCGGGACTGGGCGTATTTGATAACAGTCAATTCATCTATTTTCAATTTTGATGGATCCGTTACAATTGAAGGGGTTGGTAAGGAAAGCCATTCTTTACCTGGTCATCCTGATGGGTATTGATCAGTGTGTCGGAGCTCTTTTGGATCTGGCATTAAATCATTCACCGGATGGCCGGTATTACAAGGCTAAATATTCACTGGAGGATTGCCAGGACGATATTGTAATCATTGGTGATTCTCGCGGAGAAATGGATTATCTGCCAACCGTTATTGAGGATTCACTGCATATGTCATGCTGGAATGCCAGCCGCGGGGGGCAGGGTTTACCTTATTTCCGCATTATTCAGGAAGGTTTACTAAAACGCTATACACCCAAACTAATACTCTTTAATGTTGAAGATAATATGCTCGAAATGCCTACCGAATACGAGCGGGCAGGTTTTCTACGGCCATTTTATCAGGATCACCCGGAAATACGACCGTTTATTGACGCTATTTCTCCTTTTGAGAAATGGTTGATCCAATCTCGCTTGTATGCATTCAATTCAAGCTTTTATTATCTGTTCAGGCCCTATATATTCCACAATCTTGACGGCGAGCTGGTTGATCACGGATGGAAGCCAAGGTTTGGACTGGTGAATCCCAGGGAAGAACGTGAATTCACCATCGAGTCGGAGCTGGCACCCCTCAATCCTGAGGCAGTTGATCTCTTTGAGGAATTTATGGACCGGTTTAAGAAAGCCGGGGTTCAGGTGATTATTGTTACCCCTCCGAATTACAATTTAAAGGTGGTTAATTCATCTACCGATCAATATGTTGCCAATTATTGCCGGAAGAATCAGATACCGTTGTTCCGGTATTCGGAAAATATGTCCTTCATCACTCATGCTTCCTGGTATGGGGACCGCGATCATTTTAATCCTGAAGGAGCACTTCTTTTTACACGGAAAGTAGCCCATAAAATTAAAGATGCATTTGACCTGGTTCAGGACCCGGTTACCGTTATTGAATACGAATGATTTAGAAATTACCAACAAACCAATAATTCATGATGTACCGATTGCTGAAATTTATGCGTAGAAGCTTTGCCACGCAGTTTTACCAAAAATACCAAACCATAGATCTGAAAGCGCCTATCGTATCTTTCACATTCGATGATTCCTATGGGTGTACTTTTGATCATGCCGGCGATCTGTTATGGCAAAGGGAATTTCATGGTACATTTTACGTTTCATTTAAATTCCTGGGTTTAAAATCACAACCGAATTTCCAGTTGGCCCAATTAAAGCGAATTGTTAACCAGGGTCATGAGATAGGCTGTCACACTTACGGTCATATCGATCTGAGTCAGATAAGCAGGGCAAAGGCAATTCAGGATATTGAATACAACCAGCACCGGCTCAGTCAATTATTTCCAGGAATGAAATTTCAGAATTTTTCATTTCCATTTGGGTCGGAAACCTATCCGCTTAAAAAATTCGTGGGTAAACAGTTTTTATCTGCCAGAGGAAACAGGCCAGGTCTCAACTTTGGAAATGTGGATATGGCAAACCTGAAATCCATAAAGCTGTACGAGCAAAAATACAGTATAAAGGATATTGAACATAAATTGGATATGGCCTTGCATCACAATGCATGGATCATATTCCACACCCATGATGTCCAGAAAGAATATACCCAATATGGGTGTTCACCTGAATATTTTGACCAGGTTCTCAAGTCTTGTGAAATTCGCTCGATGGCAGTACGATCGATCGATGAAGCTCAAACTTTACTGTATAAGCCAATTCAAAAGCTCCATTTCGCCCAGGTTGGTTCTTAGAGCAACCAGGGATTCCGGAAAAGCACCAAATGAAATTTGTAAAACCATATTAAGGGCCAGATAACCCGTCATCGACATGAGAGATTTTACGACGGTAAGCTATCGCAGGTTACTGGATGCGCTTGTT
>JAGQWZ010000492.1 GCA_020436835.1 Saprospiraceae bacterium | reverse complement strand
TTCAACTTGTCCGGTCTTCTGATCTTAGCCGGCTCCATACTGACACTGGCAATTGCCACTGCCATCTTACTTTCGAACCTTAAGGCGGCAAAACGGTCCGAGCCAGCCTGGAATCCAACTTCCCGACGCATGATGACCAACATGGCTATGCCGTTGATCACCGGAGGGCTGCTATCACTGATATTCATCACCAAGGGACTCATTGGATTTTTACCCGCCTTGACTTTGATATTCTACGGCCTCGGCCTCTATAATGCCGGACACTTCACATTCCGGGAGGTGCGCTATTTAGGCATCATTGAAGCATGCCTGGGATTAATAGCCGCATACTTTACTGAACACAGCCTGCTGATGTGGGCGTTGGGCTTTGGATTGATGAACATGATTTATGGAATTTACATACACAGTAAATACGAGCGGTGAAGACGATTATTGATGGATTGCATAAAGCGTTTGAAAGCCGGGTCCGCTTAGGTATTATGTCGATACTAGCGGTAAATGCATCACTGGATTTTAACGCTCTAAAGGAATATTTAGGTGTAACGGATGGAAACCTGGCCAGCCACCTAAGAGCATTGGAAAAAGAAAAATTTATTCAGGTGCAAAAATCATTTATCGGACGAAAACCCAATACCCGGTATTTCATCACAAAGGTGGGTAAAAAGGCTTTCGATGACCATTTGGCAACGTTGGAAAAACTTATTGAATCACAGAAATAATTTTTTTTTAAAACTCTATTTCAAAGCTCTTTATAAGAATAGATCTCAAAGCGGTTTTATATGATCTAAAGGAGGTTAAAATCAACAAAGGTGCTGCGCAAAGCACTTAGCTTTTTTGAATACATGATATAGAACCTGAAATAATTAAACTATGATTGAGCAAATCAAAATGAATTTACAAAACCCCCGGGAGCTCGAAAAATTATACCGGAATAATAAGCTCCAGTTTAAAAAAACGTTTGATCAGCTATTTCCGGAAATCCAGGATAATCAGTCTGCCCAATTCTGGAATGAACGACTAAACTTTGATCATACAGGAATCACCTGGGGCACGCCTAAAGAACTCTATTGGGTTCTTGCCTTGTCATTTATCGCCGGATTGATCGCCAGGATTCCCCTCCTTTTCGATCTGGATGAAAATTATTTCTATCCTCGTAACCTCGCTTTTATTGTCTTTCCAGCCATGATGATATATTTTGCCCGGAAAGAATCTTTAAATATTAAAAAATCGATATTCATCGGCCTCTTGCTAGTTATCTCAGTGATCTATATCAATATCTTACCGATAAATAGTGCGAGCGATACCCTGGTTCTGGCATGCATTCATCTGCCAATATTCACGTGGGGTATTCTGGGCTTCACTTTTACCGGAAATGAATTCGGGATCCTTTCCCGAAGAATTGATTTTCTTCGATTTAATGGAGATCTTCTGATTATGACCACCGTTCTACTGATCGCGGGTGGAGTGCTATCTGCCGTAACCGTTGGACTATTCGAACTAATTAATCTTAACATTGAGGAATTCTACTTTGCTAATGTTGCCATTTGGGGAGCCGCCGCTGCCCCGGTTGTGGGCACTTACCTGGTCCGGACCAATCCACAGTTGGTAAAAAATGTTTCACCTGTCATTGCCAGGGTATTCACCCCATTGGTATTGGTGATGATTATCACCTATCTCATTGCGATTATTTATACCGGAAAGGATCCCTACAATGACCGGGAATTTCTCCTGATCTTTAATCTCCTCCTCATCGGTGTCATGGCAATTATTCTTTTTTCTATCTCAGAAACATCGATCAATACAGGAAACAAGCTAAACAACTGGTTGCTTTTGGTCCTTTCGCTGACAACAATTGTCCTGAACGGAATTGCATTGTCCGCCATTCTTTTCAGAATCTCCGAATGGGGTATCACGCCCAACCGGATCGCCGTCCTGGCGAGTAATATGCTGATTATTATCAATCTGACTCTTGTAGCTTTTGGTCTTTTTAAATCGATTAAGAACCCGCAAGCGTTATTATCCGTGGAAAACATTATTGCCCGTTTTCTGCCTATTTACTGGATCTGGATTGTCATCGTAGTTTTTGTATTTCCAGTGCTATTTGGCTTTGCCTGAAAACGACGCAATGGTATCGGATAAAACCTAAGGTTGGACCCGGGTTGACTCCCGATATTACACTGAAAGTGATCAATTCAGTTAGGGATTCTATCAAATATTTCTCCAGTTTGAAAAAACAAAAACAAATTTTGACATTATCCTATCAGGGCCGGATAATATTTCACCAATGCGCGATTTTGTAAGCAAATATACCTAAATATAACCTCGTTATTACATACTTTCCTGCGCCGGAATATCAGAGGAAAACTCATACCCTGTGGCAATAAACAAGTAAAAAGGTCATCTGTCTTTCCTTTTATTGACCATTATCATTAGGAAGTATTGATAAAAGTCATTCCCCTGCGATCTTTCACCGATTACCTTTAGCCTTTAATAGTTATTTCTCGCATTTACACTTTTAAAATTTTCTTAGATCTGATTGGAAATCAATAGATTTTGATTTCAATGGTCTTTGTTTGTGAAAACGCGTTGATTAAAATCACCAAGGAACTTCCGACATCAGTTTTCCGGCAGTATTAATATAAATCAATACCAGCGCTACACGAACAAAACTTTAGAGTATGACTATCGAAGGTGATAACCCCTACTTACCAATTTTTCTAAGCAAAAAAAAAGATACCTATGAAGATTACTTTTAAGAACCGGTGGTTGGTTATTGTTGGGGGTATGTTGATACAATTATGTCTGGGTATTATTTATGCCTGGTCTGTTTTTACGATTCCCTTATCTACATCAATTGAAGACGGAGGCAGAGGATTTACTGCCTCCCAGTCAGCCTGGATATTCTCGATCGGTCTATTTACATTCTCAATTTTCATGATCGTTTCAGGCAGACTTATGCAAAAAATTCCAACCAAGATCCTGACTGCAATCGGTGGCTTGATGCTGGGTCTGGGATATGTCATTTCCGGGTTCTCCGGTGGACATTTCCTCAGCTTACTTCTGAGCATTGGAGTTTTAGGTGGAGCCGGCATTGGATTGGCTTATGCAGTTCCGCTGAAGGTGGGTATTGGCTGGTATCCGGACAAAGTAGGTTTGGTTTCCGGGCTCGCAGTAGCTGGATTCGGTTTTGGTGCCACTTTCTGGATTAAAGCAGCCGGGGCCTGGTTTGGAGGTGGACTCCTGCAGAACCTTTCCCTTTTCGATTTACCCGGATTGGAGAGTACGTTTATATTCTACGGATTTATCCTGGTCATCGGGGTGGTGCTGGGTTCTTTGGTAATGCAGTTACCTCCACCCAACTATATTCCGGAAGGTTGGGACCCGAAAACCGATACTTTGGATCCGAATTTTGAGTCTGTGGACCTTCATGGTTCCGAGATGCTTCATACCGTGCAATTCCGATTATTATTCAGTATGTTCCTTCTTTCTGCATTTGCAGGACTGATGGTGATTTATTGTATTAAACTTTTCGGGATCGATGCTCTATCTGCCAGGGAAGCCATCAATGCTTCCGCCACGGCCGGAACTGCGATGGCAATTTATGCAATCATGAACGGTCTGGGACGTATCCTGTATGGTCGTCTTTCCGATATATTAGGGAGAAAGAAGACCCTTCGCATCATGATGTTATCTCAGGCAGTGATGATGACCCTCTTTTTCTGGTTGGGCCAGTCGGCTACCGGTTTGATCTTTGCCGCCGCGATCATCGGTTTAAATTTCGGAGGAAACTTTGCCCTCTTCCCAGCGGCAACCGCAGTTTATTTTGGTAAGAAAAATGTGGGCGAAAACTATGGATGGGTATTTCTCGCCTATGGTCTCGCCGGTATTTTCGGTCCCCTACTTGCGGGCATGGTGAAGGATGCCTCGGGAAACTTCTCAGGAATCGATTTCTGGTTAATCCCTTTTTTAGCTGCAGCAGGTGCCTGCCTGGTGGCCATGGTGCTCACCTTCTTCCTTAAAATTCCACAAGTGCACAAAGAGAAAGTTAAAACCAGAACAGAAAAATCGGATTCAGAAAAGCAAAGAAAGCATCCCGCGCTTGCCTGACCCTGGTTCGTTTCTTTGATTTATTAGTAATTTACCGGACGGAAATTTTGAAGACCATGACACTTCAAGAACTGGGGTATGATTCCGGTTGGGATCTTTTTCGTAAAGAGCAGGGTTTTAAGCATTACGAATTCGGTAGAATTGTCAACGAACATAAAGAAAGATATATAGTCAGGACCGGAGATCACGAATATCAGGCAGAGATTATAGGACAATTAAGATATTCTGCTGAAAATCGTTCGGATTTTCCAGCCGTCGGCGATTGGGTAGCAATATCCCCCTATGACGATGACAAGGCCCTTATTCATGCTGTCCTACCCCGAAGAACGATTATTTCCCGGCAGGCGGTAGGAAAACACGCCGAAAAACAAATCATTGCCACTAATGTCGATTATGCCTTCATCGTCCAGGCAGTTGACCGGGATTTTAACATAAATCGAATAGAACGATACCTCACGATTTGTCATTCGGCAAAGGTAAGCCCCATTATTCTACTCAATAAAATAGACCTCATTGATCAAAATGCTTTGACCGTAATGTTGGAAGAGCTTAATAAACGCATCGAAAAGGTACCGGTGAGCGCAATAAGTAATGAAACCGGTGAGGGTATCATTGCATTGATGGATCAAATGTTACCTGGTAAAACCTACTGTCTATTGGGATCTTCCGGAGTAGGCAAATCCACCCTGGTGAACAAGCTCTCCGGCCGGGAGATGATGGAAACAAACGCCATCAGCAGCAGTACTCAGAAAGGCCGGCACGTAACCACCCACCGAGAATTGATTTTGCTGGCAAACGGATCGATTCTGATCGATAATCCCGGCATGCGCGAAGTAGGGATTCTTGACTCGGCGACTGGCGTGGACGCAACTTTTGACATGCTTCTGCAATACGCACAAAATTGTCGATTTAAAGATTGTACCCATACCAATGAGGCTGGTTGTGCAATACTACAGGCGGTTGAAAATGGCGATCTGGACCCCAATGCCCATGAAAACTATCTCAAATTAGAGAGAGAACGAGAGCACTTTGAAATGACATTGGCTGAAAAAAGAAAGAGAGACCGGGAATTTGGTAAAATGGTCAGGACGTTTAAAAAAATCAAAGATCACCGGAAAAAATAGCATAAAACAATTTTTTACTTAGACCATTAATATCAAAATATAGGGTTACCTACCAACTTTTCAATCGCTGTGGAAAGTCAATAAATCAATTAACCGCACGCAATTTTGCCGGTTATTTACTGGTCAAATGACTGTGGAAACCCATACTGTTTTTCTCTGTCCGGATTTATTTCGTTTTTCTCTCAACAACTGCCTTGAAAATAGTGTACATTGAAATACATTTTTTAATGTAGGAGATGAGTTGCATATACCGGACACTCAAAGAATCATTTATAAGAATCCTCTTTGGCGGAGTTTTACTGGCGATGTTTTTTCCAGCAAGTGGTCAGATTTATAAAGTCAATACCCTTTCCGGGCCAAATCAATCACCCTCGAATACATCCCCGGGAACCGGCAGTGCAAAAGTGACCATCACTAACAACCTCATGCGGGTAGAGACTAGTTTTAATGACTTGGAAGGAACCACTACGGTAGCTCATATTCATGCAGCCACTGCCATGGCGGGAACAGGAACTGCAGGGGTAGCCACACCGACACCGAGTTTCCCCGGATTTCCCCAGGGAGTGAGTAGTGGATCATATGACATGACGTTTGATATGGATCTGGCATCGAGTTTTAGTTCTGCTTATCTCACTGCCAATGGAGGAACAGCCGCTGGGGCATTCTCTGCACTTAAAAATGCATTCAATGAAGGAAAGGCCTATTTTAATATTCACACGACTACTTACCCAGGGGGAGAGATCAGAGGTTTTTTCACCCAGCCCTATCAGAATTTATCCTCCATGCAGACGTTTGGGAGCATTTCGGAGGCAATCTCAAATTCGATGTTGGGTGACACCATCCAACAAATTGGTGATGCGGTCGAAAATGCACCGGTGGAACTTCCGCAGGGATACATCTTTAATTTTGTGCCACCGTTTATCTTCTCCGTATTGATTCCCTGAAATATTGCCAGGAGGTTAGGTGCTTCCACCATATCCTGACCTTTCAAAAACCCACTGCCTGACCGTCTTTTCGTGACTCCGTAGCACCGTAATACACTTTGTTTTCCGCATCCCACTTAATGGCTTCATAACCTCCATAGCTTCCAACAGAAAATTGGACAGTATGGCCTTTAAGCATCAAATCCCTGATCACTTCATAGTCAAAGCCATTTTCAAGATTAAGAATGCCACCATCATTCATTTCTGAGCCCATAGGCTGGGAAGAACCGGTATGGCGCATGCGCGGAGCATCTCCAGCTTCCTGCAAATCCATCCCAAAATCGATAAGATTTACGACGATCTGAGCATGACCCTGTGGCTGCATCGCCCCTCCCATCAATCCGAAGCTTACATAAGGCTGTCCCTCTTTGGTTATAAATGCGGGAATAATGGTGTGAAAAGGACGTTTCTCCGGTTCCAGGTAATTGAAATGCCTGGGATCCTTGACATTAAACATCGATCCCCTGTTTTGAAGGACAAATCCCAATCCGGGAGGACACATACCCGATCCAAATCCGGCATAATTGCTTTGGATCAGCGACACCATATTACCTTCTTTGTCGGCGACGGTAAGGTAGGTGGTATTTCCCCGCTCAATTTCTCCGGCCGGATAATGTGCGGCAGCCCGGTCGGGGTCAATCAGTGCTCTTCTTTTTTCCGCATAAGGCTTGGAAATAAGCTCTTGCACAGGAATGTCGTTAAAGGTCATATCGGCATAAAACCTGGCCCTGTCCTCAAAGGCTAATTTCTTAGCCTCTGTCAATACATGCAAATATTCCGCCGATCCAAAACCCATTGATGCAATATCATATCCCTCAAGAATATTTAACATCTGCAGGGCTGCAATTCCCTGACCATTTGGCGGGAGTTCCCACACATCATAGCCCCGGTAATTGGTACTTACCGGCTCCACCCAATCCGAAGTGTGGTTTGCCAGGTCTTCCTCAGAAATAAACCCTCCATTGTCCTGGATATATCCGGCAATGGTACTGGCAATTTTACCCTGATAGAAAGCGTCCCTTCCCCCACTGGCAATCTGTTCATATACGCTGGCGAGATTAGCATTCGTAAATATTTCGCCTTTTTGAGGAATTTTACCCCCGGGCATGTAGGTCTCTCGGAACTCGGGTCGTTCATCTCGTGAACCAACGCTGGATTCCATTTCTGCCGCAATAACCTCAGTCACCGGAAATCCATTTTTTGCATACAAAATAGCCGGATCCAGGATTTGAGCTAACGCCATCTTGCCGAATCTCTTGTGCAACATAGCCCAACCATCAACGCAGCCGGGAACTGAGATACTCAGTGGACCGGAAAATGGTACATACTCCATATTCCGTTCTCTAAAATAGGTTGCGTTAAGATCTCTTGGTGACCGTCCACTGGCATTCAAGCCATAGAGTTTTTTACTTTTTGCATCCCACACAATAGCAAACAAATCACCACCGATCCCACAATTGTGGGGTTCAACCAATCCCAACATGGCGTTAGCAGCAATCGCGGCATCAATGGCATTTCCTCCCTTTTTCAAGATATCAAGAGCGGCATTGGATGCCAGCGGCTGACACGTAGCAACCATCCCATTTTGGGCCAAAACCTCCGAGCGGGAGGCAAAAGTTTTTCCAACAATTCTGTTTTGTGCCATTATCGGTAATAACCAGGTTACCATCATCAAGGTAAGGGACCATCTCATCATAATAAAATCTTTTTGGATTACTTAAGATAGCGATTTAGTGCTTACGGTCAAGGTTTTAGTAGACACCAATGTTTCAGTCCTACCACCCGGGAGTGAAGACGTATCGTTTATTGAAAACAAGAAAAAGACTGACGATACTAGGGAATCCAGATTTTCCGGCCCAGGAGAAGCTGACCGCTATTCAGATCGCTGATGGAAATAATCAGCATCATCTGATCCGGAACCCGGTAGACCGCACCATCGACCAATGGCCCGGAGAGAATACGGCGTCCATCCATTGTAAATACATTGATCCATTTCATCCGATCATCCTGGAAATAAGCGACAAATTGATCATCACTTGCTATGATCCTGATGTCGAGTTCTTCCTGAATTTCCACCTGACTGGTCGATACCTGGCATTCGAAGGCCTCTTCCAATCCCCTGCGCATCAATTCCCAGCCACTCGCATCCTTCCGGAAACGGTCGTATTCCTGCTCAATATGGATAAACCGCCCAGTAGATGCAGAAGCATTTTGGAAACATGGATCAGTGCTTCCATTTAGGTACCGGCCCTGCGTATTGGTAAATGCAGTCAACCTGGTCCAATCCGTGTGGATATGAATGATCTTGAAAGTGAGATCCGGATCGACAGTCCATAGTCCATTCCGGATATCAGCGATGGGATCTTCCTGAGGTGTTTGGCGCGTTCCATTGCTAATAATCAAATTGGGATCACCGGAGTTTTTGGCAAATCCATGCAATTGGATAAAATAAGTGGCTGAATCCTCAGCTAAGGCTTCGGTATAGGTTTGGAACAAACTTTCGGTGTTATGGGCAATATCGGATATCCGGTAAGCACTACTGCTGCCGCACACGGAGGTGGTACCATCACAATCAGTGGGTGCAATACTATTGCAACGGTGGGTGCCGCTTATCATTAGTCCTTTCGCATCGAGATGGGTGAAGATATAGGCTCCCTGCAGACCGGTATTACTATCAAACCTGGGATGAGGGCATTGCAGAATCACATCAATGCATGCATGTGGATTTAGAAATAAAATTCCCCAATAGTTGGAACTGCCAGGTTGTGGTTGCAGTCCGTAGAATTCGCGATTACTCAGTTGGCTGTTGTCGATGTAGCGAATAACCTCATACCCCGACAACATTGCTATTTCCTGTGCCTCACTCAGGTCACCGTTCATGATCATCGTTGTTGCATTGCCGAGATTAAGACGGTCAGCTTCGGCTGGATCCCGGTAAACATTTGATCCTGATACTGGTAACGTAGCGACGTAATCACTCAGATAATTTTCCAGATTACCAAATAGGGTGCGTTGTGACAATCCGGTGAATGGAAGCCAGAAAAGAAAAATAATTGTACAGAGGTGCTTCATAATGAAGTATCCGGATAAAGCAAAAGAAGTCCGGTGATCTTGGCTACTATCACCGGACTTTGGAATATGAAAGAAAATCTACATTACTCAATAACTACCTGCCGGACTACAATACCTTTGCTGGTTTCAATCTTCACGAAAATCAATCCGGTTACTTTATCCATATCCATCTTCAAGGTATTTTGTCCACCTGGTAGATTATGATTGGATTCACTTAATTTTTGCATCAGACTATTATAGGTGGATACACGCAATCGATCTGCCTCAGTGAGGTTAAAGTGAAGTGCAAAAACTCCATTATTGGGGTTGGGGAACAAACTCAATGTCTTTTCCAACTGAATATCATGAATGCTATTGGCATCACATGCCAGACAGCTGCCGAAACAGAAAGCATCGGTGATCAGATCAGCCGTATCCAACTCAAGGACCCGGTTATTATCCATGGCGCATTCGGCCGGTACAGATTCGTCCTCACCCCATGCGTTGCCGTTAATGAATTTATATTGATACGTATTTCCACCACTCAATGCGAGGGTTACTTCATATATCTGATCATCGTCCATGTCCGACATTTCCGTCGCGGACGGATCCCAGCCCTGGAAATTTCCGGCCAGATGTACTCCATTTTCCGAAACGGTTTCAGCTTTCATATCGACGCGGAAGGTAACATTGAATACACCCAGACATGCCCCGCAAGAAGCGTAACAGACGGCGTCAAGCACCATATCCTGTGACCCCACTTCTACAAAACGATTGTTATTTTGGGCACAGGCACTGGGAACTGCCTCATCCATCCCCCAGTCATTTCCGTTGATAAATTTGTATTCATAAGTCATATTGGCTGGCAAGCTAACGGTGTACTCATAGACATTATCCCCATCATCATCATTCATGGGAGTTGCAGCCGGATCCCAATCCTGGAAAGCACCGGCGATATGTACGCCGTTTGAGGATACTGTGACCTGGCTCATATCCACTCTGAAGGTTACAGAGACCGAATCTGCCTGAACCATCTGACATTGAAAAGTATGCTTACCTGCATCCTCCCAGTAATCCTGGTCAAAAACGATCCATTCACTGTTCTCAGGACTTGAGCCGGCACTGGATGGCCAATTATCATTTGGCCCGCAGACGGTTGGTTTTCGTATCCAGGTATGCTCTGCACCGGCCCCGATCACTCCGGCGACGTCCCAGGGTTCAGGGACCATATCGCCACTCTCCGTTCCGATCACATCCAGTATCACCCGATCTTCCGGATTTGGCCCGGTCTTCTTGACCAGGGCATAAGCTTCATTGCCATTAAACAATGTAAACTCGGGAGTCACGGGTCCGGTTGTATCTCTGATAGTGGCGAGAAATTCATCAGCGGATTGGTTCACAATCAGATAGGTTTCACCAGCAGGCAACACTCCTTCCAGCTCAAACTCCCTTTCAAACCAATTTCCCTCATTGATTATCTTCCAGATGGTGTAGCCGCTCATGTCGACATCACTGCCGGTGCCGTTGTAAAGCTCGAGATATTTATTGTTATTGGACCCTTCGCCATATTCGGAAAAGAAAAGCTCCGTGGCATCTGAAAATTCTCCCATTCCGGAGCATTCGTTATTGTGCTTACCTGCATCATCCCAATAATCGGCATCATAGACGATCCATTCACTGTTTTCAGCATTCGTACCTGCACTGGAAGCCCAATCTGCATTCGGACCACACGTAGTAGACTTCCGTACCCAGGTATGTTCTGCCCCTGCACCTTCCACGCCCGCAACCGACCAGTTTTCCGGAGCGGTGTCTCCGCTCTCTTCCCCGATGACGTCCAAAATCTGTCGATCAGTAGAATCCGGACCAGTGATTTTTACCAACGCAAAGGCCTCGTTCCCATTAAAGAGCGCAAAGTTTGGCGTGGTAGGACCGGTGGTGTCAGCTAAAGCAGCGAGTGTGGCATCTGCCTCCTGGTTGACGATAAGATAAGTCTGACAAGACCCCAGAATGCCGGTCATTCGAAATTCGGCTTCAAACCAATTTCCGTCATTCGTTATTTTCCAGATAGTGTAATTACTGAGATCCAGCTCAGTGGGCGTTCCATTGTACAATTCCAGGTATTTGTTATTTCCGGAACCTTCTCCATACTCAGAAAAGAATAGCTCCGTTGCTTTTCCTCCCTCTCCATTCACAGTAATTTTTTGACTGGCGGTAGTCGTTCGGCCACAATCATCGGTATAAGACCAGGTATAGGTCAACGAACCTCCACAGGGAGAAGAATTGTCTACCACTACCGGCATAACACTTCCAGAAATTCCACAACTGTCTGTTTCTCCATTGCTGTAGCTTAACGAATCAGGAGCAGGAATATCTTCAAAATCGACTGTAATGTCGGCAGGAACATCCATGAATTGGGCCTGTGGAATCGGTTCAACGGTGATCGATTGCTTCACGGCAGCCGATTTACCACATTCATCGGTGAAGGCCCACAAGTAATCTATTTTACCTCCGCACTGATCATATCCACCACTGGTCCGGGCCTGCACCGCGACGGTATTCTGCAACCCATTTTTACCAAAGTATGTTACATTTAAGGAAGGGACCGAATCCGGAACATTTCCACAAGTCACTGACATTGATGCCGGTACCGCGTCGAACTCCGGAGCAGGTGACAGCGCAAAAGTATGGGTGCCAACGTCGTCCCAATGGTCTGCGTCAAAAACGATCCATTCACTATCATCGGCAGTAGTGCCGGCACTACTCGCCCAATCTGAATTTGGTCCGCAAACCGTCGACTTTCTTATCCAGGTATGTTCTGCTCCGGCTCCAATGATTCCTGCAACATCCCAACTTTCAGGGACCACTGTATCGGTCTCAACACCAATTACATCCAGGATCATGCGGTCAGTGGAATCCGGTCCGGTGATTTTCACCAGGGCGAAAGCCTCATTACCGTTAAAGAGGGTAAATTCCGGATCAATCGGACCGGTAGTATCCCGGAGAGCAGTCAGTTCCGGACCGGCATCCTTATTCACAATGGTATAGGTTGAATCATGGGGCAGCATCCCCACCAGTGGGAATTCGCGTTCAAACCAATTACCCTCATTGATTATTTTCCAGATGGTATAATTGCTGAGATCGATATCCGATCCGGTTCCGTTATACAGCTCCAGGTATTTGTTGTCATCCGATCCCTCACCATATTCGCTGAAAAACAGCTCGTAAGTCAGGTCGACCTGAGGAGGCGTACAGGTTGTTGTGTGTTGGCCGGCATCTGCCCAGTAGTCCTGATCAAAGACAATCCATTCACTATCATCTTCATTCGTGCCGGCACTGCTTGCCCAATCGGAATTAGGCATACAAACATCTGGTTTGCGGATCCAGGTGTGCTCCGCACCGGCTCCCGTCACTCCGGCAACATCCCAATTTTCCGGAGTGTCCATTCCACTTTCTACCCCAATGACATCGACAAAAGAAGTATCTCCATCGATAATTTTTACAATGGCATAAGCCTCGTTCCCGTTAAAGAGGGCAAAGTCTATGCCCGGAGGGCCAATGGTGTCACGCAGGGCTAGCAGTGATGAGTCAGCATCCTCGTGAACGATCAGATAGGTCTCTCCCTCCAGAAGAAATCCCGAGAGAGGAAAATCACGTTCAAACCAAAATCCATCATTGGTGATTTTCCAGATACTATACTGACTTAGGTCTACCGGTTGGCCGGTTCCATTGTATAGTTCCAGGTATTTATTAAAAGATGATCCCTCACTGTATTCGGAAAAGATCAGGTCGGAGATTTGGGCTGACAGGGTATAAGGAAATACCAGTGCTGTCAGGAATAGAAACTTTAGTAATTTTTTTCTCATGATACACACATTTTGTGATTCGCATTATTCGATTTACTTAAATAACCAGGGAGTAACATCCATCAAATGCCCTCCCTGACGGTCTATCGCTTCTTGATAGTTGTCGTAGTTTGTAGTACGTTCGCTGATCGGATAGAGCACCCTTTTCGGTATAATCAGTGATGGATTCAGACTTGCATTTGCATTGGACGGTACTTCGAGCCGTGGGTAGCCGGTGCGGCGTTGGTCAATCCACGCTTCATGTGGATTAATACCATAGGATGCAATAAATTTTTGATTGATTACTTTTCCAATTTTTTCGTCGAGAGAGAGGGAACTTGACAACCCTCCGTTAAAAGCCAGATAAGGATTATAGAGCGCGGGAATGATTCCACAATCTTCCATGCTGGCAATGATGCCCCGGGTGAAAATCTGGGCAGAGTTAGAGGCATCAGTGCGCACCAGGGCTTCAGCCTGGATAAATAGTAACTCGCTGAGAGAAATCAGGGGAACCGGAGAATTCCTCTGAGCCCGGATCAGATCGGTATTATCGGCAAGATACACTTCATCTTTATCCTGGACTTCTACCCAGTATTTGGATCGGCGTGGATCATTGGTATTTTCCATCAGGTTTTTTAATGCTACGCCTATCTCAATTTGCTGAGGGCGTTCCTTTCCAAACAATGCCAGAGGATTGCTTTCATTATCACTATCTCCAAAGTAAAGATCCGGTTGTTCTGTAGCAGTAACAAAGGCCTGGCTGACCTCTTCCAGGACCTGGGCAAGATTCGACGGATCCTTGGCCGATAGATGCAATAAGTAACGTGCCTTCAGGGCATGACAGGTCTTTATCCATCGATCCGGGATACCTCCAAAAATAAGATCATCGTTGGTGGGTCCACCGATGGAAGCAGGTTTCTGGAAAGCAATGATTGCTTCATCCAGTAGCTGCAGAATGCTGCCATACACTTCCTCTTGGGTATCATAAGAAGACTTCAGACTTTCGGTTCCCAACAGTGCCTGGCTAAAGGGGACATCACCCCAAAAACTGGTGGCAATACCCAGATTAAACGCCATCAGGACCTTGGCAATACCCTCATAATGCGGCTGGTCATTGGCAATGGCTTTGTCAATAATAATCCGGCAATCTTTCATGGCCCCGGCATAAAGTCCGGTCTCCCAGAAGTCAGAGAGGGTTTGCTCATCCACCAGGTAATTATTATAGCTGAGCGGTTGGGCTTCGGTCCCTTCAAAATGTTGGACCAAGGTACCTGCTACCCGCCCCCCAATGCTCAGTGTATTGCGAAGAGTCTGAACCATCGCCGTTGGAAGTATTTCTCTTACGCTCGCATCATTCTGTCTGGTTGGATCAATGTTCAAATCATCGAACTCACATTGCAGAAATCCAAACAGAAGGATGACTAAACCCAGGGAAATCCCCACTCTATGTACGTTCGGTCCCATTGTCCATTTTTCCTGTTTCAAATCCATGGCTTAAAACTTTAGATTTAATGAAAAGGTGTAGGACCGGGTATTGGGAAGATTAAAATAATCCCAACCGGTATCATTGGAATCACCCCGAAGATTTGTCTCGGGATCGACTCCACTGTAATCCGTCTTAAGCCAGATATTGCGTCCACTAAGGCTGATGCCAGCTCCGATTAACTTCAACTTGGTTATCCATTTCTGGGGTAAATTGTAGGAAAGAGCAAGTTCTCTCAGCCGGACCCACCCTCCATTTTCAATATTATCTTCAGCCAATCCCAGGAAACCATTCCTACGCCATTTAATTCCTCCGGTACCATTGGCAGGATTTGCAAAATCTACAGGTACCGTATTCCTTTCACCGCTTTCCGTCACTCCGTCATATACAAAGCCGGTCACTTCACGATCACGACCACTTTCAAACCCAACTCCCAGATAATCCAAAACTCCTTTGGTACCATTCCAGATATCACCGCCTTTTCGTACATCGAGTAAAGCTGTAAGTACCAACCCTTTGTAGGAGAGGCTATTACGGAGACCCCCAATCCAGTCCGGATTTGGATTTCCCACCTTTATTTGCTCAGTATTGACCAAAGGCCAGCCATCAGCGCCTATAACCAATTCACCAGATTCATTACGTTTGTAGGCTGTCCCTACCAAAACTCCATATGGCTCACCTTCCACAATAAGAGAGGAAAGAGCCGAAAATGTAGCCAGGGATATCTGTTCAATTCCTTCGGGTAATTCAGTGACGATGTTCTTAGATTTTGTGAAATTTAAATCCAGATCCCACCGGAAATTTTCTGTTTTGTACGGCGTGAGACCAAGCACCACTTCGATCCCTTCATTCAGAATTTCTCCGGCATTCACCGGTGCAATGGTAAATCCCGAAGCAGCGGAGACCTGTGCTTCCACGATCAAATCAGTAGTGGTAGCCTTATAGTAGGTGAAATCGAGATCCAGCCGGCCCTTAAAAAGTTTTAAATCGGCTCCCAATTCGATGGTCGTGGTTTTTTCTGCCTTCAGATCGGCATTGCCCAGTACAAGTGAACGTTCAAATGCATTGGTACCAAATCCGGGAAAATCATTAGCCGGCAGCAAATTATCGCCATCCGCAGCCGCTTGTTGATAATAATTTTCCGTCAGATAAATACCGGCATCATTTCCGACCTGGCCATAAGAGGCGCGAATTTTACCATAGGAAAGAATAGGATGATCGGTTATACCCAGCAGTTCCGTAAATTCGAGACCTCCGCTGATGGTGGGATAAAAGAAAGAATTATTTTGCTCCGGTAAAGTACTGGACCAATCGTTTCTGCCGGTAAAATTCAAATAAGCGATATTTTTCCAGCCAAGTTTTATATCTCCGTATACACCAAATAATCTTCTCCGGGCGATGGTTTCGCTGGATTCGATATTGATAGCATTGCTTATATGGAAAAATCCCTGTTTCGTAAGTTCGACGCCATTAGTATTGCGGACATTATAGTTCGAATTAAAAATATTGTGTCCGATCGTAGCATTGATATCGAATCCTTTACCTAAATCCCGGTCATAGGTTAAGAGCAAATCCGAGTTAATATCGGTAGACAGAATAGACCGGTATTCGACCCGGCCATTCACCTCTGAACCACTGTGAATATCCCAGGCGGAATTTCTTTTGTCAGAATAATGGTCCATACCCACTTTATAAGAAAGAATGAGGCCATCGGCTAGTTGATAGGCGAGTCCGACACCCTGGATTACCCGGTTTACATCGTCAGTAAAAGGAACCCGGTTGATCGACCAGTAGGGATTATCATACCGGTCAGAACCCCGGTAGGCACGTTGTAATCCATCCGGAAAGATGTAAGCCCCTGGAAAATCTGCCGCCTCTTTTCCTGTCAGACCATTGCCATTGTCAAAACTGATTGGTGTACGGTAAAGCCCAATGCTAACCCCCGATAAGGCATTTCCACGGGTTTTTCGATCTCCACCGGACTTCACCACACTGGTATTCGTGGAGACGGTAAAGCGGTCGTTTAAGGAAATATCGAAGTTGCCTTTAAAGGAATGCCTGGACCAGGTGGAAGTTGGCACGATCCCATGCTGTGTCAGCGATCCTAACGATGTGTAATACCGCAGACGTTCATTACCTCCGGATACGGACACATTGTTATCAAAGGTACTGCCATAGTCGAAGAAATCTCCCTCAGGATCATACAGCAGTGCCGGTTTACCATTGCCTGTTCCTAACGGTACCAAACGCCCATTTCGATCATACTCATAATTGGGATCACCGTCAAACTCAAGTTCAGAAAGCGGGGGACCGTAACTGTTGGCTTCTCCCGTTTCGGGTCCGCGGTAGAGGGCTTCTCCGCCCATAAAAGTACCCTGGGCGTAGGTAAATTGACGGGCAATGGTTTTATTGATCTCCGAAATACCATACGAGCTGCGCAGACTTATGACCGGCTTACCTTCCTTTCCTTTCTTGGTAGTGATCACCAGAGCTCCGTTTGCAGCCCGAATACCGTACATGGCCGTCGCGGCGGGACCTTTCAGAATGGAAACCGTCTCAATATCGTTTGGATTGATATCGATAGCCCGGTTGGAGACATCAACTCCGACACTACCATTGCCAGACGAAGTGTTGTCAATGGGCAAACCGTCAACAATGATAAGGGGCTGATTGCTGCCATTTATTGATTTATTACCCCTTATCCGGATATTTGCACTGGCACCTGGCGAACCAGAGGCGGAGGTGATCATGACACCCGCCGTCTTTCCGCTTAGTGCACTGACCAGATTAGCTTCATTCGAATTGATAATATCTTCCGATTCCAATTCACTGATGGAATATCCCAGTGCCCGTTTGTTCGCCTCAATTCCAACCGCTGTTACCACTACCTCATTCAGCTGATTTACCGACACATCCATCAATATTTCCATCGGTGCAGTGGTGACAATCGGCACTTCCCGGGTTACATAACCGATATAGGAGAAAACAAGGGTGGTGGCATCGTCTGGTACCTGCAGGGAAAAGCTGCCATCAATGTCTGAGCTGCCTCCTGTCGAGGGATATTCTTTAATGGAGATAGACACCCCGATCAACGGATCACCCGTAAAGGCGTCATGTACGCTTCCGGTTACAGTTTTTTCCAGGTCTTCTTCGTCGGAGGCAGTTGCCTCCTCTTTGATCGCGGCAACCTTCGGGGAATGTGTGACTTCAAGTTCCTGTTTTCTGGTAAGTACATAATTCCTTCCATCCAGTCTTTCAAAATCAATCGGAAATTCCTTCAGAGCCTGAACAAGCAAAGTTTCAGCACTTTGATCGAAATCAAGATTTCCCGGGGTAAACTTGTCCTCTACCAGAGCGGCTTCGAAGAGAATATTGATGGCTTTTTTCCGGATGATATGTTCCAGGGTGGTTTCGAGCGATTCACGGGGGGCGGCTGTAGTGACGGCGATCGGTTCACCATCCTGCTGTGCCCAAAGAGACCCACCGGATATAAATAGGAATAAAACAATGTGAATCTGCCGTTTCATACTATTACTTTTGAACCAGAGTTATGACACCCTTTCCCTTTTGCACTCTTATATCAAGGATTGATTCCAATGCCTGATACAATACATCCAGGTTTTTAGTAGATAAATTACCTGAGATTTTTCGTTCCATGATTAAAGGACTTTCAACCTTGACCACCAGCCCAAAATCGTGATCAAGCCGCTCAATCAAATGAGCTACAGGTGTATTTTTAAAAGTCCAGACATAATTCTTCCAACTGGCTATTGCCGCCACATCTTCATCGGTCACGGTGATGGCTGAATCAATCACAGCAGTCTGACCGGGATGCAGGACCACCTGATCACCTCCTTGAGCCTGTACATTTACCTTTCCTTCCAATAAGCTGACTTGCGGAATCGATGTCCGGGCCTTTACATTAAAACTGGTGCCCAATACCGTTACTTCAGTCCCATTAAACAGAACCCGGAAGGGAGAATCATTATGAGTGACCTCAAAAAACAATTCACCAGTGACTTCCACCTCCCGGACTTTTGCCACATCGAGGTTTTCCGGATACCGGATTGAAGAATTCCCGTTAAGTGTCACCATGCTCCCATCAGGCAACATGATATTGCGGATCTCCCCTGCTGAAGTAGATTCCATCCGGGTCACTATTGTCACCATCTCTGCCTTTCCGGCAAACTGATATACCGCCAATGCACCCACTACAAGAACGGCAGCGACCGAAGCGATACGCATAAGCTTGCCGACCAACATCCGCTTTTCTGACTTTCGCATCCCCGCCTCCACCAGAGACCAGGCCTTGTTCAGATGGACAGGAGCGTCGCGTCCGTCAGTACGGCCAGGTGCCGAAAGGATCTCTCCTCTGGCCTTCATTAGGGAAGAAGCTTGCTCAGGATGATTCGCCAGGTAATTGTCCCAGTAATCTATATCCCTTTCATTCTTGCCAGTGGCCCAATTGATGAATGAAGGATCCTGTAAAAATTTTTCTTGGTCCATGTCTCCAAAATCATCAGATGATATCGCTCAGAAATGAAGCTGCTGGTCCGATGTTATTCAAAGGAGTGATATTTTGGGTTTTCATACCCTTCCTGCAGCATTTTTTTTTGAATTTGCTCCGGGAGGCAATTAAACCGGCTCAATCTACACCCTGATGCACGGCTCAATCCAAGGTAAACAAGAGTCAGGAATGATTTAGATTCAGATTTAGCTTAAAGGCAACCAGTCTGCCGAGTTGGCGATCCGAACGCAGTTTGGTAACTGCACGGTGTGCCTGATTGATCACTGACTGGTATTTAATATTGAGGACCAGGGCAATTTCGGAATAGCTCAGCTCTTCAAAATACTTCAGATAAAGAATTTCCCGCTGTCTCTCCGGTAGATCATTAACCTTCGAAATAATGGCTTCCTTTATTCCCGGATCAATTACCGGCTCATCTTCCTCAGTGGATAACAAACGTTCATGATCTGAAGTGAGCAGGTCAAACTTGATGTACCCCTTCATTTTGATCAACTGATGCCGGAGCGAAACCAGCAAATAAGCCTTTACGTTCACTTGCCCGGGTAGGGTTTTCCGGTAAGTCCAGATATTAACAAATACATCCTGGATCGCATCTTTTACATCCTCTTCATTACCCACATACCTCAATCCATATCGGTAAAGATCTCCCACAATTTCCTGAAATATCCATTGCAATGAATATTTGTCAGATTTTCTGACAAAGGTCTGCCAATAGTGTTGGAGCCGGTCGGTCGACATGTTTAAATCAGGATTCTCCTTTGAGACTAATATAATAGAAAAGATAAACTATTTCCCAAATTGTCATGCAAACGGAAGATGAATGCACCATGTTTTTGTGATACTCAACAGATGATTTAATAGTCTGAAGGAATTAGATCGGGTCGATGAAAGATCTAGCCGCTCATAAGGTAATAGAAGAAAAATTTGCGTAGCTAAATAACTACATATATATTTGTAGTCAAATAGCTACACATGAAACTGAGACGGGATGTTTTTCAAGCAATTGCAGATCCTTCCAGGAGAGCAATTCTAATGCTCGTAGCCTCACACGCGATGACGGCAGGCACGATCGCTTCACATTTTGATAGTGCCAGACCTACTATTTCCAAACATTTGCAAATACTCACAGAGTGTCAACTGCTAAAGCCGGAACAGAATGGAAGGGAAATCTATTATCATCTCAATCCGCAAAACCTGAAAACAGTGGCGGACTTTGTTGAACCATTCCAAAAATTATGGGACGAGCGCTTTAATAGACTGGAATCCGTCATGAAAAAATATCAGAAAAAATAAATAGAAAGCAGATGGAACGCAAAACCAAAGTACAGGCCGAAGACGGTAAACAGGAGATCCTGATTACCCGAGAATTTGAATTGCCGGTTGAATTACTTTTCAAGGCATATATCGAACCCGAGATCGTGGAGCAATGGATGGGTACCAAAGTACTTAAGTTGGAAACCCGACAACACGGTAGTTGGCAATTTGAGACTTCCGATGATAAAGGAAATGTCGTGTTCAGAGCCAATGGCGTTATTCATGAAATTCAATTAAATCAAAAAATTACCCGGACTTTTCAGATGGAGAATACTCCATTTCCGGTGCAACTGGAATTTCTTGAATTTTCTGAATTGACTACGAGTACCAGTAAACTGGCTATGAAAATCATCTTCCGCTCGGTAGAAGACAGGGATCAGCTATTGCAATTGCCGTTTGCGCAAGGTATTAATATGGCACATAATCGTTTGCAGAGCATTGTAAGTAAACTTCAATAATTGATCATGAATAAGAGAAATAAAATCATCTACTGGGTTGCCACTCTTTGGCTTTCATTGGGAATGCTGTCTACCGGAATCGTGCAATTGATCCAGATGGAAGAAGAAGTGGACATGATGGAAGATCTTGGTTATCCGGTTTATCTGCTCAGTATATTAGGGATTTGGAAAATACTCGGCGTCGCTGCCATACTTCTTCCAAAATACCCACTGGTGAAAGAATGGGCATACGCTGGTTTTTTCTTTTTAATGTCCGGTGCAATCATCTCCCATCTTTTTGTCGGAGATCCTGCAAAAGATTTTTTCGGACCTTCTCTATTGTTAATTTTGACTCTTGTATCCTGGTATTTCAGACCGGAAGCACGAAAATTATTTTAATAATGAATCCTAAAGTGGACCCCTTTTTCAATCATGCTAAAAATTGGCGTGAAGAGTTCGAAGAATTAAGAACCATCGTATTGGAATGTGGTTTAGAAGAAGGACTAAAATGGGGTAAGCCGTGCTATACCTTTCAGGGCAATAATGTGGTCTTAATCCATGGATTTAAGGAGTATTGTGCACTGCTGTTTCACAAAGGCGCTTTACTAAATGATACGGACGAAATTCTTATTCAACAAACAGAAAATGTGCAGTCAGCCCGCCAGATCCGGTTTACCGGTTTAAAGGAAATCAAGGCGCAAAAAGAAATTCTTAAAAACTATATATACGAGGCGATTGAAGTCGAAAGAGCCGGTCTGAAAGTAAAAATGAAAAAGACTTCAGAATTTGAAATGCCTGCAGAATTTGAGAAAAAATTAGAAGAAAGTCCCGAATTGAAGGAAGCTTTTGAAGGTTTAACTCCGGGCCGACAGAGAGGCTACCTCCTTTATTTCGCTCAAGCCAAACAGTCAAAAACAAGGGAATCCAGGATAGAAAAATATCGACCTCACATACTTGAGGGAAAAGGATTAAATGACACATAGGTATTATACTCATACTCTATGCCATTAAGCTTTTTAAACGAATAAATTGAGTCCGCATCTTCAGGTTAAAAGTCTTCTCATAGAGAAATTTGGAAAAACGTTTTAATGCCTGCACAGAAAATTAAACTATGAAAGGGTATATAGGATTTAGGATTTGACTTTTATCCAATTATCAAAGCAACGATCCTTGCCAACTTATTGAACCAGCGAGATGACATTCGAGAATGACCAACCACTTGCATTTCTACTATTTAGGAGGACCCTTTGATTTCACCAAATTAGTGTTCAAATATCACCCGGAAGGGTGACTTATGGTTAGAAAACCTGAAATACTTTTGGAAAAAATCAAAAAAATATGAAATCACTATTTTATTTTTTGCTCCTTTTTCTGATGATCTCAACCTCAACCTCTTTTGCACAGGAAGTGCGGGTTTTAAAAGGACTAAAGAGTTTTTCAGGTAAGGTAGGAGAATGGGGCATTAAAAAAGGAGAAGGTATCTATCCAGCCCGGGGATGGGTTTTTTATGACATTGATCAGGTTGCTGTAGTGGTGGTACCTCAGGATAGACCGGATACTGAAGGCTTGAAAGCTTTTATGAAACGATATCCTGAAGTCCAAACCAAATTATTTGGTACCACCTATGAAGCCTATGCGAAAAAGGGGAAGAAGAAGGGTAAGAAGGACAGACCAGGAATCGTGATACGATGCCAAAATAAAAGAGATTGTTCCGGAACTTGTGCCGCGGTTTTTGGCCAAGATTGTCCTGGGTGTCCCGAGACTTTCATACGCTGTTCAGGCAATTGCTGCGGTACTGACTACGGTACGCACCTTCCAAAAGAAGACAGTGGAATTATTGATGACGTTTACTATTAGTAAAAAACTGATGGAAAAAATTGGTAGTAAATTTAATACCATTCGATGGTTTTCCATTATCCTGATCGTCCTTGGACTTTGGCAGTATCATCATGATGATAGTTATGCAAAATTGGGGTCGGATCTACTGCCGTCTGCCGGTAAAGCCAACATTCTTTTTCGTGAAATAAAGGAAGATTCACTAGAGGGTATTGTAGGCTTTTTAGGAGATGAAGTTCCTGGATTTGATCATATTGCGCTGGCGTATCAAGATACAGTATATGAGATGCACCCTGGCTATGGCCAGGGTTTTTATGTTTCCGGTCCCGCACAGACAAATAATATCCCGGTTAAAATGAAGACTGGAGTGCAATGGCAACATAGTTTCAGGTCATTCATTCATAATTCGCGGCAATCTGAAAATTCACCTACAATTTCATTCGCGGCAATACCTATCGACAGCATGGTTGCAGCGAAGATGGCCAATTTCATCAAATCCATGAATTCCGCCCGGTATCAATTTATAGATCATTCTTTTTCAGCACTGACGAATGAATTACTTCCGGACCAACAGAAGGGAGCAAATGGAGCCTTCACTTGTGTTGGTCTGATCGAGAAAGCGGCAGAAGAATCCGGCTTAAACGGTGGACAAGGTTTCGTTCCTGATTCTCTTGAATCAATACGGATAGCGAATCCATTAAATTCAAAATGTTTGCTTCGCCTGGGTACTCTCAGGCCTCAACTCGTCTACAATCAGATGATTGAAAATCGGTAGGGAGTCTCTGAGCGAACACCCCAGCAGTGTGAAGATAATTTTCCATTATCTTAGAATCATTCCATCTATTCCATCCTGTTTATTAAGCTTCTAGCCCGGATTTCCTAAAGTCACCAAGATTTTAGTCGATAAACCTGTACAACAAGTCTCTGGTTGTCACAGATTCATCCTTAAGGTCATCACATTTACTCCAGAACCCATTACTTTGCTTTGTTAAACCTAGAAAACGCCGGAACTGGATAAATCAACTTTCAATTCGCTCTTTATCAATTACTACACGACTCTGGTCCGATCTTCCTACCATCTGACCGGAAGGAAGGATGTTGCAGAAGATATCGTACAAGACTTGTTTGTCTATTTATGGGAAAGACAAGCAGATGTTAATCTCGACCATCCCTTCACCTATCTGAGAAGGGCCACTATTTCGCGTACGATAAACTGGATCAAACGCGAGCAGCGAATCGACCTTACCGACCACCGGGAAGATCCGGTTCTGGTGGTTGAAACAGATACAGAAGCATCGGGTCTCCATCATCAACTTGATGCGGTGAGAGAAGCTATCGCTGCATTACCTCCAAAATGTGGATTGATCTTTCGTCTTAACCGGTTTGAAGGACTTACTATGGCAGAGATATCGGAATATCTCTCAATCTCTCCGAATACAGTGGAGAATCAGATCGGTAAAGCGCTCAAATTGTTGCGAAGCCAGTTGAAATCCAGGCAGGCTCAATAATCGCAGAGTTCCAATGATCGAAGAAGCAGATTTAGCATTAATTTCTGGTTTTTGTTAAAAAAGTCTGCGAAAAAGTGGTGGATGTGCATTTTTCAATTGTCCCTCTGATATTGATGGTGATGATTAAACTGCATTATGAAAGATGATCTTGAACCTACTGAAGAGGACTATACAACTATAGGTAAATACCTCAATGGAACTTTAAGCCCGGAGGAAAAGACCCGGTTTGAAGAAAAAGTAACAAGTGATCCCCGCCTGGCGCAACAGCTCCACTCACTGGAGGAGATCTGGAAAATAGCTCCGCAGTCAACTCTACCGATTCAGACAGATCCGGCCTCTGCTTTGACAGCCGTTCACCAAAAGATAGAAAAAATAAGAACAGGTAACTCTGAAACAAAGAAGCCCCGTATCAATTTTACCCTGAGAATTGCTGCAGCAATCGCTCTAGTTCTGGTTTCAACTCTGGTGCTTTGGTTTAAAAATCCGGCTGTCATTGAAATCGACTCATCCGTATTAAATCACCAATTACCGGATGGGACGCTCGTTTATCTTGCTGAGGGTGCTACTCTGAAATATCCCAAAAAATTTAATCGTAATTACCGTGAGGTGACACTAGAGGGCAAGTCCTACTTCGATGTGGAGCCCAATCCCGAGCTGCCCTTTATCATTCACGGAACCGGATCAAAAGTCACGGTACTTGGTACCGAGTTTGAAATGTCAACGGATTCATTGCAAACATCGGTGAGTGTTACCGAAGGTAAGGTAGTCCTGTCCTCCTCCAGTAATGAAGAAACCAAGGTCATTTTATCTGCAGGGGAATCCGCTGTAATTGACTTTTTAAGATCTACGGTCGTTGAGGAAAAAGCAGCCTCTCCACTGGCTGGAACCTGGGCCACCGGGAAGCTCATTTTCAATCAGGTACCACTAGCAAAGCTGGTCTCGTCTCTCAATGCATACTTTGACAGCAAAATCCTTTTGGAAGGAACAAATCTCGATGGTTGTGAAATTACTACCCGGTTTGATCATCCTGAATTATCAGAAGTGATCGAAGAACTTTCCTTGCTTCTTTCTTTGGAAGTAAAGAATGACGACACAAAAATTATCCTATCCGGCCAGGGCTGTAAAAACGAATAACATGAACTCGTCTAAATTGAAATTGATTTGGATTGCCTTACTGGCATCACAACTGGGTTTTGGTCAGGAGGCCACCATTCAGCCCATTCCCTCTGCACCCTTAAAAGATGTCCTTAGTTACCTTAGTGATGAATCCGGGACTATCTTTTCTTATAGTAATGATCAGTTGGACCTGAACCGTCCGGTACAGATCCGGTCAGGTTCACTCGAGGAAATCCTAAATGAAATATTTCCCTCGCCACCATACCAATTGGATTTTCGAAATCACAAGGTAATTATAAGGAAGAATGCTTTCGATGTGACCATCAGTGGATATATTCGCGATGAAGGCAGTGGGGAAATTTTACCGGGTGCTACCGTGATTGTCGTAGATCAAATGACTCCGGAGCAGGATTTATTAACCGGGACAACTACGAATAATTATGGCTTTTTTTCTCTCACCTTACCCGCCCAACCTCAATTAATCAAAGCTTCCTTTTTAGGTTACCTGCCAGAAGCTATTCATTTTTCCGGAGCTGCCGACACTCTTTTAAGTATTACCCTAAAACAATCGAATCAAAATTTAACGGAGGTAGTGGTCACTGGCGACCGGTCCTTCGATTCACCGGGGAGTCAGGTGATGTCTACTGAATTGGGTAAAGTACAATTAAGCATTGGAGAGATTCAATCTTTACCCGCTTTCCTGGGAGAAGTAGATTTGGTGAAGTCCATTCAGCTATTGCCCGGAGTAAAAACGCTTGGAGAGGGATCGACCAATATGTATGTCAGAGGAGGCGGTGCAGATCAAAATCTGATTTTACTGGATGAGGCTCCGGTCTATAATCCATCCCATCTCATGGGTTTTTTCTCGGTATTCAATCAGGATGCACTGAATAGCATTAATTTTTACAAAGGGAATTATCCCGCTAAGTATGGTGGCCGACTTTCTTCCGTCCTGGACATAAGAATGCGGGAAGGTAATTTACACCGATGGCAAGTAGCCGGCGGCATAGGAACCACCTCGGCCCGTATTACAGCCCAAGGCCCCCTCATCCCGGATAAAAGCTCTCTGATAATTTCTGCACGTCGTACGTATGCCGACCTGTTTCTAAAGTTGTCAGCCGATGAATACACCCGTCAGACTTCTTTATTCTTTTATGACCTGAATGCGAAATTCAACTACAAAATCAGCAATAAGGATCGGATTTATTTTTCCGGATATTTTGGCCGGGATTTAAATAAAATCCGTTCACTCCAGTATTCCATTGATTGGGGAAACACGACCGGTACTTTCCGATGGAATCATGTTTTTGGAGACAAGATATTTTCCAATTTGTCTTTAATCGCCAGTAACTACGACTACCTGATCGACTTGCCTCAGGTTGAACTTCCTTTTGAATGGAAATCAAAGATCCGGGATTACTCGCTGAAGTACGACTTTTCGCACTATCTCACACCCGATATTGAGTTGCAGTATGGCATTCATTCCACTTTTCATCATATCCGGCCCGGTGAATCACCCAACCGCACCGAAGAAAGTGTCGCCAGGAGCAATGCTTTGGAACATGCTGGATATATCTCTAACCGGCACCAGATCAACCGGTGGCTTACCCTTGAATACGGCCTTCGAATGTCGCTTTTCCAGTTGATGGGACCTGCTATCATAGAGGAGGTAGATCCCGTAACACAAATGGGGCAGGAAAAAGTATTTCAGAAAGGCCAGATCTACAAGACCTATCATGGACTCGAACCCCGCTTCAATGCAAGGGTCCTATTGAGCGACAATTTTTCAATTAAAGCCGCTTATGCCCGGAATAATCAATATCTCAACCTCCTCAGTAATCTGTCTCTCGGATTTAATGTCTTTGATATCTGGATCCCAAGCAGTATACAGGTGAAACCACAAATTGCAGATCAGTGGTCGGCCGGTTTGTATTTCGATAGCAAAGACCGTCAACTCACTTATTCTCTGGAAGGATATTATAAAAAGCTGCAAAGGCAAATAGCCTTTAAAGATCATTCTTCCCTGATTCTTAATAAAAAAATTGAAGATGAACTACTTACCGGAACAGGGTCTGCTTATGGCGTGGAAGCTTTGGTCAGGAAAACGCAGGGACGGCTCAGAGGGTGGGTAGGCTACACTTATTCACGTTCAAAACTAAAAGTGCAGGGAATAAACGAGGGGAAAAAGTACCCAAGTCCTCAAGACCAACCACATAAATTTGATTTTTCCGCCTCTTATAAATTAAACCGGCGATGGACCTTTTCTGCCAATTTCATTTATGCAACCGGACGTCCTATCAGTTTGCCAGTTGAATCATATTGGTACGAAGGACGTATCGTTCAGATCTATGGGGATAAAAATGCCCATAGATTACCGGATTATCATCGACTCGATCTCTCGGCCAATCTTTACCGGAAGAAAGAGAATGCAAAAAATAATAGCTACTGGACTTTTGGTGTATATAATATTTACGACAGACATAATGCTGCCACCGCATTTGTGAGCCGTGAATTGGAAGATCTTGGTGTGGTCGTCAATTCAAATAAATCTGCTTATCACAAATTATATATCCTGGGAATTATTCCCAGTGTCACCTATAATTTCAAATTTTAAATATGCCTAAGTATTTTGCATCGCTGATAATAATTATTTTGCTTTTGGTCTATGCTTCTTGTATAGAGCCGTTGGAATGGATGGAGGAAATTGTCCCTGCATCGACACTGGTGGTGGAGGGAAGAATTACTTCGGAAGCGGGACCTCATTCTATCTATTTACGTCGCACCCAGGCCGTGATTTCCGAAGGACCCGGACCGGGAGTGGACAATGCAATAGTGATGATTACCGATGGGACGAACACCTTCAGACTTCATGGAGAAGGATCGGGTAAATATTCTACTGATTCGCTGGTCAGGGGAGAGGTCGGCAAAACCTATGAGCTACAGATCCTGGTTGAAAATGAGATGTATACCGCCAGTGCGACATTACATCCGGCAGAACCCCTCGAAGCAATGGAAATACGCCCATGGGCAGGTGATCCTGATAATCAGGAGGGCGTCCAGTATTTCGAATTTACCTACCGGTCCAATTTTGGTGCTCCCCGTCCCTACCGGTATTCCCTTGACATAGAGATACCGGAGAATGTGCGTGATTACTATCCGGACGACTGGCAGGTTCCCCAGTGGGTTGAACGCGTTCTGGGCACTCCGGATCATGTACTAAGAGACACGGCTTATTACCTGCACCCCGGACTGGAACCCCCTGCCCTGTTGGCTTACGGTGAATCGATCTATGCCGGGTTCACCTACGGCAGCCTTATAACGGAAAAGTTCTATTCCATCAGTCCGGAGCATTACGAGTTTATCCGGGCTCTGGCGGCTGAAACCGACTGGAGAGGACTGGGTCCATTCGGTTACATTCCGGCTAATATTCCCACCAATTTATCCAATGGAGCCCTGGGATGGTTTTCCGCAAGCGATGTAGCTATTGTGACAAAAAGGGTGGAATAAATCCAGCTGAAGAGATCTGATAAACAATTTCAAGAGTTAATCAGGGTGTATGCATTCGTAGCCAAATCCGAATCTGGATAAAGGAGTCATAAAAAAGCTAAAATAGAAGTCGGCAACACCAAGTCTTTGGCATTCACGAGACACTTTTGCGATATACTTTCATACATTATATCCGTTTCGCGATATTCCGATCCAATGATTATATCACACCGGCACAAATTCATTTTTATCCGGACTAAAAAAACGGCCAGTACTTCTTTGCATATTGCGCTGAGTGGAATATGCGGAGCCGAGGATATTATTTGTCCCCTTACCCAAAAAGATGAAGAGATCAAGAAGAAAATGGGTATTCCAACAGCACAAAATTTCCGATACCTGGTAACGGAGCAGTTGGAAGAAGGGCGTATTGAAAAACCGGTAATCAGGCAATATTTTAATCATATGCCTGCTTCGATGATAAAAAATCTTGTCGGTAATGAGCTCTGGGATAGCTATTACAAATTTGCCTTCGACCGAAACCCATTTGATAAGGTAGTTTCATTTTACCATTGGCGAAAGCGAAAAAAAGATGTCAATTTCAATAGTATATCGGAGATGATTAAAATGGGAGAACTGCAACACATACAGGGCTATCAGCGCTATTCGATTGATTCACTGGTGGCGGTCGATGATGTCTTTAAATATGAAGAAATGGAGCCGGCTCTTCAGAAAATATCCCAAATTTTAGCCCTGGACATTCCGCTTAAGCTACCAGATTACCGGGCTAAATCAATGGTGCGACCGGCATTCACTGATTATCGAGATATTCTATCCGATGAAGACCGGAGAATCATTGAAATTGTATTTGCCCGGGAAATTAAATTACTGGGCTATCAATTCTAAATTCTAATTATCAAAGGATTATTTTAACTTTAGTAAGCTGGGAAATCTGAAATTCAAATGAAATCAAAAGAAGACAAAGAAAAAATGAGTTCGCGAAGGAGTTTTCTCAAGAGATCATCCAGCACCATTTTTCTCTTAGGCATGCCATTTAGTACAACCTGGTCAAAGCCTTCGGCAATTCATCTTGGCAGTGTCGATAAAACCCGCACTACAACTCTCATACCAGACAAAGATTTATCGAGCATGGAAACGGCTGTCACCACCACGGCCAAGAGCTTTGGCACCACCACTACGACGACGACCGTTACTTCGACGACTACAACCACAACCACGGTCGAGCCGCAACCCACCACTACCCTGCCCTGCCCTTGTGAAACCACCGGCTCCAAGACCTTCAATGGAAATTCCGATTCAGAGTGGACGAACGGAGCCAACTGGACCCCTTCAGGAATTCCCGACCGGTGTGATGATGTGGTGATACCCGCAGGGAAAACCGTTGACCTGACTGAAAATGTCGAATGTCATACGATAGATGTTCAAGCGGGTGCAGAATTGAATACCAACGGCAATATTGTCGTTGAGATAGGAAGGTGTTAGCATTTTGTTCTTATGGAAGAAGCATCCATGCATTATCCTGCCAGAAAAAAAGGGATTTATTCAACTTATAGTGCAGGTTGTATCACCATCTACGATCAGGACGATAAACGGACAGTTCTTAATCATTCCGCTACAATTATTTGGCAATTATCAGATGGAACGAAAGAGGTCGAAGAAATCATCAATGACATAAAAGATCTTTTTCCTGAGTCCAGTAATCTTGATAAAGAAGTACTGCGTGAAGATGTATTTTATTTGGTAGACAATGGCCTACTCATCATAAGTGATGAACCCTCGATCTCAGAAAATCTGCTCAGTATCTGTTTCCTGAATTTCTGGAATGGCTTCGAGGTCAGAAAGAGCTACTTATTGTCCTTATTTCTGGAGATGGGAACCCCGGTGATTGTCAATTATCCTGATCAATGTGATATCCTGATCTATTATCAAACGATCTCACCATTACATGTCAGCGCAATTAGTCGGCCATCTCTTATTGGCATCTTTCACAAATTGGAAGATATGGAGGCTGCTCCGTTCGAAATTGCCCTGACCACTTTCCATTCCACCCGTCCTGAATGCATCAGTTTACCACTTTATTTTCTGAATTCAACAATCAGCGAATTATCTTCAAGCAGGAAAAATGATCTAAGTTCTATCGCCCGAAAAATAATAAATGGACTAAATAGATCAGTCCGGGAGGACGATATAAACCATTCACTGAATGTACCTGAAATTAGAGAAAATAAACGTGCAAACCAGCGGCCGGTTCGACTGACCATTGGCATGGCCGTATACGACGATTATGACGGTGTCTTTTTTACCATCCAGGCCATCCGCTTATATCACCAGGAGGTATTAAATCAATTGTCCTTCTTAATCTTAGACAACCATCCGCAGAGCGCGCATGGAAAACAAACGCAAAAATTTATTGGTAAACTCAAGAATGCAAGATATATTCCATTCGAAGAATATTCGAGTACATCAATAAAAGACATTCTATTTAGAGAAGCGGAAACGGATTTTGTCTTATGTATTGATTCTCATGTTCTGCTTGAAAACGGATCCATTCGGCGTCTCCTGGATTATTTCAAAAAGCACCCGGATACCAATAACCTGTATCAGGGTCCTCTCGTTTATGATGATCTAAAACATTACAGCTCATCAATGAATCCGGAATGGCGTGGAGGCATGTATGGAACGTGGAAGACAGACAAAGAAGCAAAGTCGGCAGACGCTGAGCCTTTTGAAATCCACATGCAGGGAACAGGCCTCATGGCTTGCAGAAAAGAAGCATGGCCGGGCTTTAATCCCAGATTTCGGGGATTTGGTGGCGAGGAAGGCTATATCCACGAAAAATTCAAGCAGGCAGGCAGTAAAACAATTTGTCTGCCTTTTCTAAGATGGATTCACCGTTTTGGAAGACCGGATGGACCTAAATACAGGAATGACTGGCGGGACCGAATTCGAAATTATTATATTGGATTCCGGGAGTTGAATTGGGACTGCTCACCGATCGACGCTCATTTTACCGAATTACTTGGAATCCAGAAATTCAATTCAATACGACAAGAAATCCTAATCGAACTGGAAAATCCTTTCCTGTATTTTGATGCTATCTTCTTTATTACTGATAATATGGAAGATAAAGTTGAACAAGTCTTTAGGTCATTAGGCATTTTACCATTGATCAGATTTATTTCATCTGATGGACATTTAAATTCGATCAGGGAGCTCTGTCAAATGGCCCTGAAGTACAAATATCGTCAGATTCTCGTCTTCCGGGATAAGCGCTTAATCTGTGCCGCATTGACTGATCATTTGTACAAATTGCTGGAATACATACAAACCAATAGATGGAGAAAAATATATATTGGAAATGCCGAGAAAGGTGAAATTACTTCAACTCTTTACGATGATTCGACAATCAAATTCGATCATAGTCACAAGGAATCCAGCATTGTCGCCGTGCATCACAGCCAATACGTGTTGGAGCTCAAACAGGAGAAAAACACATTATCTCTACCCTGATGAAGTTGAATTCCATACTTTTTATCCATATTCCGCGTACCGGAGGCACCCATCTTGAAAAACTCCTTGGCTTTAAAGGTCATGATTCGCCCCCGCGTTGTGGGTCGGCTGGTTATGGCGCCAACTACGAGGAGATTATGGGCTGGGACCAGCGTACAGGGAAGATGCTCCAGCATCTCTCCTATAGAGAGTTGGTTGAACTCAATTTCATTTGTCCCGATAATGATCTTTTTAAACTCGCTATAATTCGAAATCCATATCAGAGGGCAGTTTCACTTTACAAGTACTTTGGAGGATCGTTCAAATGGGGAGACTATCTATCCTTTCTTCAACATCTGCAAGGCAATCTGGCGGAAGAATATTTTTACCGGTCACAATATGAGTATGTTTTCTACCTGGGCACTAACCAAATGAACGAAATCATCCGGTTCGAAAATTACGTAAAGGATTTAGCAAGAATAAAGGAGAGCAAAAAACTGAATATAGAAGTCAAATTTGACACATCAAGGCAATCAAAACAAGAACAGGATTATTTTAATTTGTATTATCATAATAATCCGGCAGCGATTGAAGCAGTAAACAAAATCTATGAGAAAGATTTTGAACATTTTGGTTATAAAAAGCTGGAGACGATCAAAACGGTATTCAGTCCCATTCAAATAACCACTACTCTTCCGGCTTCGATCAAAAAGAAATCAGGGAAATCTGGTCTGAACAAATAATTATTTCGATAAGTACTATTAAAAAAAAATATTTCAAGTTCATCCCTGAATATTTAAGATTAATGGAGAGCACATTCTCTAATTATAAAAAATTGAACGAACGTTTCGCTTAAAAGAAAGTACATCTATCAAAAATTATTGAGACAGGATTAAAATTCGATTGATATTTTTCGCTGTAAATGAATATAAAAATGTAGATCGAGATCCCATCTTTGATGAAAAACAAATTCCAAACACGATGACAAAAGTTGATCCAATCATAGCCGTAAAGAATGTCGAGGCGAGCTCCAAATGGTATCAGTCTGTATTTGGATGTAAAAGTATGCACGGGGGAAGTGAATTTGATATTCTAATCACAGCAGATCAGGAGATCTTACTCTGTCTCCATGCCTGGGAGCAACATGGTCACCCTACCATGCAAAATCGAGAGATCACTCCTGGAAACGGTCTGATCATCTACTTCCGGACCCATGACTTAAAGACTATCCGACAAAACATCGACGATCTGGAACTGCCGGTAGAAGAGGATGTCCATCTTAATCCTAACTCCCGCAGAATGGAGTTTTCCCTGCGCGATCCGGATGGATATTATCTGACCATCTCAGATTATCACGAATACGAAGGGTAACCTTTACAACATTTCCACTGTTGCCGGCGAAAAGTGAAGATCATATATCTCCACCTGTTGCTTTATTCTGATGTTTCGTGAAGAGTTTCCTACCCGGATTTCATAAAGACCTTTCTCCAGGTTCCATCCGGATTTGGTCTCATCCCAATAGGTAAGGTCCTTCACTGGTATTTTCAGTTGAATCTTTTCGGACTCATCCGGTTCCAGATTGCCCGTCTTGGTAAAAGCCTTCAATTCCTGGAATGAACGCTCCACTTCGGACTCCGGTTTTGAGACATAGATTTGAATCACCTCTTTTCCTGATCTATTTCCGGTGTTCTGCACAGTTAGATCTACCGTTATTGTATCACGATTCAATACTGCTACCAGGTTTCCAAATGTAAAATCTGTATAGGATAGACCATATCCAAAAGGATAGGAGACCTCGATATTCGATCTGTCGAAGTGCCGGTAACCAACAAAAATACCTTCCTCATATAATGTGTAATCCCGGTTCCGGACCTTTTCATCTTCCGGATTATCTTTGTTCTGAAAAATAAAATCGGTGATTTTCATAGACTCACCATCCAGAGGAAAATTTGCATTGGATGCATGATCGTTAAGTTTAACCGGGAAAGTCACAGGCAATTTGCCACTCGGATTGACTTTGCCGGCAATGATATCCGCAACCGAATTACCTCCTTCCTGCCCACCTTGCCAGGCCAGTAAGATCGCATCCGGAAGTTCTTTCCAGGAAGCAGTTTCGATCACACCTCCTATATTCAATACAACCAGCACCTTTTTTCCTGCAGCATGAAATTTAGTGCAGGTCACTTCAATTAATTGCCTTTCTTCTACCGATAGAAGGAAGTCATTTTCCTCTTTCCGGTCACCTCCCTCACCACTGTTTCTTCCGATGGTGACAATTCCAACCTCCGCGCTTTCCGCAATGGCTGTTATTTGTTCCGGTGACATTTTTACTTCGGGTGGGTCGTAGGGTTGGAACATGGCCTGCATACCTTCCGGCTTAACGAAAGCCTCCGGATTAGCCGCTCTATGCTCCTCAAATAGCTTCCTGGCTACCGGATTAATTTGATATCCGGCATGGACCAGACCTTCTTCAAGGGAAACCGTATAGGCTTCATTCACATCGCCGGAGCCTGTTCCCCCCGCAATAAAGTCGTAGGATGTCACTCCCAAAAGAGCTACATTGCTTGCTGTTTGAATCGGTAGGGTACTTTCATTCTTCAACAAGACCATTCCTTCTGAAGCCGAACGTCGGGTAACTTCAGCGTGCAGATTCAAATCCGGAGCGTTGGTGTAGTGGTAATTTTGCATTTTTCTTGACTGGAGAATCAATCTTATAATACGTCGAACCGATGTATTGATAGCTTCCGGTGTTAATGCCCCGCTTTCCTGTGCGGCAATCAGCGCCTTCCACTGTTTTTTGGTGCCCGGTTCCAGGAGATCATTTCCTGCATTGATCTGAGCCGGCGCATTCTGCCCGCCAAACCAGTCGGACATGACGATCCCGGCAAATCCCCAATCTCCCCGCAAAATATCCGTGAGGAGATATTTACTCTCAGAAGTATAGGTACCATTTACCTTGTTGTAGGAGGACATGATGGTCCAGGGTTGAGCCTTTTCCACGATAATTTCAAATCCTTTGAGGTAGATTTCACGCATAGCGCGCTCAGAAACAATCACATCATTGAAATTTCTTCTTGTTTCCTGATTGTTGGCAACAAAATGCTTGACCGAGGTACCTACACCATTCGATTCAATTCCATTCACCATCGCTGCGCCAATATTACCGGTGAGCACCGGATCTTCTGAATAATATTCAAAATTTCGACCACAAAAAGGGTGGCGATGAATATTTGCGCCGGGACCCAGAATAACGTCAATGCCATATTCAAGCGCCTCATTTCCCATGGCTTCTCCCACCTCCTCCACCAGATCCAAATTCCAGGTGGAAGAAAGCAGCGTACCGATAGGAAAGGCGGTACAGTAGTAGGTTCTATCTTCGTTTTCTCGGGTAGGTTCTATGCGCAGCCCAGCCGGACCGTCTGACAGATAAACTGTGGGTATTCCCAATCTTGGAGTCGGCACAATCGTTCCCACCGCACCAGGAATGCCTTCTCCGGGTTCAACCATGCCAATCCCCGAGGCCATACCGGATCCTTTGAGTAGATGTATTTTCTCCTCCAAAGTCATTTGTGTCAATAAATCCTCGGTCCGCTCTTCCAGCGATTTCCGGTCATCCTCATAGATATCCAGTTCATTGTTGCCGTTTCTGTCCAGAAAAGTATATCCATCCCTGGTCAATTCTTTCATTTCAACCTTTTCGGCATATGCACCTTCAAAGTCAAGAAAGGTAGATTTGAGGTACAACCAACCGCCAAATCCCGCCATTATCAATAGTAACACAAGTGATACCAGCCCAATGAGAATGATCTTCAACCCCTTTTTCATTTGTTAAAATTTATAATTGTGGCAGAATGTCACAAATATAAACAAATTCTAATTGTGGCGTTATGTCACAAATAATTATTTTTGCCCTCATGGACTTAAAAGAATTCCTTGAGAAGGGTTCGGATCACTTTCTGCCTAATCTTTCCATAGACCTGGTCATCATTGGATATCAGCAAAATGAACTTAAGTGCCTGCTGTTAAAAATCGGTGAAAAATGGATTTTGCCGGGTGGGTACATTGGCAGGGAGGAGTCAGTTGACGATGCGGCCATCAGGATATTGAAGGAACGAACGGGGCTGGCAGACCCTCATCTCAAATTTTTATCGGTTTTCGGAGATCGAAACCGCCGGTTTACGGAAGAATGGAAGGATTTTTTGAAAGAATCAGACATTCCCTGGGATGAAGAATCCTGGTTTAATGACCGATTTGTCACTCTTGCATATTATTCACTGGTAAATCTGGAAAACACCCATCCTGTCGTACACAGTATCGATGAAGACTTCTGCTGGTCAAATTTTGCCGAACTACCTCAAATGTGGATGGATCATGGATCGATAATAAGTCAGGCCAGAAATCGTCTAAAAGAAGACATCCAGCAACAGCCGGTCACTTTCAATCTTCTCCCCAGTCAATTTACCATGCCTGAACTGCACCAGCTTCATCAAACCATACTGGAAGAACCACTCGACAGGAGCCGGTTTCAGAAGAAAATGCTTGCATCCGGAATTTTTGAACGGCTTCCAAAACGTCATCAGGAATTACCGGGAAGAAATCCTTTTCAATACCAGGTAAAGAAAGATCTCATCTGAAATATCATCATTCATGAAAATCATCAATCCATATCGTATTCCGCATGAAACCTGATATGAGCGAAATAGAAATTGTAAATCGGGAAATGGAGCCGGACGAACTGGATCAAATGTATCAGGGATTTGACCAACACACCGGAGAACAAGGAGTTGAACTACAGTCTTCAGACCGGTTCAGCTACACGGCTGTGATTAAAAATCGGTTTGTTGGTTGTGTTTCCGGGCTGGCCTATAAAAATGGCGACAAATATTCAGGTTGGTTTTATCTTACCGATCTGTTTGTAGAGAAGGCATATCGCCGTCAAGGTCTTGGCGTGAAACTATTGAACACCCTGGAACAAAAATTAATGCTGATTGGAATAACGGATTGCTGGACCTGGACAGCTGGCTACGAAGCTCCCTCCTTTTATCAAAAACAAGGATATGAGATTTTTGCTGAATTGGAATGTTGGTATTCGGATGGCAGCAACCGGGTTGCTTTGAGAAAAAAGATCCGATTGCAATAACCGGAAGTACCAAGTATGCCTTTCTACTTCAGCAAGGTTGAAGGAAAATATGACCTACTCCACCCTCGTACTATTTGCACTTCGCACTTCAGCCACTTCGCGGGGGGTCACGGTACTGGCATTATTCCCAAAACTTTGCCGGATATAGGTTAAAATTTCCGCAATTTCATCGTCTTTCAACATATGTAACTTCGGCATTCTGCTTGTATAGGTCTTCCCCTTGACGGTGATTTCTCCTCTCAAGCCATTGAGTATAACGTTGATCAGTGTGTCTTTCGGTCCTAATACCCACTCGGTACCGTCCAAGGGTGGGAATCGGTCATTTCCCTTTCCGTTTCGTTGATGGCACACAGAACAGAATATATTAAAGAGTTTTCCTCCTCTGGAAAGATTCTCCTCATCAATATCGTCCATTCCTTCTGACACAATTTTGTCTTTAACTTCATCGGGTGTCTTGATATTTGAGGCCGTCCGTTTTCTCTGTTCCATCGCAGCGAGCTGATCCTTTCCGAAGCCTTCTTTATCTCCCTTATACATTACTCTCCATATTTTTCCTTTTTCCGAATCAGAGATATACAGGGATCCGTCAGGACCCATGGCCAGTCCCATCGGCCGGTAGGCGGCATCACTGGTACTCACAATAGTATCGACACCGGCGAAACCGTCCGCAAAGACTTCCCAGGGCCCGGTGACTTTGCCGTCTTGCATCGGTACGAAGCCGACAAAATAGCCAGACTGCGGGTAGGGTGAGCTACTCGTCGATCCGTGGAAAGCAATAAAAGCGCCATTCCTATAGTGATCCGGAAACTGGTCTCCGGTGTAAAACAAGAGGTCATTGGGTGCGAAATGTCCGGGAAATCCCACCGTCGGCTCCGTTAGCATTTCTACATCACCCTGTTTCTCTCCATCTCCGCCATATTCCGGATTGAGATAGTACCCTCCCTTAATCTGATCATAATAATGATAGGGCCAACCGGCATTCGCCCCACTATCCAGTCGTATGAACACTTCCGATGGCAATACAGCACCTTGCCAGGCGCTAAATTCACGGGGCCAGGTGTTGTGCAAATAGTCTCTGCCATGGGCAACGGCGTAAAGACTGTTAACCTGCTGATTCCAGTCCAGTCCCACCACACTCCGGAATCCTGTCGCTATTTTTTCCCCGTCCTTTTGGAACTGTCCTTTTTTATCTGCTTTAAAGCGCCAAACGCCTCCCCGTGTTTCCAAAATGGGACATGGATCCATGCCCGGTGAAAGTGGGGACCGGTCATCCACCTGACAGGCATCGGAAGGAGCGCCGTAGACCGTGTAGAAATACCCTTCATTGTCAAAGGCGATGGGCTTCGTATCATGTTGACGTGGAGGCTGCGTATCGGTAAGAATCAGTTCCATTTCCGTATCCGGCACCAGGTCATTTGTCAATTTCTGGCGGAAGACCCTGGTCACCGAACTAAAGTAGAGATACCCGTTATGGATTTTCATCTCACATCCAAGACTACTTTTATCAATATAGTCATCGAAAGCTTTGACAACATCCATTTTCCCGTCTCCATCGGTATCCCGGAGCGCAGCATTCCCTCCAATGGTATCTGCAAATCTTAATTTCACATAAATATCTCCATTGGAATTGACAGCCAGATGTCTTGCCCGGCCTTTAATACTGTCTACAACCACCATGGCTTCAAAGCCACCTGGCAGAAATAACCCACCATTATCCGGATCACCGGGCGGCAGTCCTCTATTTCGCGAACAGGATGAAAACAATGTAAGAATGCATAAACAAACCGAAAGAATCCGGCATACATTTATAACGGGCTGAATCTGAATCATCGAAGTATTTAAATTGAATACAAAGTATTTAAGCGCCTTTCCATCAAGGCGTATTTAATTATTCATTTTTCAAAAAAAACTGCAGAGTGCCCAGACGTAGAATCAAACGGCGTTTTGGAGGACCTGTTTCAATCTTGTAGCAACATAATCTACCTGATCTGGTTTCAATAGGACCACACCTACACTCAATATCTCATTCATCTCCTCGTCACGGCGTACATTGGTGACAATACTTGGATTCTCTCCCTTTAGTGCTTCATACACTTGCCTGGGTGTGATCTTCACCTGGTCCTGATCCCAACTCACTAGCATACTGGGAAACGCATTGGCCGGACCAGGATTTATCCGGGTCTCCCCTTTTACGGTGGCAATGTGTTCTATTTTTGATTTAATTTGGTCGATGCGGTTTAGCCAATCCTGCCACTCCTTCTCATGATCCAGTTCGAGATAGGCCTTTAAAGCAGCATACATTCCAAATATTTCCTCTTTGTTGACTTTCATAGGCCGTCCTATTGGAGCCTCATGGGGGCTGTGATTCAGTTTAGCCGCTTCAATAAGATCCTTACGACCAAATAACAGACCGGCACTTTGCGGTCCGCGGATCATTTTGCCTCCCGAAAACGTGATCAGGTCATAGCCGATTTTCTGAAATTTAAATAGATTATCCACTGGGGGTACGTCGGCCGCTGCATCCACAAATGATGGAATATTATGACGTTTGGAGATAGCTACAAATTCCTCATGCGAAATGCTTGATTCTCTGGCGGCATTAAAAAACAGGGCCATCACTGTCTTATCATTGATTGCTTTTTCCATTTCGTTGGCCCCCTCCACTTCGATGATTTTAGCTCCTGCCGTCGTGATGGCCTGGTCAAAGACGTAGCGATGACTTTTTTGCATGATAACTTCCGGTCTTGGGCCGGGTGGGAAAGGCAACATCTTACGTTTTTCTGCATCTTTTCCGGTGATCGAGGCGGCGGTTCCCAACACCATCGCACAAGCTGCTCCTGAAGTGACCATAGCTGCTTCTACCTGAAGCATTTCTGCTATTTTTGCACCTACCTTATCCTGCAACTCATACATGTTGGCAAAATCATGGGCTGTCGAATTAATAGCCTCCAACACGTCCGGCCGCATCAATGATCCGGATAAGAAAGTCATGGTAACACCGGCATTTATCACCGGAGTCACTCCCAGTTCTTCAAACAGATTAGGTGCTCCTGACCTGGCATCACCTGCATCCCTTCCGGACACAGACCAGAATCCAGTTCCAAAAAGGCCTCCCACCAAGGGTGTTGCTGATAAATTTTTAAGAAGTTTTCTTCTTGATATCATGATATTATCTTTCGATTTTCAAATTTCCAGGCTCTGCCGATTATTCATCCCAGTCCGGACTGGCAAGGCCGTTCAGGTCGTATACCACTTTGCCATCACGAATGGTCACTTCACACTCCAGCCTTTGGTTCCCACTCATTCTAAGCCCCTTGGTATCAATAAAGCCAAAATCACCTTCTCTTAATCTTAGTATCGCTATGTCGGCGATGGCACCTTCCGACAAGTGACCCAATTCACTATGTTTGATATACTGGGCAGGATTCCAGGTAGAGCACTCAATAACCCGTTCCAGGGACATATTCATATTTAGAAACTTGGACATTATGTTCAGCATATCTTTCATACCTCCATTCATACTGCCAATATGCAGGTCAGTGCTAATTGAATTCGGTAAAAATCCCTGTTGCATCGCAGGAACAGCCTGTTCGAAGGCGAAACTTCCTCCACCATGTCCCACGTCAAAAATGATTCCCCGCTTCTGAGCTTCAAATACAAATGGCTCCACTTTATGTTGGTCATTGACGACACGTCCACGACTTCCCAGAGATGCGTAAGCATGAGTGAAAATATCTCCTGGTCTCAGTTTTTCCAGAAACAGCGTTTCCAGAGACAGAGCTGGTCGGGCTCCTCCGAAATCAATCATCACCGGAATCTCTGCCTGATTACCCGCTTCTACTGCTCTTTCGGTTGGCTCCCATTCATGACCGCTGTAATGGGCTAATTTGATACCCACGATGATATCATCATATCTCTTAGCCATCAGGGCAGTTAGTTTAGGATCCATATCGTTGACATTTTGTTCAATAACCCCTCCTTTCATTCCAGACCCAACTATATTGAGAAACGCCAAAACCCGTGTTTTCGAATGATCAACCGTCTGCTCTTTAAATTCCAGAAAATTTCGCCATCCTGAACTGCCTGCATCAACAATAGTTGTGACACCGCTTCGGAAAGTAAATCCATCCGGAGCCACACTGTTCATGCCATTACTATAGGCTGAATGAGGTTGAGTGCCCCAAAACACATGTCCGTGTATATCGATAAGACCGGGCGTAACGATTAGTCCGTTGGCATCAATGACAGTCTTTGCCATGTTCGCCGGGATATTTTCAGCAACCCGGGCGATTTTGCCGTCAGCAACGGCAATATCAAGTTTTTGATCGCTGATTCCATTTTTCACATCCGTGACAGCGCCACCTTTGATCAGCAGATCGTAGTCTTGTGCCATCGTGCAATTAACGATCACAAAAGTCAGGAGATACCATAGAATGAGTTTTCGTCGATTCATTTTCTCTTAGGTTTTGATAATGAACAATTTTTACCGCAAATACCGTTGGCTGTATCGCTTGTAAGATGGCTGAGAGGATTTTAGCAATGGGAATTATCGCGTAAAGCGAATAACTTTGAGCAGAAGTGAATTAAGCATCCAGCATAAAAATGAAACAATTTTTGCAGATAATAGGCTTATTGGTCATAGTTTCTTGTCAATCTAATGATAAACAAAGCACTGACGGGCATGAAAATGAAAATCTTCCCGGATTGATCGGGAATGCACCTCCCGACACCACCATCCATTTCCTTTGGCGTGAAGACCGTCAGACAGACTCTAATGAGAATGTGGTCAGCACTATCCTGATCAACGAAGGCTACACCCGTAACATTCCTGATTCGGAAAGAGCTGCTCTGGGGTATGTCGCCACCTTTATCGGAAGTGAATGCTGGTGGGATGGGGAAGCGACTGATGAGCGGAATAATCTTCAATGCAAAGTACTAACTGCCCTTAATCTGGGTTACCAATGTTCAGATAAACACCTTGGATTTCTTCGAAGTTGGTTTGCCCGGGATTCTTCGGTGCTAAGTCAATTGGAAGATTCGAACTGTCCCACTACTCCTTATACCGCCACGATTCAAAATACCTTCGATGAGATAGATCTTTCGCGCAGGGGAAGTAATCTTGAAATATCA
>JAGQWZ010000491.1 GCA_020436835.1 Saprospiraceae bacterium | reverse complement strand
GTTTAATACGGTAGACTTTTCAGCTTCCTTTATTTTACTCCCGAAACATTTTTCTTGAAATATCGTTCTAACAGTAGTTATATTTTCCAGTCAAAACAAAATATCTTTTTTCTGGCCAGATTATTGAATTACACTTTAAGAAGCACTCAATGTCGTTTATTCCCTCCTAAGAAGCAGTGCGAGATCGTGATGATCTATTAGATGGCCTATTTTTATCTTATTATTTTCTTATGAATTTTAAACAACTAGGGATCATTGATCCCATTCTTAAGGCTCTTCAACGGGAAGGTTACACTGCACCGACTGAAGTGCAAAAAAGGGCGATACCCATCTTACTCAGGAACCGGGATATGCTGGCATCAGCTCAAACGGGTACCGGAAAAACGGCTGCATTTGCCATTCCCATTATTCAACGACTTTCCAAAAACTCCGGCAGTAGGGCTGGGATCAGGGCTTTGATCGTGACACCTACCCGGGAATTAGCCAGTCAGATCGGTGAAAGCTTCCGGAATTATGGACGTTTTACAAATCTTCGCCATGCCGTGATCTTCGGAGGGGTCAAGCAAGGCCGTCAAACCTCCACGCTTGGAAGAGGAGTTGATATTTTAATTGCTACACCAGGGAGACTGCTGGATTTGATTTCTCAAGGGCATATCTCTTTAAATCAGATTGAATGTTTTGTCCTCGATGAGGCGGATCAGATGCTGGATATGGGTTTCATCCATGATGTAAAAAAGATTATATCGAAATTGCCACAAGTCAGACAATCCATCTTTTTCTCGGCAACAATGCCACCACAAATTGTGAATTTGTCTCAACAAATCCTGACAGATCCGGAAAGGGTAGCGGTTAAACCCCAACAAAAAACGGCGGAGAAAATTGATCAGACTATTTACTTTGTAGATAAAAAAGTAAAATCCCAATTACTAGTCCATCTTTTAGAGACCGAATCAATTAAATCAGTGCTGGTTTTTTCCAGAACCAAATATGGAGCTGACAAAATTGTTAAAGTTTTGAATAGAAATGGGATTGCTGCCGGTGCAATCCATGGAAATAAGTCTCAGGGTGCTAGAGAAAGAGTACTGGGTCAATTCAAAAATGGACAAACCAAGGTCCTGGTAGCCACCGATATTGCTTCCAGAGGTATCGACCTGGATGAACTATCACATGTGATTAATTATGATCTACCTAATGTCCCGGAAACGTATGTACATCGGATCGGACGTACTGGCCGGGCTGATGCCAGCGGTATTGCCTTATCTTTTTGTGCCGATGAAGAAAGAAGTTATCTGAAGGATATTCAGAAACTAATAAATCAAGATATTCCGGTTAATGCAGATCACCCCTACCCGGACACAGGAAAATCAGCAACGGAAATCATCCAGCCTCCCAGTGCACAAAACCGTGCTTCCCGAAGGAGATTTGGAAAGCCCTATCGTAAGAAAAGGGTAAAGACGAACTAGCCTGCATAGCAAAAGCGGAGATGGATCTGACCAATGCCTGCTTCAGCGGTGTTGAATTTTTGCCGGGACTTTGCTGATTTTTTGGGGTAATAATCAGATGTTTTTTGAACTGTGCTAAATTTGAGACATCTTGAACAAAGGAATACATGATGAGACATAGGTTGTTTATCTTTCTCTGGTTCATTAGCCTGACGGCCTGCCAAAATTCTTCATCCTCAAAAGAACAATCCGGAGCAGAGGAAATACCAGTGGAGACAGCAAAGGCTGACATGAAGGTTCCGGTGATTTTCGATACCGATGCCAACAATGAATTGGATG
>JAGQWZ010000490.1 GCA_020436835.1 Saprospiraceae bacterium | reverse complement strand
CTGCCAAACGAACACAGACCCAACAGAAATTTATGGACATCCTATACTCTCCCTAAGAATATACGACGTATTTTACTTGGAAATCATATTCAATGAAAATTGCTGTTGTACAGATGGATTGCATTCCGGGAGATGTCACTGCTAACCTGGACAAAATAAGGGGTTGGATTTATCAGTCTGCCCCTGTCGACCTGATCGTGTTTCCGGAAATGGTGGACACGGGATATGTGATGCCGGGAGAGGATTTCGGAAGGAGTCATCCGGCATTTGAAGAGAAGGTAGATATCATTGCCCGGGCTGCCAGGGAAAGGAAAATGCAGGTGATTGCCGGATTGTCGGAACAGCTGGATGACCAAGTATGTAATGTAGCCGTTTTGGTGGATAAGTCAGGAGATTTAATGGCGAAATATCGTAAGATCCACTTGTACGCGCCTTCTGGAGAAGGGGCTTTCTCGGCAGGTAATGAACTGACCACTTTCCCGACCGGTGGATATACCGCTGGCCTGATGATTTGCTATGATACGCGTTTTCCGGAAATGGCTCGCAGCCTGGCCCTGGCGGGTGCAGAAATCATCATTGTGCCCACCGCGTGGCCCTTCCCCAGGGTCGAACACTGGCAATTACTGAGCCGGGCCCGGGCAATTGAAAATCAGTGTTACGTGATTACTGCTAACCGGGTGGGCAAAGACGGCGATGCGGTTTTCTGTGGCAACAGCCGGGTAATCGATCCGCATGGAGTAGTAATCAGTTCCGCCTCGGAAGATCGTGAAGAAATCATCTACTCCGACATCAGCCGGGAAAAACTGGATTTTATTCGAAACCGGATGCCGGTTTTTGAGCACCGGAGGCCAGACATCTATCTTCAGGATGCTCTCTTTGCCTCTGAAAAAGACTGAGAATAAACGATTTTTAATTCAGAAAGTTAGCGAATGCTCCCTATTTGGAACCACAAATGTTGAGCTCCAGATTAAATGTAATTCGATTCGGATTTAGTTTGATACCCGATCACAGATGGAAAGGAAGGTAAGGTTTGACCAAAGAAATTAAACTCGGACTTAAAGAAAATTGGAAACAATTTTTACTGCTGCTCATTATCAATGCTTTTGTGGGAGGAATGGTCGGTCTGGAAAGAACCATCCTGCCTCAGATCGCCGAGGTAGATTTCGGCATCAGCGCTAAAACGGCCATCTTTTCTTTCATTCTTGTCTTTGGAATTGTCAAGGCGATTACAAATTATTATACCGGTTATTTTGCGGAGCGACACGGTCGAAAAAAATTACTTATTCTTGGTTGGATCGTCGCCCTTCCGATTCCCCTGATATTAATCTATGCGAATTCATGGAGTTGGATCATCTTTGCCAATATCCTGCTCGGTTTGAATCAGGGTCTCACCTGGTCCAGCACGGTGGTGATGAAAATCGATCTGGTGGGGGAGAAAAACCGGGGTCTGGCTATGGGATTGAACGAATCAGCCGGATATCTGGCGGTTGGACTAGTTGCCTTTCTTACCGGCTGGATATCTTCAGAATATGGTTTAAGGCCTTATCCTTTTTATCTGGGAATTGTACTCTCCATACTGGGCCTCACTGGTAGTTGGCTGCTGATCAGAGATACTCTGCATCACGTGAAGGTGGAATCTTCGGTCAGCGCCAAACCCAAGCTGACAAATATCTTCTGGCAAACGACCTGGAAGGATCCAAATCTCGGGTCGATAACTCAAGCGGGAATGGTCAACAACCTCAATGACGGCATGGTCTGGGGCCTTCTTCCCATCTTACTGATCGGTCAGGGATTTGACCTGGTTCAGACCGGCAAGATAGTGGGACTGTACCCTATCATCTGGGGACTCGGCCAGCTCTTCACCGGTAAAATGGCGGATCATCTCAACAAAAAAAGCATGCTTTTTATCGGAATGATCCTGCAGGGAATGGCCATCCTGTTATTTACCCGGGCAGAGAGCTTTGCCTTTTTTGTCTTACTGGCCAGCCTTTTAGGAGTTGGTACCGCCATCGTTTATCCCACGTTTCTTGCCGCCATTGCCGATGAAACCCATCCTCAACAACGAGCGGAGAGCATCGGTACGTTTCGTTTATGGCGTGACCTGGGATATGCCATTGGCGCTTTAATGACGGGCATCCTCGTCGATATTTGGGGTATGCATTTTGCGTTGATGATGGTAGCATTGTTGACGGTGGGTTCGGCCTTCATCATTTTACTCCGTATGAAAGTCCCGGGAAGTCGGTCAGTTTCCTAAAAATAAGATCACCCTGTCTTTTAAAAAGAGGTCACCCGGGAAATCATTTCCATCACCTGAAAGGTGAGGAGATCACAACGTTCGTTTCCAAACTCGAAAAGAGCATTTTGGGCCAGGGCCGGTTCCAGTCGATCCTTAAGGATTCTCTTCGCACGCAAGAGTCTTACTCTTACATTTTCTTCAGAAATATCCAGAAAACTCGCAATATCCACTGACTTCATCTGAACGATTTGCGACATCATAAATACTTCGCGGTATTTATCCGGCAGACGATCGACCAGCTTTTCGAGTTGAATTTTTGTTTCCTGAGAAATCATTTTTTCTTCCGGATTAACACTGTTGTCATTTTTTTCCATATCGGAGAACAATTCTTTTAAGGAATCCAGAATGGATAATTTTTTCTTCCTTTCTCTCAGATGCAGGAGCGCCTTATTGATCGCGATTCGGGTGAGCCAGGTGGAAAATGCGGCACGGCGATTAAAACCAGCCAAATTTTCATAACAGCTCAAATAGGTCTCCTGGATCAGGTCTTCAATCTCATCTTCATCCCTGATGTATATCCGGATGATACGATAGAGGCGCTGATTGTATCTCCGGATTAGAATTTCAAAAGCGTCCTTTTGGCCCTGTAGAATCTCTTCGACAATCTGTAGATCGGTTATTTTTGCTCTCATATTCACGGTCTGAAGATAAATACTTACTCTATATGGGTTTATTATTTCCACGGCAAAGAAAGGACCCTGGACCCCACTCTGTGACCCAGATCCAGACCTGCTTCGGAGTCCACCAGAAAGTGCACTCCCAAAGGCACCCGGCTAAGGGCATTTTCCTTTGCCATCGCCTGAAAAGATCCAAAGGTCCGTGGTTTACTGCGAAACTCAGTTCTCCCTTCATGGCTCCGGTCAGTAAATTGATAATCTTGTCCAAAAATATTTGCTAATACGGTTGCAGCGGCACCGGAGAAAGTTGCGTGTCCCGATGGGTAGGTGGGAAAATTAGGTGTATAATATCCTCCGGATCCATCCGGACACATTACTGTATTCCAGCCCGGATCATTCATGTAATTATGAATAAAATCGACCGGTCGAAGACAATTATAGCGATACTTTTCTCTCCAACAAGTGATTCCGGCATCGCCCAGAGCCAAACTGACCTTGGCATAGGTAACGATCGTTTCCATCAGATCCATGCGCTCAGCAGCCAGGACCTGATTCGTAATGCTGATCCACCGGCCGGCCGGACTAAAAGTCAGAATGGGGCAATCATCGCTCCAAAATTCAGCGATCCAGTACGACTCTTCATCCTGACCGGCTTGAATCCGGTTTACCCAGTCGTAGGTCATACGCGCTTCCTGACTCAACTGAGAGGTAGGTGACAGATCAAAAACGGGAGGAGGTGATACTACGTCTTCTTGGAGGGCGGCAAAAGTCCTCACTTTCCCCCAGTGAGGTAGCAATGCCGGCGTAAAATCCGGATAGGTTGGTTTCCACAGACCTTCACCAGTGGGCGGAAAATACCCCGGATCGTTATTCCGTAAATAACCGGCATGCCCCCAGGCATCCGTCATAGACCATTCATAAACTGCCTGGGCAACCTTCTGACCATATTCGTACGAAGCCTGGAAAATCACCGGATCCAATCCAATCTCTAATTCGGATTGCAGGTCATGATTGACATCCAGCATTTGAAACTGCTGCTGGGATGGAGCCGTGGGAAAAAATAATTCAAAGGCTTTGGCGTAAGCGGCGTGGGCACAAACTGACCAATTGTATTCGATATCCGGATCAATCTCCACCGTCTCCAATCCAGGAAAGTGGGATGACAATGACCGGTATTTGAATTCACTGCCCTGTACGACAGCTTCATAGGCACTGAGATTGATATAGGCCAGATTGCGGGCCGATACCGGAGGCTTATATCCGGGAGTAAACCGCTCTACCTCCAGATACAATTGATTCCATATAAGGGGAACGCGATTGTTATGTGCCGTCGATGGAGTAAAATCTATCACGGGTTCTTCCCGGTGGCAACTCATTAAAATCAGTAAAAAAACCAAGGGTAAAAATCGATTCATGTTCATGCGGATGATTTATTTTTGATGTACAATTAAGCTCTAATTCCTGCTGATAAATTCTCCTGGCAGATTCCAGGTGATCCGGATTCTCCTCCGCGAGCTCGCTCCATAATTGACGCCTGGAGGCTTCAATCTCCTCTAATTGCTTCTTTTTTTCGCTGATCTCCGTACTGATTTTTTGGTCCATTTTTTCCACTTCCAGCAGGGATTGTTTCACCGCCGGGTCCAGCTCATTGAAGCTGGCAAACATCCGGATAAGCGGTCCATTTCGCAATGCGAGCATATTATTCCTTTCTGCCACGGCCATTTTTGCAGGAAGATTTTTTTTCAAACCAGCCTGAAAAATCATCCACCCGGCATCAATGCTATCGCGTAAAATCTTTAATTCACAGAGGAGATTTCTTTCCCGACCGGCAATCAGTTGCATCCGGGTATTCCATGAAGGTTTTTCACAACCGGGAAGAAATAGCCCAATGATACAAACCAGAATAAGGATCCGATACAGCATGGTCATATTTCTGTAGGTCTGTTTCCGGTCTGATTGGATGAAGAAAACCACAAAACGTTACAAATTTGTGATGCTTTTTTACCAGGGAAGTCGTTTGATGGTCTGGTTTCTACGCTAACAGGGAATAATTTTATACCACTCTAAATGAATCTTTTTGTAAACTTGCAGTCCTCTAACGCCGCAGTGGTGGAATTGGTAGACACGCACGTTTCAGGGGCGTGTGTCCTTACGGACATGCGAGTTCGAGTCTCGCCTGCGGCACTTTCTCTTCTTTCAGTGGGCACGCTAAGGACACCCGTTCG
>JAGQWZ010000489.1 GCA_020436835.1 Saprospiraceae bacterium | reverse complement strand
CGATTGAAGCCGGATCTGGTCTTTCTTGACATTCAAATGCCGGAGGTCAATGGCTTTGAACTGCTGGAGATCATTGGTGACATCAACTTTCGCCTGATCTTCACTACGGCATTCGATCAATATGCAGTTCGGGCTTTTAAGGTCAGTGCAGTGGACTACCTGCTCAAACCGGTAGATCAAAAAGAGTTAAAATTGGCCATAGAGAAGGTGAAAAAAAGGGGAAGTGCGGAACCGGCGAAAGAATACGAGCTCTTGCTAAAAAACATCGATCAAATCAAAACTATTGCCCTGAAAGCTCAGGGAGAATACCGCTTTTTTGAAGTGGATGAGATCATGTACCTCAAAGCTGACGGTAATTACTGTTTTCTTTTTAGACATAAGCCGCAACGCCAGGAGCACATATCCTATTCACTTGGAAAAATGGAGGAAATGTTGCCCGAGCATTTGTTCTTCCGGAATCATGCCTCCTTCATTATCAACCGAAATCATATTAAAAAATACAGTACCAAGGATGGTGGATACCTCGTTATGAGAGATGGTGCAAGACTGCCCGTGGCCAAAAGCAGAAAGACTGAATTTGATAACTGGATGGGATTTAATGATAGTTAATGTGTATTTAAGGATAGTCTGATCAAGGTACTCTCCGGATAAGCTGATATTTCCAATTAAATGATGAGATCAGCCATTTAACTGATTCTTTTGGCTAAAGATACCGATAAGGTTTACTTAGTCTGATACATGGGCTAAATTTATAATGTTTCAGTCCGATTCTCAGACAAAACTAAACCCCGGTTTTATTCTTCCCGGATACGCCAAAGCCTTAATGGCGCGCGATAGGACTGGCTATAAATCCTTCTCCATGCCCCGAGTAGTGATCATTGAGGACGAAACCAATGCCAGAAATAATCTAAGACGGATGTTGACCTGGTATTGTCCTACTGTAATAATCGTAGGCGAGGCCGAAAGTGTTAGTGGCGGATTAGAGGAGATCCGACGGCATGCGCCGGAGATCGTATTTCTCGATATTGCCATAAAAGAAGGTACAGGGTTTGACCTGCTTGCGCACTTCCCTCATCCCGGCTTTGGAGTGATCTTCACCACTGCCTTTGATCATTTTGCACTTAGGGCTTTTGAATTTAATACCATCGATTATTTATTAAAGCCGATAGTCCCGGAAGATTTGCGTCGGGCAGTTCGAAAAGCACAAATGAACCGGAGTGGGCCACTGTATCCGGAACAGCTTGGCAGCCTGATGAAATCTGTTCACAACTCTTCCTTTGAAAAGATCGCACTTTCGACCAGCGAGGGCTTGATCTTTTTGCGATTGAAAGAACTAGTACGTTTGGAGGCAGGGGGTAGTTATACCACTTTTTTTTTTTTTTATGGCAAACCGGTCACGGTGGCCAGGAGCCTGAGGGAATTTGAGAAATTATTGCCGCCGACTAAGTTTTTTCGTATCCATCAATCTCATCTGGTTAATCTGCATTTTGTTGAAAGTGTGCTCAAAGAGGATGGGGGCTATGCTCTCATGGAAGATACTTCCCGCCTACCGATTTCCCGCCGAAGAAAGGATGCATTTATATTCCGACTCAAAGAAATGAGTATTGATTAGTGTTATTCAAACTTGCCGATTAGCAATTGCCGTAATCGTGCAATTACTCCTGGTTGAAAAAATCATTTGGATTTAGCACCCACTATTAATACCTTACGCCCCGCTAACCAAATAGATTAAAACCACCAATGAATACCGATCTCGAGATTGCCCGTTCGGTGCAATTGCGGCCCATTCAGGAAGTTGCCGCAAAACTCAATATCTCATCCGAAGAACTGGAACTTTACGGTAAATACAAGGCAAAATT
>JAGQWZ010000488.1 GCA_020436835.1 Saprospiraceae bacterium | reverse complement strand
TCTCTCCAGCATTTTCGACCAGTTCATAAGCGCTGGTGGGTATCTGGTGACTATGATAGAAGTTTTTTTTTAATTTCTTGTCCTTAATGGTTTGAATTACAGATGGTTGTGGATATATTTCTTTACCTTCTTTTTCCAGTTTGAACAGGGCCTCAACATTCACATTCTCGATTTCGATCGTAATGATGTCCACCAACCTGCCTAGTTGGTACACCAAATCATAGTTGGTGAAATCACCTTGAATAAACTGATTGGTCACTTTCGCTGCCGGAAAGTCAAAGTCTTTGTCCATCGTCCAGAGATCCAGGTCCCATCTGCTGCCGGCCTGGACCAGCATTTTACCGAGTTGACCTCCGCCGAGAATGCCGATTTTCGTATTACAGATCATTGTGGAGCACTTGTTAGTTGCAGCCGGAAAAGTAGGTAAATTCTAATTGATTATTGGAGGTGAAGAGCTGTTATTGGAAATTGCTTCTTCGATTTCAATGGTCCATTTTTCAGCAATGACCGGCCATTGAAATACAGGTTTTTGAGCTACTTTCATCGACAGACGTTGTAGCCGCAATAGAATCTGCGGTTCATTCACAAGTTTAACAAGGGTTGCGGAAAGGTGATGGGCATCGACTGATTTTAATCGTAAAGGATTTGTGGTTAAATACACAGATTCTGCAGTTTTGATTCTGAGTTCACTTGGCCACAGGGATGCGGGTGCTGAGTGGTCAGGCACTAACTGAGCTGCTCCGGTGGCTGCATGTTCAAATGCCACCATTCCCCAACCTTCTCCAAAAGAAGTATTTATGCCGATTTGGCAGGCGTTGTAGAGCCTGTTCAGTTCCTGTTCAAGGAGATAGGAATGTCCCAGGGGGTTGATTAAAACCCGATCAGGTGGTAATCCAAGGGCATTTAGTTGTGACTTAAGCTCTCCGATTAATGAATTAGGAGTTTCTGGAACATGTAAAACCAGGTAAACTGAATCAGAGACTTTAAGCGTAAGTAATTTAAAAGCGGTAAGAGTGCATTTGAGATTTTTTCTTTCATTAATTCTGTTTGCATTTAAGATAAAGACAGCATTGGATGGATATTGTATTCCGAATATCTGATTTCTCAGTTTCAACTTATCTTCCAGGGGGTAGAAATGGCTTCTGTTGATTCCATGATAGAAGTAATTGAACCGAATGGATTGATCAGCAAAGGAATGCACCTTCCTCAACTGATTAATACCTCTAAAATGATAGGCATAGAAAGCGTCAAAAAAGGATAGATCCTGAAGATCTGAATCCACAGGTACGTCTCCGTCCAGTGGCACATATGCCGCCAAGACATATTGATGCGTCTGACCGAGTGAAATACGGTAATTTTTTAGCATCCATAAATCATTGACGATCAGGACGAAATCTGCGGATAGCTTTTCTGCCAGGGCTCTGGCCTGAAAGCCACCATAGATATCCCCCCCGTCGAGGTTATTGGGATAGAGCTTTATCTTGTCTTCTTTCCGTGATAGTCCTTTATATCCTATTCCAATCCAATGAATCTGAAACGTACTGGATAAAGAATTACAAAGTTCACTAATCAGGCGAGTGAAACCCGTACCCGGCCGGTACAGACCCACTATAATAATATCAGAGCGATTCTTCAGTTGTTCCTGATTAAATCTCAGCGGGTATATATGTCGTTTTACCACCGATGGTAACCGGCATTAACTGTAATGTCGCCAGGAGCACGGGTTCAATGACAGTCTCATATTCATAAGAGGTGTTGTCACTTCCCAGAACGGCTACCAAAGTGTAAGCTACGGTTCCCCAGGTTCCACAGTTCAGTGCCTCATAAATTTGCTCAATTCTTCTAAGTGCATAATCCGCCCCCTCCTTGACGAGAAATTGATAAAATGCTCCCTGTGGAAGATTGGTAGAATTTAAAGCCTGAGAAGATAAAATCATGATGTACTGGCCATTCAGGTAGGGATTCAATTGAGAAGGCACGGAGGAATTATCACTAAAGGTAAAGTTAGCTTTAACGCTTAGGTCTGCGGGATCAAGGATGATGATCCAGTAAAGATTTTGCTGATTATAAGGTAGCGACAACGAATTACTACCGATGACGACCGTATTTCCATAATCGGGTGCTTTAGCCGCCTGGATCGTGAGGGGAACAGGATTTGCCATATTGTACTCTTTAGGATTCCTTTTAATGATTTATTCCAAGAAGGATAAAGCAAATTAACAATAAATTTTCATCCAGGCCCCAAAAATCTAGTAGAAATTTTACGGACACACTTCGGGTAAGGTTGTCCTCAAAAGATTCAATGCACATCAAGCCTGTCTGAAAACAAGTTTGTTACCTTGATGAGATGAGGAAAAGATAACCATTTGAGAAAAATGGTTTTGGTATTCAATCTGATACCCACCAGGAATTTCAGACCGGTTGAGGCGACTCATGGGCCGCACAAAATCCCGGATAAACCTGTTGGTAGCAGGCTGTACAGGCTCTATTGCCTTGAAATTAGCCAGAAGGATTTCTTCAATCTGGTCCAGATCATTTGAAAGTTGGAGTCTACTGAATCGAGTATTACCACTTAAACTACTTGCTATCAGGCAGGAGATTACCTGAATCATCTTACGGCGTTCCATTTGGTGTGTTTGTCCTGACAATTTAACAAAAGTCCAGATACTGTCGATAGGCCGCACGATTTTTAGCCACGTTATCTGAATGTTAATCTTTTAGTGCTCTGATTACAAAGAGTGAAAAAAAACTTTGTGCTTCTCAATAAAACTCTTACATTTCAACTAATTACCTGGCTCATGTAAAAACCAATTCATGTCAGAACCTTTTCTAGCTGAGATTCGCATCGTAGGTTTCAATTTTGCTCCTCGAGGATGGGCATTCTGTGATGGCCAAATACTCCCGATCAATCAAAACCAGAGTCTGTATTCATTGCTGGGCACGACATATGGTGGCGATGGGGAGACCTCGTTTGCGCTGCCGGACTTAAGAGGCCGGGTTCCGATTCACGTGGGATCAGGTCACCATGAAGGTCAGAAGTCGGGAGAGGAGACCCATACTTTATCAGTCGATGAGATGCCCCAACACAATCATGTGATAAACGGAACGGGGACGACGGCAACTTTAGGTACTCCTATCAATAACGTACCAGGCCAAAGTCCCACCAGTGTTGGATCGATATATGGAAATACGAATAGTCAGTTGAATGCGGTATTTGCAAATGTCAGTATTAGCAATACTGGTGGTAGTCAAGCACATGATAATATGCAACCGTATTTAGCGGTCAATTTCTGTATTGCGCTTCAGGGTTTGTTCCCGTCAAGAAATTAGAAAATAAAAAAATAGGTATGTCAGAACCATTTGTCGGCGAGATAAGGATGTTCGGAGGGAACTTTGCTCCCCGTGGCTGGGCTTTTTGTGATGGCCAATTACTGGCGGTATCTCAAAATGACGCCCTTTTTTCTTTGCTGGGAACCATATATGGAGGTGATGGAGAAACCACCTTCGGGTTACCTGATTTGCGGGGCCGGATTCCTATACATGCAGGACACGGCCCAGGTCTTTCAGAAAGACGTCTAGGTGCCAAAGGAGGTGAAGAAAAAGTCACGCTGATGGTTAATCAAATGCCATCGCACAATCATGCCTGGCAAGTGAGCAATTCGACGGCAGATAATCGGTCTCCAGCAGACAGTCCATATGCAAACACTCAAAACCCTGATGTATACCAGGATTCTGAGGACAACCTGGCGGCATTCAATAATGATATGGTGTCATCAGCCGGAGGATCCCATTCTCACACCAACATGATGCCATTTCTCTGTATTAATTTTATCGTTGCGCTCGTCGGTATTTATCCTTCCCGTCACTAAATCTTGAACCATGTCAGAACCCTTTATTGCCGAAATAAGAATATTTGCCGGAAATTTTGCTCCCCGTGGCTGGGCCTTTTGCAATGGACAATTGTTGCCTGTTTCTCAAAACACCGCGTTGTTTTCCCTGATCGGCACAACCTATGGTGGTGACGGCAGGACCACAACCGCTTTACCTAATTTGGAGGGCAGGGCACCGATGCACCCCGGAAGAGGGCCAGGCCTTACAGATCGAAGATTGGGCCAACAAGGTGGAGCTGAGACCGTCACATTAACGGAGACGCAAATGCCAAACCATCATCACATAGCCTACGGCAGTGGTACGGGAGCCAATGAACGAAACGTATCCGGTAATCTTGCAGCTACGGCTCCGGGAAGGGGAACTTTTTATTATGCTCCAGCTTCTAATCTGGTGAGTATGAAAAATGTGGGTCTTCGGGGAGGATCTCAGGCTCACAACAATATGCAACCTTATCTCACTATTAATTTCATCATTGCTTTAGTGGGACTTTATCCTTCACGGAGTTAAGATAATTGAGAGAAGGTTGATCAGAGAGAAAGATATCCCCTATTTCAAATGTCAGATACCTGCTGATAAGAAGGGCAATGTAGCTATTGAAAAATTTGAGATTGCTGCATTAGAACCCGGGAAGGTTCCGGAAACTGAAATTCCCCAGTGGGCTCTGAGACGACCTGGACTCTACACTGTGTTGATCATTGATGGGATCAGGATGATGACCGACTTATATGAGGAATGGTGGTCTCAAAGAGAAATGATCAAGCAATCGATCAACCGGGGAGGGAACTTGTTGGTCTCCGGTCTCGGTTTAGGACTGGTAATTGATTCGGTGCTTATACCGGAAAACTCCCCCGTAAGCTCTGTGACGGTTGTGGAGAAAAATATACACGTCATTTCTTTGGTGGGAAAATATCTTTCCTCCAGGTACGGTAGCCGTATTCGGATAATACATGAGGACATCTTCAATTTTGAGCCGGAGGTACACTATTCAGTTGTCTGGCATGATATATGGCCTAACCCTTCCACTATTGCTGAAGAAGAGAAAACGATTCTCAAAGATAAGTTCTCATCTTTTTCAGATTGGCAAGGTGTCTGGGACTACAACTGTTATGCCTGATCTCCTGTATGATTAAGGTAAGTAACATTAATTTCAGGAATCAGACCAGGGAAGATATGCCTTTCCTAAAAGAGCTCTACATTGAGAGCAGGAGGGCAGAAGTGGATCTACTGGAAGGGTGGTCTGAAGAACAAAAATTTGATTTTCTGGGAAATCAGTTTATAGCCCAAATTCAATATTATCTGACTCAATTTAAAAATGCCTGGTTCCAGGTGATCGAGGATCTTGATCAGAAACCAATTGGTCGACTGTACCTGGACGAGAGAACGAATGAGATTAGGATCATTGATATTTTAATTTCTGGTTCCAAACGAAATAAAGGTATTGGCACTCAGATTTTTCTGGCAATTTTGGAGAGGGGAAGAAAGAAGAATCTACCCGTCAGAATCCACGTTGAGAAGAATAATCCTGCCAGATCTCTATATGATCGGCTGGGATTCCAAATAATTGAGGATCGGGGAGTATATTATCTAATGGAATTTCCTCCAAGAAATGATGTGAAATGACACCATCCGCAGTTCCAAATTTTGACCAGTTCCTGGAAGTAATTGACTCTGATTTCCAGGTCGAATTTATCCGGCACAAATCGATCGAAGTTCGTTTGGTTGAAGTACGAAAGTTGAGTAAAGATGAGGAATCACTGGTACAATTTTCCCTCATCTTCCAATCAGGTCAATCAGATCAATACTTCACCCAGGCTACTGTAAATCTGGATCACCAAGTCCTGGGTTCATTTCATCTTTTTCTGGTTCCCATTGGTTTGGGAAAAGCTGGTTTTATGCAATATGAGGCGATAATCAGCAGAACTGCGGATTGACGCAGAGGCAAAAACTATTTAGAAAGGTAAATCCAGTGTTCTTGTTTTTTTGTATTACCTTAGGGCCAATGACTTTATCATATTGAAGTCATTGAAATGTTGACCCCTAAGATGAACCCAGGATCTATTAGTTATAAGAAGCTTGACCCTTTATGTATTCCAGAGATTTGGGCATGGAATAAGGTTTATCTGTTTTTCTTTCTCATTTTGCTTTTTCCTATTCATGTTTTTGGACAAGTGGACGCTCCCAAACGGGACAGTCTATTCTTTGACATGAACGGCAATGAACTGGTGAATCCAGGGGACAGTATACGCTACATCTTGGTGGTGAAAAATCCTGGTGGTGCGTCGGTTATGACCATTGTCGTTCCCAATGGAACCGATCCCAATTCCAGCCTAAATCCGGCTTCGATTCTAACCTCCCCGTTAGCTCTGAATGACGGACCTTTTGCCGTGACAGGAAATATGGGTATTAATGTGCCAGCTGTTTCAGGTGTACTAATCAATGATTTTGATGATTCACCAGGTGATCTGTCGATTGTGAACGCCGGGGTGGAAATTTCTACTGCGGAGGGTGGAAAAATAACTATTTCGGCTGACGGATCCTTTATTTATGATGCTCCATCAGGTTTTGAAGGTAAAGATTCCGTGGCGTATACATTAATGGATGGTACTCCTGCTCCAAATTGTCCGGTGACTAATGATGCCTGGGTAACGTTTCAGGTTTCCGGCATGATTTGGTTTATCAACGAAGACATTTCCGGAGGTGATAACAATGGCACCTTAAGAGCACCTTTTGAGACACTTGCAGCCTTTGAGGCTATAAATGGAAACGGGGGTGCCACGCAACCGAAGGCTAATCAGGCAATCTTTCTCTACACTCCCACCAGTCCTCCAACCCAGTACACCGGTGGAGTTACCCTTGAAAATGGGCAGAAATTACTGGGGCAGGGTATGAGTACCACTGTTGCAGATGTAACTGGTATTATATTGCCACCTTTTAGCTTTGCCTTTCCGTCAGTGAATACAACAAATCCTATTCTGGCAAATTCATCAGGGAATGCCATTACATTGGCGAATGGAAATGATATCCGTGGGCTGGATGTTGGATCATCTGGTTCTCCCAGCACTGGTTCCGGTATTATTGGAACTGGTGTAGGATCGTTGAAAATTGATGAGGATGTGAGTGTATATGTCTCAGGATCATCTTCGGTTTCGGCAATCAATCTCAACACAGGAAGTGGAGCCATGGTCAACTTGACAAATGTGATGTCTACAAACGGTACCGGACCTGGTGTTTCTTTTAATAACCTGACAGGAGGGAGTATAGCTATAAGCAATTCGATTAACATCACAAATTCCGGAGATGCCGCACTGAGTTTCACATCGTGTACCGGAACGTTGCAGGTGAATTCATTAACTATCAATAACAAGACTTCACACAAGCCCGGAGTCATTGCCAATAACGGGGGGGAGATTACGGTAACTACCGGAACGATTATGGTCGATGAAGAAAGCGCGATCAGCATCAATGGGACCGCAATCGGTAGCTCCGGACTTAATTTTACCAATATATCAGTTGACGGTCAACTAACTGCACATACTGCAATTTCTCTCATCAATACCGGTTCGGGACCCTTTTCCTGTACAGGGGGCACACTGGAGAATATCCAGAATGCGGACGCAGTTAGATTTAGCAACACCGGAGGGGCGATTGCACTTTCGAACATGATCATTGAAGATATTTCGGCATCAACCGATCAAACTGCGGGCCTATTTTTTAGATCTGGCATCGATGGCATTCATGGCGAAAATGTGCAGGCTGGATTGACTTTGTCAGGCTGTACTTTAAGGAGATTTAGTGATAATGCCATTAATGGTGCGGCAATTTCGGATGGTTTGACGAATACCGTTTGGAATGGTCTGACACTTAACAATTGTGTGATCTCATTTTCCAACCGGTATCATGTATCAGAAAAGGGGGATGATACTGATGAGGGAGCGGTTCGGATAAGAGGGATTTCAGGTACGGTTCTCGTCACTGATTGTACTTTTTCAGACGGCGCTCAATTTCTTGACTTTTCTACGAGCTCGAGTCAAAATCTTGATATGACCGTTCAAGGAAGTATGTTTAACCGTACAATTAAAGAGTTCGCCTGCGGGTCTCCGACCGTCAATGTTGGTGGACGGGGCATAAGTGTTTCTGTAAATGGAAGTGCCAACGCAGTAGTCCGCGTTGGAGATCCGGCAGAGTCTGATGATAATCTCGGAAATAGCTTTTTAAATAATGCCACGGCATCGATAGTAATTTTTCATGAAACCGATGCCACCGGAGATATTGATGTGGTTATCTCTAGGAATGATTTTATCATCGATGACCATCTGACCGGACCTCCGGGATGTGCCACGGGGACATTCAGTTTCAATTTCCCGCAAGGTGGAGTTTCGCTCAATCCGGGTAAAGGCAATTATGAAGCCATTTTGTCTCATAATAAGTTTGATCAGGTAATGCACGCAGCAGGTGGTTTAGGTCAGTTTACCATGACTGCCGATGAGAACGGAACTTCAGAGTTTTACATTCATGATAATGAATTTATACTGCCCTGGGACGGCCCGGTACGGGTTCTTGCCGATGGAAATGGTACCTGTGCTATGCTGTTTGAAGACAATACCTACACCGATGGTATGGTAGGTGGTATGGGTGACGATCTTGATATGCCTTATCCATCTCCCTTCAATCCCTTCCAGGTGTTTGTTCGCAATGGAGGCAGTTTGGATATTACGCTCAAGGATGAAGATTTTCCCCTGCCAGATCCTGCTGGCCCCGGTGAGTCTTCGTTCGATGCGGAGGTACAAACATCCGGCAATTCAATGAGGATTTATTTTGACAATTGTACCGCCCCGGATGGTTTTGATTTTGACAATGCGACGACGACTACTTTTTTGCTTTACTCTGAGACCGGATGTGCAGGTCCACCCACCACTCAGGCAATAATGAACGGTAATGGAAATACGGGAATGGTATCAACAACAAACACCATCACCTGTACAACTACGCCACCGACATTGCCCATGATTACCATACCGATACGGAGTACTGAGGTCCATCCAAACACGGGACTTTCCATTAATTCAGACGGAGCGCATGAACTCCTTCGAGTGGCTAAGGAGCACTTAAAATTGCACTATAATAAAGAACCGCTTGGACCAATAACTCTGGCTATAGCTGATCTGCCGGAGAATGAATTGGCACATTATTTTGCCGGAGTGATTACGCTTGATAGAGATGCTGCTGGAAATGGCTGGTTCCTGGATGAGACCCCTGAGCAATCAGAAGAATTTGAGTTACCGGAGGCTTCAGCGCATTTCATTGCCACGGTAGATAGCCCCGCTTATAAAAAGATTGACTTGTACTCAGTATTGGTGCATGAACTAGGCCATGCCTGTGATCTTATGCATGAAGAGAATGAGTTTATGCGATCCTTCATTGACCCAGGGATGAGAATAATTTTGGAACGAAATCTGAAAAGTAAACAATGAGCAGGATTCCAAAATATAATCGTCAATATAAACTGGGCTTCATAGGTAAAGGCTTCTTGTTTCCTTTTGTGTTTACCTTATTTTTATGCCGTACAGCCAGCGCTCAGAACATAATAACCATTCCCGCCCTGGACCCCGGAGACAGTATCTGCATCGTGTACGACGTTAAAGTAAATAATCCCTTCCCGCTAGGGGTGGGACAGATCCAATGTCAGGATACCCTGACTACCGCAAGTCCGATGGGAGAGATACCCACTTCCGATCCGGATTCACTCCCGGATATGTTTAAACCTACCGGTACGCTGGTATGTAACCCGGTCGCCGGGAACTTGTCGGTAATGATCACTACGATTTGTAAAGGAGACAGCATACCGGTGACGATTACGGGAAACCAGACTGCTCCGGAATACACACAGGCATTCCTCGTGGTGGATCCGGTAACCAAGGATGTGATCAGTATTCAATACGACGCCAATGTCAATTTTGACCAGGCCGGAGATTTCAAAGTATATAGTTACAATTATCTTACCGGTAGTACTGTTAACACTTCTCCCGCCAATCTTTCAGATATCGATTGTGATGCAACAGGTGCTTGTTGTGATACCTCTATGGGAATGTTCTTGATATCGGTCAATCAAGTTACCCCAGGGACTCTAAGTGAGGATCAGACCATTTGTAGTGGAGACATTCCTGCTTCGGTCACCGGTACCTCTGCTACCGGCCAGGGGACGATCAGCTATCAATGGCAAATGAGCACTACCGGTTGCATGGGAACCTGGTCAAATCTCGTAGATTCGGTTGGTCTTTCCATCAGTCCGACAGCGCTAACCGTTAGTACCAGCTATCGCAGGATAGACAAATCCACACTCAATGGAGTTGAATGTCTTGATACCACAAATTGCATCACGATAACGGTGAATGATGTGGATGCAGGCACCATTGGAGAGGATCAGATCATTTGCGAAGATGATGTTCCCGCACCATTAATGGATGTCGTGGCTGCAACTTTTTCAGGCACAGTCTCCTATCAATGGCAGGACAGTCCCACTGGATCAGAAGGTAGTTTTATGGATATAACCGGAGCCACTAGCGCCACATTTTCGCCTCCGGCTTTGAATGACACCATGTACTATCGCCGGGTCGTTACCTCGACGCTGAATCTAGTGGAGTGTAGCGACACCACTAATATTGTGGCAATCTATATCAACTATGTGACAGCCGGAACTATTACTATGGATCAGGTTGTATGTGAAGGTAGTGCTCCGGAAGCTATAATTGAATTGACGGGAGCGATTGCTTCAGGTGCCATTTCATATCAATGGCAAATTAGTACGGATGGCTGCTCCGGGACATTCGTTGATGTTTCGATGGCCAATGACAAGAACTATCAGCCCCCATCTATCACGGTAGATACCTGGTACCGGCGCATCGATATCTCCACGGTGGAAACTAGCGTTTGCCGGGATACCACAAATTGTATTGCGATCACAGTTAATACGATAAGTGCGGGTGTGATTAGTGGTGATGCCACAATTTGCTACGGAAGTGCCCCGGGAATTTTGTCCTCCGATGCGGATGCCACTGGAACCGCCACTCCCAGTTATCAATGGCAATCGGGTATTACTGGATGTATGGGAGTTTTTACTGATATTCCCGGCGCAACTATGTCAACCTATGATGCGGGACCTTTAATGCAATCCACAACTTTCCGTAGGATCGCCACGTCAACGGTTGGAATCCTTGAATGTTCAGATACCACCAACTGTGTTGAGATAACCGTGCGAAGTGTATTAATTGATACGGTAATTCAACAATGCATCGATCCTGACTTATACGATCTTAAGATTTGCCTTATGGTAATGAATCCCGGACCATCAGGTATGTTTAATCTGGTTGTGGACGGAATGAATTATGGTCCGATCAATTACAGCAGCCTGGATATGAACGGGTGCTATGTACTCTCAAATGCTTCATTCGACCCAACTGATTTTGAAACCTTTGATGTTACCGTAGCTGACGTAGATGTCCTTATGTGTGGCGATTCGTATGAATTTACTGAAAAGGTATGTTTTGAATGCCCGGTCATTGGTGGTGTTGTGGTACCAACCCAGACTTGTCAGGCATCGAGTTTTAATTTGACGGCAACCGGGCTAGATAAAATGGCTCAACTATCCAACTCTGAAACTGACTTTGGAATTGAGTTCGTGGCTTTCTCTGGTGGATTACCCGCCGATCCTTATTCCGGCGGCAACTCTTTGGGGGTGGTACCTTTTAGCAGTTTATCGATGAGTGGTACAGTTGCCAACTTGACTGGGGTTTCCGGAGCCTCCCTGGGTATAGCTGGAACCTATACTATTTGTGCAATTTTGACTCCCGCTCCGATGCTGGATCCTGACTGCCGGCCCTTCCAAAGTGGTTCACTGATCCTGGAAGCTACCCCTATTCTTGGTGGGATCATAAGCGGTCCTGCCGTGGTCTGTCCTGACTTGGAGGATCTGCCCTATGCAATCCTACCTGCTTCCAATGCAACTAGTTATGATTGGTCATTTAGCAATGGTACTGGCACTATAAGCGGAAATGGATTTCCCAGCATCGAAATGGATTTTATGGGATCTTTTACTCCGGGGACTTTGTCAGTAACGGCTGCCAATGGATGTGGAGTTTCGTCACCATTAATGTTAAATATTTCGAAGGGCTCCGATGCTTTTTGCTCATTTGCATCATGCTTATCTGAAGAGCAAAATATTTCGGTTGATAATACACTATTGAATATGCTTGGATCTCCTGATGTCTATCAGGCGATAAACCAATTGCAGAGCAATGCCACTATCGAGGCAATGCGCACCATCATCTTCAGAGCTGGAAATGAAATTCTTCTAAATCCTCCCTTTACGGTTGAATTAGGCGCCACTTTTGAGGCTGAGATAAAAGCATGTATATTGACCATCCAGGGTAACTGAACAAAGGTCAGATATTATATTTAATTATATGTGTTTTAGCCTCAAAGCCAGTAATTATTTTAATCGTTTCCTACTAATAAATGATTATTTCGGTATCTTTCGTGTTATAAGCTAAGACCAGGATTTACACCAGGAAAACATGGCAATGGTCTAGCGAGTTTGGAACAGACCTAACCCCGTGTGTATGAGACTGCAACTTATTCCCCGTTGTGAAGGCCGGATCTTGTCCGGAGAATCCTTCGTAATCCGTTTACTCATCGGTTTTCTTACTTTCGTTTTACTACCTGATAGTCAGGTGAAGGCTCAGGAGCTTCCTGGAGAGAATCTTCAGTGTGGGACTGTATTGCCAGCCGGAGATTCGTTAGATTCTCTCTATGCCCGGCATCAGCGCTTTCTAGAGGGACTGGGAGGACCGGTAGGTTTATTGGGATTAAAGATTATACCGGTTCAATTTCATATCATCAGGGATGACGGAGGTTCAGGTGGACCTCCAGGTGGAGAAGGGGGACTACTTACTGAACTGGATATGTATGTGAATCCCCGCTATGCAGGAGCTGGTTTGGTTTTCGTAGCATGCGCTCCCGCAAATATTGTCAATAGTACGGAGTTTCAAACGTTGAGCGACTACACTGAAGGTAACACCATGGCCTCAATGTACAATGTTCCTAATGTATTAAATATCTATGTGGTGGATGATCCGGCCGGACTATGTGGTTGGGCCTGGTTTACTACCGATCCCTACGATTATGTGGTACTGGCCTATGACTGTGCGACAAATACGAGCACCATGGCCCATGAGATCGGACATTATTTTGATCTATTTCACACCCATGAAACAAAATTTGGTGACGAATTAGTTGACGGAAGTAATTGTACGACTGCGGGAGATTTAATCTGTGATACTCCTGCCGATCCCATTTTATTTGATGCTGGAACGATGATGTACAAAGTGGATCTTGCTTGTATGTACACTGGCACCGAGATGGATGCTAATGGTCAGATGTACATGCCGGATCCGACCAATCTAATGTCCTATTCTCGAAAAGATTGCCGGGACAATTTTACACCATTACAACTGGCAAAAGCCAATTATACTGCCGACAATGGACGTAGTTACGTAAATCTGATAAGCTGTCCACCGGGTACAG
>JAGQWZ010000487.1 GCA_020436835.1 Saprospiraceae bacterium | reverse complement strand
CCGGAAGAATCCTGTCTGGATCTGTTACAGCAACATCAGATCAGTGTACTCACCCGGGGCACTATTGCTAAAGGTTTGCTGTTAGATAAGCCGGCTACCGCTTATTTAGGCTATTCCCGGGAGGAAGTGGAACGCCTGCAACGGGGCTTACAGGCTACCGGAAATCCAACTGCTGCGGCTTTGCAGTATGTGTTCCGCCACCCGGCTGTGGCTTCAGCGGTGGTGGGTATGCGGAATGAGCAACAGTTGGAGGATGTGCTTGCCGGTTTTTCGTACCGGATCGAGAAGTCGGTTTTGAAGAAGTTGGGGAATGTGCTTTTGCCGGGGCGGTATGAGGTGCACCGGTAAACCGGCTACTTCAGAGCGCTCAACTATCCAATATTACCGCATCACTCTACCTCTTTCAAAACTAACTTATGCACCCGGATCATCTCATCAATATTATTCTCAAACCGCAGGCGGAGCAGATCCGTCAAAGCTGCTCTTTGCTCCGGCGTCAGTTCTTCCTTCAGTGGGAAAGGCACCGCAGAGTAGTCAGCACTAAATTGGGTGTAGCCGACCTTCCGGACAAATCTTCCGGTCTTCGTATCGATCAGGGTGGAATGCAGGCCATAGTGCACCACTTCCTGCTTGTAAAATTTAAACATGCCCTTGGATGGCAGGGCTCCTTTGGAGCCGGTGATCAGATCGGGCATACCCGTCTCAAAAATAATGAACAAACCGTCATAGCCTTCGTTGGCCATAGCCTGTAAATACTTCCGGCCGGCCTCCTGAATACGCACCCCGGCTCCCACCTTGTTTAGTTTAAAGTAGGCGCTCATGCGGCCGGGCAGATCAAACACTGTAAAGTTTACATTGCTGACCTGCTCAAATTTTTCCCGGATGAACTGCTGGTTAGCTTCGAGCAGATCCGGAGACATGCTGTCTTTTTTCAACTTGTTCTCCAAGGCCAGGACGCCGATCTTTCTGAAGTCGACCAGGCTATCCGGCCAGTAGATCACAGCAATATTTTTCAGTCCGGATCGGGTAAAATCCATGTTCTTTAATCGGCCTTCCTCGATCCAGCCATTGGAAGCTCTGATCCGTAAATCATTAGGGCCGTATGCTCCTTTCAATGCTTCCTGGCTCCAGGTGGTCAAAGCAGTCAAAACCAGGATCATAGCAATCATTAATGTTCTCATCCTTGTATTTTTTATTAGATAGACGAGAACAGGAGAAAATGTCAGATGCGACTTCTCCCGGGAGGTGGATAGAGGGTTTACTTTTGTAGATTATAGGGTGTGTTCAGGTGTTCGTGTGTTGATGTGCTCGCGCATTAAGCAAAAGGCTAAAAATCAGCATTTTACTCGTGAATCAGCCATCGAATGACACCCTTAATTGAAAAGTTTTGGGTCGTATTTGTTAAACAGAATCCTATTTATCGTTATTTTTTTCAACGAGATCAGACGCAGTAGCAACCGGCTGCCCGTTAATATTCACATTATTGAACTGAATATCCTCCGCATACTCCATCCGATTCCGGGCAGCACTTTCAACGGTAACATTGCTAAACTGCACATGGTGTATCGGATTTTCCTCCGTACCAACCATATCAATACCCCGGTCTGAAGCGTATCCGCAACTATAATTCTTAATGGAAATATCACTAAAAGCCGACGGGCTGGTCCCTCCGGCATAACTATGGTAATCGTTGGTAAAATAAATAGCGGTTTTAGCCGAGTCGATCGTTACACCGTCGATGAAAACATTCCTGATATACCCACCCCGGTCTCGGTTGGCTTTAAACTGGACCGCATATTGATCCACTTTACCCATGGTGAAGTTCTGCACATATACATTTTCAATCCCCGCCGACATCTCACTCCCGAAAGCCACGCCGTGTAAGGTCAGATCGGTGTGGCAATTCCGTATCACGATATTTTTACTGGGCCGGTTCACCCGCCAGCCATCCTGGTCTCTCCCCGATTTTACGGCGATGGCATCGTCACCGGTAGTGAAATGGCAATCTTCGATCAAAACATCTTCACTGGAATCGGGATCACAACCATCATTATTCAGGAAACGGCTGTTTACCCGGATACCCCGTACGGTTACATTCTTGCAGTACGTGAGCTGCACCACCCAGAAGGGCACATTCTCGATCTGAATATCGGAGATCAGTACATTTTCACAATTCACCAATTGCAGGAAGGCGGGGCGAAGCCAGTGATCTTCTCCAAATATCCGTTCATTGACCGGAACTCCGTTCCTTCCCATTTCCCAAAGCGAGGATTGAAAAGGTTTTTGCTTTTCCAGCCACGTCTGAATGCCCCCTTCCGCGTTGCCGTTAAAGCGCACTTTACCGGATATGATGATGTTCTCCTGGTCTTTGGCATAAATATAAGGCGAGTAATTGTAGCACTCCACCCCTTCCCATCGCACAAATACCACCGGCAGATAATCTTCGGGCTCCTGACTAAAGGTAACTACTGCTCCTTCTTCGAAGTGCAACTGAATGTTGCTCAACAAGTGAATGGGACCTTCGGAAAAATAGTTACCGGCCGGTACGACGATCTTTCCACCTCCCTGGGCGGCGCAGGTTCGGATGGCAGAGTCCAGGGCCGGTCTGATATTCTGTAGAACAGTTTCACGGTCTCCAAAATCCATGAGATCTAATTCCAGATCCGGTAGATCAGGGGCATTGATCCGGCTCAATATTTCCGCGATCGCATTTTCTTCGCTTGATACTACTTCTTCCGTTTGGGTACAGCCGATCCATCCAAGAACAGCCAGTGCAATGAAGATTAATTTTTTCATTATATCGTTAGTTTTCAATGCTTATCATGCTCTCCGTGTCCTGTAGTACGGTCTGCCTATCAATTGACCGTTAAGCTACTGACGTAAGGACGATCTCCATGCCAAGCCACCTTGACTTTTGTCGTAAGCATTTTGGAAAATAGTAATCATGCAGAACCTGGCTTTGGATGCTGGGCACTCAATAGTTCTCTTACGAATTGAAGGAGAATGAGCTAGATCCCAGCCTAAATAGGCATAAATCCTAATAATTCTTCCCTTAGTAACGCTTAATTTTTCAATTACCCTATTCTACCCAAACAACTTTTCCGCTTATGCTTTTTCCGCTTGCTAGAAATATTCGGTAAACATACATACCGTAAGGTAGTAATTGCCCATTGTCATTTTTGCCTTTCCACCCCTGCCCGGAATCGTTATTTGGAAACTTGCTCTTTTGGAAAACCCGGCGACCATTCAGATCATATATTTCAAGGCTGTGAATGATTTCAACACTTCCACTACGATTGTAGAGTGAGAATGTTTGACCGCTACGAATCAGTGTAGGAAGAAAATAGGTATTGTCAAGTAGTACATGAGTGGCAGAAACTATATCCAGGTTCAAAGTTACAATACTATCACACCCTTGGGTATTTGACAAATAAATATAGTGTCGTCCTGGTTCGCTGAGGTATTGACTATTGCCAATTTTAATGCTATCTCCAATTATGATAGAAGTATCAATAGTCGCAGCGCTACTGGTTCCTACCTTCAATTCAAGGTAGACAAGCGTATCGCAAGCTAATGGCGAAGGTAACTGCTTGGTATAGATCTCTGCTTCTTTCAATAATTGTCCATAAAAATCATAGGGCTTTCCATCACACGAAATAGCTTCCTTTCGGATCTCTATTTCCGGGAAGAACTGAAGTTCTATGCAATGGACGGAATCACAAACAGCAGGAAGAGCATAAGTATCACAAAGCATAGTGTCTTGATAGTAAACTTTCCCATCCCATTCAATGCCAGCCCCCAAACAGGTATCGCGAAACTCATGCGTGACGATCTGACCGTCTTGTTCTACCACATATAAAGAAGCAGAAGAGTAACATTGATAAGTATCTTCAAACTCCAATGTGTACAGACCTGCCTGAGTGATCAAAAGGGTGGAAGGAGTATCCATTAGGAGTGGATCAGTAGCAGGTCCGGTATATTCCCAACCAAATTCCTGCAATTCATCCGTATTAATACTCCAAACCAGCGTGTCTCCTTTACAAATAGCGGTTTCTCCATCCAACATTCCTGGGAAATACCCTACATCAGGTACTTCGTTCCTAAAAGAGATGGTGACTACCGCCGTATCTGCTCCGCATCCTCCCTCCTGTACGATGTAACGGTAAACCCCGGCGGTATCTTCGGGGCCATAAAAAAGATCGGTGCCATTATGCAAAGGTGGTTCCCAATACCCCCCAGTTCTGGCATCCGGCCCCAGAAAGGGTAATAATCGCCAGCCAGCGGTCTTACAAAATTCCAAACTCACATCATCTCCTGCATAAACCTCGTTTTCAGTCTTAACCGGAATAAAAGCCGATGCAATATCTGAAACACTTTGCCCTGTGTACAAACGACAATCGATCTGTCGCTCACCACTCCTTAGTTCGTTGCCCTGAATCTGAAAACGGATCTGACGTAATAGGGAAATAAAATCACTGATCTGAGCCTCTCCCCGGTTAATAATGGTAAGTTCAGTACTACCTGCACCCTTGATGAGAAAAAGTGGATGATCCGTTATCTGCAATACTTCCTGACCAGGATGCTGAATGCCAGATACTATGGCGACGGTCAAAGAGTCGATGGCACCAAATTCGTTGACAATGCTAACATCATAGTCTGCGATTGGAAAATCGACCGCACAAAGCGTATCAATAGTAAAATGATCCATCAGGCGGCCCCGACTGTTATCCGTATCGAGATCCAAACGAAGTTCGTAGTTTTGCCGAAATTCGTCCGGGCTGGTTAGACCTGTTAACTTTTTTCGTTTACTTCCCACAAAGTAATCAATTGGAATAACCAGTGCACACCAGGTACTTTGAGTCTGCTGATCCAGATCAATGCCGGAGAAGATGGTTAATGGCCCTTCATCCTCTATAAGAGTTGGGGAGTTAGCCCCGATCAACTCCTTTTTTTTAGTGACTTGATCCCGGTAGATCGTCATTCCGACAAAACCAATATCATCATTAAACTCAAATATTTTAGTGCTTTTCGTAACATCATCTAAGTTGATCGACCAGATACTTGGTTTAGGTTCCTGGCCTGCAATAAATGCACTCCCCAATAACTGTCCTTCATAAAATATCAAATCTCCCTGTAGCGTATAACTCTCTGGCAATCTTCCATGATTTGTTAATTGTCCTGTCTTCGGATTAAATGAATGGATAAAGGTTCCCCCGATATAAAAAACGCCAGATGAATCGCAAACCAAAGAAGAGCAAAAATCCGTGTCTGTAATAGCCACTAAGGTATCGATATTTAGCTTGTCAAGAAGATCAATCTCTACCAAAACACAAGGTTGTGTGCTTTGAAAGCCTGTGATACCAAACATCCGGCCATCAGGAGCCAGGGCAATATCCTTGTAGGCGCTGCTCTCAAATCGAGGAGGGAAAAATTCATTCCCATTTCGAAAATATTCATCTTCACAGCTTTGAAGATCGAGCCAACCGATATGTTTGTCAGAATCGGAAAAGTATATTTGACAGAAGATGGGCAATGAAAAAAATAAACAGATGGTTTTCAGGATAAGTTTTTTCATGAGACTGTGAATTTGGAGGAAAGACCTGTCTGTATTCCCAACAGGCAGATCTTGAATAATCAATTGTGGAAGCTAAGAACTATCATTTAGCTTTAATTACAGAAATCCAAGATAAGAATTAGCAATTGAAGGAGCTGGTAGCCGATCTGAGACTGGAAAACAAAGTGCTAAATAAAACTCGAAAGACCAACGCCAGTATCTATGGATAAATCCTTCCTGGCCGATGTCTTCTTTGATCGGATCGAGGCGATCGTACATTAACTAAGACCGATTAAAATAGAAAAAGCCGAGCGGTTAAACTCGGCTTTTTCATTTGACTTTCAATATGTACCGAAGAGGGGAATCGAACCCCTACTCTCTTGCGAGAACTGGATTTTGAATTTTTTCCTTCCTGTTTCCACTTATTATTATATGATTCATTATGAGATAATTACGGTTAGTTATAATCCATATTCGACCATATCATACCGTAAAAACACAAGATTTGTTTGACCATTGTTTGACCAAAACTCCATACCTTCACAAAAAAGCAAATTAAATCAAGCTCTTATGTCGTCAATCAAGGTAGTCATTCGTAACAGGAAAAACAAACAAGGTTTACACCCTATCATTATTCGGATAAATCACAACCGCAAGTCCAGCATAATCACCACGGGCCAATGCATAGAAGAAAAACACTGGGATGAAGTACAACAAAGGGTGCGCAAGTCTCACCCCAATTCAACACGCCTCAACAATTTTATCCT
>JAGQWZ010000486.1 GCA_020436835.1 Saprospiraceae bacterium | reverse complement strand
GAAGGAGCGTTTTCGCCGTGAGACCAGCTGAACGCTGGTCTCACGACGGAAATATTTTTATTTATCTATCAGAAATGAAGCTAAATTCTTGTTAACTGGACTAGTTGATAGAGGCGTCTAACCCTTTTCCAACTTTACTGTTTCATAACCCACGAAACTAACATAGGGTTTTTGAGATTCCAGCGCTGGTAATCGAAAGGTGCCATCCAGGTCGGAGACGGTACCCGTGGTCGTGCCGGGGATGACAATATTGGCTCCCGGGAGCGGTTCACCAGTTTCGTCATAAATGGTTCCGGTCCAGGCTCCGGCTTCATAGTTAGCATTTATCTTGAGTTTATTCTTTTCCGTTTCTGCTTTTTCAACAATGATCATTCCCTGAGCACTGTTGTCCGGATTTCTCTTTCCGGGATCCAGCTTAAAAACGATAGGCATACTCATGCGCACTCTGACTTTTTTGCCTCGCTGAGAACCGGGTTTAAAGGCCTTGGCGTTGCTCACGACCCGAACTGCTTCTTCATCACACCCGGATCCAATGCCCTGGGCTGCGACTACATTAGATAGAGTACCGTCCTTCTCAACCACGAATTGCACATTCACCGTTCCTTCAACTCCATTCTGACGAGCCACCCTGGGATAGGTCATTTCGCGAGTCACATATTGATAGAATGCCTCCATACCACCTTCATATTGGGGTTGGTCTTCGACGATTACAAAGACGTCACCCTGCATTTTGGAACGGTCGGAAAGCGTCTCAAAATTAACTCCGTCCTTTTTCAGGGCTACATAGACTGCATTCTCTTCCTTTTGCACATTTACAGAATGAATGAGATCAGGATCCAGGTTTTGCAGCTCCTTTATTTTAAATACATTTTCATCGGAATATCCATCGATCCTTAAATAGGACAGCTCGGCCTTGAGTTCCTGCAGGTCGCCCTGCATTTCCGCCGGTAATTGATCAAAAGAGATCGTGTTACTCTGCCGGCTGATTTCCTTTAATTCATGGTTCATCTCTTCTGTGCAGGCGAAGACAATAAAAAGAAATGCACCCAGGGTAGTCAGTGTTCCCAATTTCCAGAAACTAATATTTTTTGCTTGTTTTTTCATTGCTAAAAGTCTTTTAAAGATTAAACCGTCATGAAAAGAACTGGCCAGGCTCAATCCACTTGATTTTAAGGTTGCGTTAATTAATAAAGTGGAATATTGATCAATATTAAATGACTTAAGAGCATAGGCATCCGCCTGGTACTCATGTATTTTTCTTATTTCACGTAGATTATACCAGGCCGTCGGTAGCCACCAGAAAAATATCCGGAATATTTCGAAAAAGAGGATATCGTACGTGTGTCTTAGGGTTACATGCGCCTTTTCGTGTTTTAATATGGCCACACAATCAGCGTGTTCCCGGTCAATTTCTTCTCCGATAAAAATCCAGTTTAAAAAAGTGAAACTACCATTGACCTCCCTTGATCTTTGTACTGATATATTTTCATGATTTTCAGGATGGCTACGCTGTTTGAGCAGGATGAGTTGCAATATTTTATACAGGAACCGGAAAAGAAAAAAAACAGTAATTCCGGCATACAACCAAATCATCCACTCGAATTCCCAGCCAGAACTGTCCGGAATAGCTGGTGCAGGAACCGGACCAAGTGGAATGACTTCTCCTGGTAAGATGGTAATGGCTTCTTTGCTGCTGAAAAATAATTTCGGAAGTTTGAGCAGGGGAATAACCAGAGCGAGTAAGGTAGAACCAATGAGATAGGCGCGCATTTTACTGAACTGCTGCTCATTTCGCAGGAATAACCAATATCCAAATATCAGTACAAGATGGGTTATGCCTAATTCCAACAGATAATTATTCATTGGATTCTTTTTTTAATTCATGGATCAGTTGTTCCAGCTCCCGTATACTAAGGTTTTCTTCCTTAGTGAAAAATGAAACCATTTGCCGGTAGGAGCCACTGAAATATTTTTTAACAAATCCCTTCATAAAAGTTTTCGTATAGTCCTCTTTGGATAACAGAGGATGATATTTATGGGACTTCCCGTGTGCTTCATGATCTACAAACCCCTTTTGTTGGAGGATCCGTACAATCGTGGAAACGGTATTATAAGCTGGTTTCGGATCTGGCAGCTCTTCTATGATCTCTTTAACGTAGGCAGAGTCCAGATCCCAAAGTATCTGCATGATCTCTTCTTCCGCTTTGGTTAATTCTTTCATTGGTGACGCGTCTATTATACAGTTAAACTAAATAATTAGTTAAAACTAAGAACTTAGTTTCATTAGTGCAAGTTTTTAAACTATATTTTTAGTTTGAAAAAAGAAAAGATTGAAAACCCGGGCAGGAGTGGAGACGTGCGAGAGAGAAGAAATGTAAAATTATCACAGAGTGATTATGCACATGCACCTCCTTTTCAAGTGTATTTAGAATAGCAGCGATACGTTAGCTCCGCCTTTTATCTAAGGTATCCAAGTGCTTCCTGACGGACGACGTGAAAGCGCTTGCCGTCAGAACGAAAAAGACCATTATATCCTCCGGCCCAGAGTACTCCTTTATTATCTTCAAAGGTACACTGAATGGCATCGCTCGTCAGTCCCTGAGCGTGATGAAAGTTTGAGAAGGATCTTCCATCGTAACGATATACGCCAAAACCTTCGGTAGGAAACCAAATATTTCCCGAAGCATCGGCATACAAATCCCATGCCTCACTTCCTTTTACTCCATCAGCCTCGGAAATCTGAGTGAATGTCTTCCCATCCCAGCGACAAATACCCTGATGGTGCGTAGCAAACCAGATATTTCCATCGACATCTTCCAGGATGCAGTTAACACTATTGTGGCACAAACCATTGGCTGTTGAGATATTAGTCAGTGAATTGCCGTCGTATTTATAAGCCCCGCCATTAGTGCCAAACCAGATGTTGCCTTTGCGATCTTCCATGATACTATGTACAATCCAGGCACTGGTTACTCCCCGCAGGGAATCGGGCTCAGCCTCCGGAAGTGCAAAGGGGGTGAACGTTTTCCCATCGAAATAACAGGCACCTCCCAGGGTTCCAACCCAAATAGTGCCATTCCGGTCGATTAGGAGACTCCAGACATCATTGTGAATCAGACCATCCTTCTCAGAAAAATTGGCGAATGACGTTCCGTTATAAACGGTGAGACCTCTCTCCGTCCCGAACCATATATTGCCTTTACTGTCCATGGCTATTCCTCTCACAGCAAGACCTCCGAACCCTTCGTCCAGGGAAAAGTATTCCAGTGTGTCACCATTGTACCGGATCACTCCATCACCATTCGTACCAAACCACATATCTCCATTTTTATCCTGGAATATTCTTCGTATAAACTGACTAAGCCGTCCATCGATCTGGGTGACGGGCTCCCCGGATTTATGCTTATCGTTCTGATATGCCACCTGATCTCCTGCTGAATTTTCCAGGACGAGACTCTTACCCTTGAAAAAAAACCGGTAATTTTTTTCACCCAGAGACAGATGCTGGGAATTCAGGATCGTCCATTGGCCCTGTGCAGCTGAAAAGCCATTTCGACGGTGCCGGTAATCTCCATCTTCCCGCAATTCCAGGGTATCTGCTCCGTCCCGGTCCGGCACTTTCGATATCCAGACCCCGGACAGATTAGCCAATAGTTCCCGATTCACGGTAGTCTCTGTGATGCCATTATTTGTCTGCGGAGAACAGGCCGCGAGAAGAATCACAAGAAAAACAAACAGGTTATGAGCCGAAGGAGGAATATGCATGTTCTGATCAATGACTTGGTAGTAAAAATAGGCGGAGATGTCTGTGCTTGTCCCTCCCAAATGTAAATAATTGTAAATGGGCCGTAAAAGGATGTGTCTGTAGTTGCCGGATGTCCGGTGTTATAGGCTGAGGAAAAGGCTAAGGCGAAGCAGACGTGGTGGTACCCCTGGCACCATTGGTACTTCTGGTACTTTTACGGCTGAATACTCGAATTATAGGCTAAGGCGAAGCAGACGTGGTGGTACCCCTGGCACCATTGGTACTTCTGGTACTTTTACAGCTGAATACTCGAATTGAATTTCAAACCTCCATCTGCTCAAGGTACTGCATCACTCTGGTCCTGGTGTGTTCCTGTAACTTGACCTCCCGATCGTATAACTCCTCTCTAAGGTGAGTGTAGAGGCTTACTGCCGCCCTTAATTTGTCCAGCAGGGATTGACGATCATAAAGGGGGATCGTAGAAACCAGTTGCCGGAGATCATGTTTTTCCAGTTCCATCTCCACTTTGCGCACCCCCCTGGGTAGATTGCCGTTTTTAACATGGAGTAGGGGACCAAAGACCACCATTCGCAGAAAACCGAGTGAATCCAGGGCTTCCATATATTCTCCCCGGCCGATTTTCTGTAAGATATAATGGACCCATATCCAAAACCGGTCTTCAATCCATTGGAAGTTGGGCTGGGGAAAACTAGCCCTGGTATTTTCGATGACGGTCTGAAGCTGATTGTTTTTGTCCAGCAATATGGCAGGATCTTCCACTCTGATTTCAAATTCTTCCAGGGTAACAAATTTGATATCCACATGCAACAGCGGATCATCATAAAGGCAGATCAGGACCCGGGGTTCGCCCACATGTTCTCCGGTAAAACCAGATAAAAGATTTCCCAGACGTTTAGCATAGTTGAGCATGCGATCTTTGTCGTGCGAAATTCTGTCTTTGGTCACCAATACAAGATCGAGATCGGAATATGCATCGATTTCCCGGGTTAACCAGGAACCACCGGCTGCCAGGCCGATCACCTGGTCATCGATATTCAGGATCTCCGTCGCTCTTCGTGCAAATTCTTGCTGTATCATTAGTAAATTACTGAAACTGAAGAATGAAGATGTTATAATTTTACCTTTGATTCAGTGTTTCCACACTTTAATTTGAAAAACGTGGCGCAAAAGGGGATGGTCAGGGTGGGACTTTCAAATAGATCAGAGTTTCCTAATCAAGAAAAATCCAGGTAAATGTTCAAATAGAATTAGACCACTGCCTGAGCCTCAACCTCTATCATAAAATCTTTATTAGCTAATCCCTGTACGCTGATCCAGGTACTGGCAGGCGGGCTTTCCGTTCCGAATTTTTCTCTAAGGAGGGCACTG
>JAGQWZ010000485.1 GCA_020436835.1 Saprospiraceae bacterium | reverse complement strand
TGGTCAAGAGCCTGGATAGGCCCATGGACACTTCTGCCAATCACAATTTCTTTAGTCTGGATCTGGCTTAATCCAAGATTTTTCGGAAAGCCAGGCAATACTGAAAATTGGGCAACCCGTTGTGTGCTGGGTGAACGCATAAACCTAAACACAGATCATGACTCCTGACCAAAGCATCAACAGCGACATCCCATAGTACTAAATTTGAGCAATGCAATCGGCGCAATGGTAATTTCCTACAGCCTGTATATGCTAAATGTTCATTGGTTAATTACTGGGGTTATTGTCGAGCTCGGATCAAAACTATAGTATCTGGACCCGATGGTTTGGTTGTATCTGGAGCTTGGTACCGGATCGAAATTTCAACAAAAACAATAAATACAATGAAAATAAAAAGAACTTCCAGTTTCAAAAATGCAGAAACTGATTTGAAAAAATTCAATAGTTGGGTATCAAAACTGGAACTACTAAATGGCAGGTTTTATGAACGCCACGTGGTGCATACCAGCATTGGAAAAACACATATTTGGGGTTTAAATACCGAAAACGTAGATCAAGAAACGTTGGTCATCTTTCCGGGACTCCGGACGACAGCCCTCATCTGGGATTTAGATAAGGGTTTAGATCATTTAGGATCAAACCTTAGGATTTTCATGATAGAAACAAACGGCTTGCCTAATCTCAGTGATGGAAAAACACCTGATTTACACTCTAACGACATTGGACTTTGGGCAGCGGAAGTATTCGAAAAATTGAATATTGACAAAGCATTTGTTGCAGGGGCTTCCTTCGGAGGTCAGATCGCGTTGAAACTTTCATTGGCCGCACCGGAAAAGATAAAAGCGATTATCTTGCTCAATCCCGGCTGCTTACAGCCATTCTCTATGAGTTGGAAGAACCTTTACAACAACATCTTACCCATGATTAGTCCCACCGAAAAAAACGTAATCAGGTTTCTCAACAATGCCATTTTCTGCAAGCCCAATCATCAACTTTCACCTGCTGCCGAAAAGATGTTAATTGACTATGAGTTACTGGCATTAACGCGCTACCGGGACAAAACGCAAAAGCCGTATTACATGAAAGGTGAACTTTATAAGGTTACTTCGGACGTTTTTTTATTGGAAGGTGACCGAGATTTACTTTTTCCTTTTCAAAAATCGATTGACAATGCCAGAAAGCATCTGCCCTGCCTGAAAGAAATAAAGGTTTTTGAGAATGTAGGACATGGAATAGAAACTTTCGCCCCGGCTTTACAATTTATTCAGAAGAAAATCGGGCAGAGCACAGAAAGATATTCCGACCCAATGAGCCCCATTCCGGAGTAAGGTGACCCACGTATTCCGGAGTTGATTGACAGACGATTTCAAAGAATTTTACTACGGCTTGAATTTCTATACAAGCAGTTAACGGCGGAAGAGGAATATTTCAGGTACGATTCAGAGATCCTTACCTATGAACCCGTATATAATGCCATCGATCACCAATTGATTCTTAAAGAGCATTATGGTGAGGAGGCAAACTTAAATTATGAAATCTTTCGTGATTCTTTTAAAGACATAAAAATCAAAAATGGATTTGTAATGGCCGGGCTTGAATTCTCGATCATGAATGGGCAATTAGAACAAATGAAAAAACTATCAGAACAGTTAGTCGGACTGATTGAAAATGAAACTAAATACGAGAGGCTAACCCAGATGGTTCGTAACGTCCCTCCAACCTCTGATATCTTACCCCCTCAACATAATCCCTACTTGGTAGTGCCATTTATCATCACTATCTTAATACGGAACAAATAGTAACCTGAGCTCACACATCCCATCCTAAAATATAGAAGATGAAAAGGAAAATAGTCAGGAAAACTTCAATCTCCGAACAAAATCAGCTAAATATGAAAAAAAGAAAAATACTTTATGTAGCAATCATGATGGCCACGATAATTAGCCTGCCTGAGCAGTCCAATTCTCAGAATCTGGAAGTGGTGGGCCAGGCTAAGATTACCGACATGTCTACGGATAATACAGCCAATCAGATCGTGGTAAAGCAAGCTGATGGTACATTGGCCGTTAGAGATGCAGCGAGTTTATTAGCAGTGGGTACGGGCAATTACGGCACAGTGGTCAATCCGATTACGGGTAAGGTGTGGTTGGATCGCAATCTTGGCGCTGCTCAGGTAGCAACCAGTTCTACCGATGCGGCCAGTTATGGAGATCTCTTCCAGTGGGGACGCAATGCTGATGGACACCAGATCCCAACATCAGGGACTACTACTACGCTGGCAAGCAATTATTTTACGACAAGTGGTTTATTTGTTACAACTGGCACCTCAAATTGGCTGAATAATGTTGAAACTCATATGTGGTCAGGTAACGCCGCGGAAAACAATCCTTGTCCTTCCGGCTTCCGGATACCTACTGCTGCAGAGTGGGAACAGGAAAGACTGACCTGGTCGACCAATGATGCAGCCGGAGCTTTTGGCTCCCCGCTTAAGTTACCAATGGCGGGGTATCGCGACGGCAGTGATGGGTCTCCCATCGATGTTGGTTCCAGTGGCGGCTGTTGGAGTAGTACGGTTAACGGTACGAGTTCCCGCTACCTCGCCTTCGGTAGCATCTTTGCCGCCATGGGAACCAGTAGCCGGTCGTACGGTTTCTCTGTTCGCTGCATAAAAGACTGAAGAAGCGCTTCCCACCTAAGGCGGGATACCGTCCGCAGGACCTCTGAGGGTAGAGTCTCTTCCTAAATCTCGGGATAGCTATGATACTATCGGGAATAGGACTTTGAGCGATGGCCGAACCACCCCTTTTCGATTATCATCGGAAATTCAATCTGCACTAAGTACCAAAAAAATGGTGCGGAATTACGGTATGAAGTCCTCTTTCAACGCTACCCTGAATGAGGTTTTCGCCGTTTCCATCCCGGTTTCTTTTCCGAACAATATAAGCGTGCGAAGATCAATCCGTACTTGGTAGTGACATTTATCCTCACTATCTTCATACGGAACAAATAGCAATGACAGCCAACCAAGACGATACCAGGATAAAACCTTCCAACACCGGCACGACCGGCACTTCAGGCTTCAGGTCTAACCCAATAATTGATGATAAAATTCTTTAGGAAAATCCGGCAAAATCTACTTTCTGAGGGAAGGACTACGAAGTATCTGAAATATGCCATCGGAGAAATCATTCTCGTGGTCATTGGAATTTTGATTGCTTTGCAAATTAATAACTGGAATGAGGACAGGAAAAAAGAAAAACTGGAAGTATCAACTCTGACGGAATTGAAGGCTAATTTATCTGCAGACATCAAAGATTTTCAAAGAGACATGAAAGTGTATGATGCGGCATCAAAGTCTTCTGACATTATCATTGACTTCATTGATGGAAAAATACCATATCATGACTCTTTAAATATTCTTTTTGGGAAAATACCGGTCCAGGGGGTATTTGCACCTAATAAAGCAGCGTATGATAACCTAAAAGTGACAGGTATAAGATTGGTTTCGAATGATTCTCTGAGAGCCGCAATAAGTAATTTGTACGAAGGAACATATCATTATGCCGAAAACTATATGCGTTCAGAATATGAGTTTGACCATAAGAAATTTGGTGACTTCTATTTGCAGGAAATGCTGGAATATTCCTTTTACCAATATGCAAAACCAATTGACTGGAGGAGGTTGGTGAGAAACCAGGAATTCAGAAATCTGATCATGCACAGAAAATTGAAATTTCAAGGTTGGCATAAAATGCAGTACGAAGGTTATATCAGAAAGGCAAATAGAGTAATTGAAATGATCAACCGGGAAATAGAAAAATAATAAAAGCACTGTAATGCATGAAATCGTTGCTCCAATTCGGTTTATAGGCTTCATTTACTAAACGTTGGCAGGTCTCGTCCATCCCGGATGTAGATAGTGTGTCCATTGGCAACTGAAGACCAGACGCAGAATATTTTTTGAGTTGAGCATAATTTTATAGACAATAGAATTGATAAATTTATCTACTATGAAAAATATCTTGTGGTTACGCATTTTGATAACAGGACTAGCGATGGAATTTATTTACGGAATGTATATTAGTTTTATTCGGTGGTATGAGGCAACCATGCTGACTAGCCTCTTAGCATTGGGATTTTTAATGGCAATAGGTGGCTATTTAGTAGCCAGAAAAGCAGATTCAAAACATTTGTTACAAGGGGCTTCAGTAGGCTTGGTTGGAGTACTATTTTACCTATTTGTCACGACAGTATTGATTTCAGATAACGGACAAGTAACTTATGGCCTTCAATTTTGGTTAGAGGATGTAGCAAAAATTGGAGGGGGAGTCATTGGAGGGTATATAGCATTAAGACAAGGAAAACGCAATCTATCACCCAGTTGAAAAAAGAAGCTAGAGCAGGGAAATAAATAATCGCTTCCCACCCTCTCACATCCACTGCTGACCGAAGCGTCCGTAGAACAGTACCCCGCTATACAGTGGGGCAGGCAGTGAACCTCTCGATTCATATCCATACACCAAGGCTTCGGTATATGGACTACCGCTCCTCAGGATTAGAATCATGATAGTAGTTCCCAGGATTAGGACTTGGAGCGATCACCGAACCACCCATTCGATTATCCATCGGAAATTCAATCTGCATTGAGTGCCAAAAACCGTGCGGAATTACGGTATGAAGTCCTCCTTCAACGCTACCCTGACTGAGGTTTTCACCGTTTCCATCCCTGGTTTGTTCTTCCAAATAATATAAACGTGCGAAGATCAATCCGTACTTGGTAGTGACATTTATCCTCACTATCTTCATACGGATCAAATAGCAATGACAGCCACCCAAGACGATACCAGGATAAAACCTTCCAACACCGGCTCGGCCGGCATTATGACCAACCCAATACCTGATGATAAAATACTTTAGGAAAATCCGACAAAATCTACTTTCTGAAGGAAGAACTACAAAGTATTTAAAATATGCGACAGGAGAAATCATTCTCGTGGTCATTGGAATTCTGATTGCACTTTGGATTAACAATTGGAATCAGGATAGACAATTAAAAAATCTTGAAACAAAATATTTGAAAGAAATAAAGAGCAGTTTAGAATTTGACTTAATCGATATTGATTTCAATATCGATTTCAATGAAAATAGATTAAAATCCAACGAGATCATTCTTCAGTACGTAAGACAAGAAATAAATTATGCAGATTCACTAAGCAAACACTTTGGAAATTTAATTTTTACCACAAGAACACTACCCAATAGTAGTGCCTATGAAAACCTAAAAAACAAGGGAATAGAAGTAATATCTAAAGACAGTCTGAGGCAGGAATTAACAAAATTATATTCCTTCTATTTTTTTAATGCACGGGATTTCGAAATGCAAGATGACCACTATTTCCAACACCAAACCTTTGTGCCCATTGTAACAAAAGTCATTGAAATAATTGAAGTTTGGGAAAACGGAGATCCGATTAATGAAAATTCGCTGATTACTAATGTGGAATTCAAAAATGCATTAGTTATCAATATCAAGCTAAGGAAAGAAATGATTAGAATGTACAAGCAACTGAAACAAAAAGTCCAGAGCTGCCTGAAGCAAATTGATAATGAATTGAAATAAAGAACGATAGCATACACAATGCACTTCTATTGATATTCCCCCATCGACCGGCCGGTTTTCTCACCTTCTGGCCAAGCCGAAAATATCAAACGAGATAGTATGAAAAAAGAATTTGTATTATTACTACTGTCAATACCTGTGGCTTTGTGGGACATAAATGCACAGATTGGATCATTGGAAACGCATGAATCTTGGCCTTCAAGCAAAATTGAATGACTAACACATCGAAGTATTACCCGGATATCACCTTCTTTTTAATCGCCATACCCCTGATTAGTGCATTTAACTATTACCTGACCTATGCCAATATTCGACTGAATGGATTTCTGATCCTTACTTACAGCATTGATACCATTCAGGGTTATATCGCCTGGTATTGTGTACGATTAATGATCATCCGATTGGATCAATCGTTCCCGTTTTCAAAACATATGCTGAGCCGTCTGATCCTTCAAATTGTATCGACCACTTTAACCGGACTCTTCATCATTATTGCTTCTACCGAAATGGTTAGCTGGATATTCCGGGGCAAACCGGCATCAGTCGATTTTTACCAAACAGATGTCTTTATCATCTCCATCTGGTTTCTGGTGATCAACTCCTATTATATCATCGCCCATTTCTACCGCGAATGGACAAAAAGTATGGAATACCAAAAAGAATTAATCGATGCCAAGCTTGATTTTTTGCTGGTGCCTTTAGGGCAAAAAGAGATTAAAATCCCGTATCGGGAGCTCGATCTGATCTGCATAAGAAACGGAGTAACGGAAATCTACAGTAAAGGAAAAATATTGAAATGCTTTTTGACCCTGGACAGTCTTGAGAAGCAATTGCCTGAATTTTACTTTTTCAGAGCCAACCGGCAATTCATCCTCAGTAAGCAAGCAATCGGCGAATACAAAAAAATTGTAAATGGAAAGATCCAGGTCTTTCTTACTGTGACAGATCCTGATCTTGGTGATATCATCATCAGTAGAACCCGTGCTCCCCGGTTTAAGCAATGGCTGGTGGTGGGCTGATTTCGCCACACTTCAACCTGCTTTTTGCTACATCTCACTATAAAAATTTCTCAACGACCGCCCAGAGCACAGTGACAAGTGTTTCTTCGCCAAAATTTCAAATGAATGCCAAAGATCCAATGTGTGCTCTTCTTTTCGCTGATCCCATTCTTAAGTTTGTCACAGGAACCCCCGGATTTCAGAGATTTCCCGATCGTCGTGACTATTCAGTTTCAATCCCTTTCCATGCCATTCCGAAACATAAAAGGGCATTTTAGAAATCTGGGAATAGGGATCGGAACCGAGTTTCGCTATCATCGCAAAAACCAATGGGTTCAGCATTTAGACCTGATGTGGTTTAGGAACAAGACCATGGGAAATGGCCTTATCATTTCCAGCCAATCCGGTTGGCGCCCTTATGTTTCAGATCCACTTTATTCAGAAATCAAACTGGGAGTCGCTTACTTTTATAATTTTCGACCGGCAGATTCCTACCAACCAATAGATGGTAAATGGGTCCATGTCGGCAGAAGAGGTAAAGGAATCTTCGCGATACCCACCGGAATAACGCTTGGCCTTTACCTTGATCGCCGGGAGCACTCTTTTTCACCTTTTGTTGGCTATCAATTCATGCTGACCACTAACTATGCAAAATCACTTCCGGTCACACCCTGGAGCTTTCTGCAAGTGGGCACCCGATTTCGCCCCTGATAGAATCTTATGAAAAGTCAGATCATCATCCTGTTCCTCCTGCCTATAACCAGGCTCTGTGGTCAGGGATTTCAAACGGGTCCGTGTCCGGAAACCAATTACCCGGAATTGAATAGAGAGGTCATCGAAATCATGCAGCAGATTGTCAACTCCGGTGTCCCCGGAATGGCCGCCGCTATCGAAGTGAACGGAGTGTTATCCATTGGGAGTGCCGGGTTGGCGAAGCTCGAAGATCAAACTCCGATGCAAACGTGTCATCTTCAATATTTAGGTAGCATCCCCAAATTGTACCTGGCCACGCTCATCATGAAGCTCTATGAAAATGGGCAGATTGATTTGGACGTTCCGGTCACCAGGTATCTCCCGGAAGATTTTGGAATAGAGGTGCAAGGAATGGAAAAAATGACGATTCGAATGTTGCTGAATCACACCAGTGGACTGCCGGAATATAACTATGATCCCCGGTACGTGACCCTGCTGCTTCAATATCCCGATCGCGTTTTCACCCCTTTGGAAATGCTGAAGTTTATTGATGGAAAAGACCCTCAGTTCGAACCGGGAACGACCTATCGTTATACCAACGCAAATTATGAACTACTCTCGATCGTCGCAGACCGGGTCACCGGAGACCATGCCCGGTACATGCAAAAAATAATCTTTGCGCCCCTTTCCCTAACGGATACTTACTATCGTATCCAGGCCGGCTATACCTACCAAAACCGTTTGGTGAACAGCTATTGGGATCGGTTTTCGAACGGGATCCTGGAAAACTCCTCCATTTTGTTGAATTCAAACACGGCATCCATGGCTGGAGATGATGGGATCGTTGCTACTCCGATAGACGGCATCAAATTTCTGAAGGGTCTGATTGGGGGTAAAATAGTCTCTGGTGCATCCTTATCTCTGATGAAGGAATGGGTTAAAGATGCAAAAGGGAATCCAACTTACGGACTCGGGCTGGACCTGACCGAACTAGGTGGGGAGATGGCCATCGGTCACAGTGGGGGTGGTCTCGGAACGGGAGTACAACTGTATTATTTCCCGGAGAAAAATACATACATCTTCCTGGCAATTAATCTTGCTACGGTAACGGAAAGTCCCATTCATGAAAAAGTGCTTCCTCTCCTGGAAAAATTGTACGAGAAGGTTCTCCATCCGCAAAGCATTAATTGAGAGATCATCAACATTAAATTAAAAGTGCATAAAGTAATCGAATGTCTGCCATTTTATAAACTGGAAACACCCCTGAAAGACCGGTCTATAGTCCAATAATTTATAGCGCCTAAAAATCACCTAATAAATAGAATATGATTATACGATTAAACCCGGCGATTAAATATACACTAACAATATTTGCCATTCTTGTGAATATCAGAGTGATCGCTCAGGAAAATGATACAGCGAAAAGCGCTGGAAAATTCCCCATTATTACCGGGTTGCAATTCCAGAATTTTGCACTGCCTTTCAAAAATATGGGAAGCAACTTGACGCACCCGGGCTTTTTTGCCGGCACTGAAATTTCGTACAATCAAAAGGAGACGCTGGTACAGCAGGCAACCCTGGGTGGATATTTAAATCGTGAAATTGGTCCTGGAATTTATTTATGTAGCCAGTTGGGGTACCGGCCAAAAATTCACGGTAAATTCTATGGCGAACTAAAAACGGGTCTCAGCTATCTTCGGGTTTTTCATCCAGCTCAAGCCTATCAATATGAAAATGGCACATGGAGAGAAACAGCCGGGGGAAAATCACAACTTGGAATACCCTTTGACATCGGCTTTG
>JAGQWZ010000484.1 GCA_020436835.1 Saprospiraceae bacterium | reverse complement strand
GTCTTGGTTTTAAAGTGGTAAACACCCGGGGCTTCAATAGTACCAGCCCGGTTCGCTCCCTGCAGATCATTGATGGGATCGACAACCAGTCTCCGGGACTGAATTTTTCGTTAGGAAACTTTCTGGGTTCTTCCGAACTCGACGTAGTGAAAGTAGATCTGATTGTAGGCGCCAGCTCTGCCTTTTACGGTCCCAATGCTTTCAATGGAGTGATCAGTATGGAAACTAAAAATCCTTTCCTGCACAAGGGACTGTCCGCTTCCGCGAAGGTTGGCGAACGAAACCTAATCGAATCAGCAGTCCGCTGGGGTGATGCGATTTCTAACGAGTCGGGAAAAGACTGGTTCGCTTATAAGTTTAACCTTTCCTATCTCAGAGCTGATGACTGGGTTGCTAACAACTATGATCCGATAGATGATAGTCAGGTTCCGGCATCCAATCCGGGACGATTTGATGCCGTAAATATATACGGTGACGAGTACACGCCGGCCACAGACTTCAGCACCTTTGATCCCTGGACCTACCCGGGTCTGGGTAACTGGTACCGCACGGGCTACAGAGAGGAAGATCTCGTCGATTACGATACGCGCAATCTCAAAGCAAATGCAGCCCTTCACTTCCGGTTAAATCCCTCCCAAAATGAAAATTCACCGGAAATTATCCTCGGTTCAAATTATGCGAATGGCACCACGGTTTATCAGGGAGATAACCGCTTCAGTTTAAAGAATATTCAATTCTTTCAACACAAGCTAGAATTGAGGAAAAAGGATAAATATTTCCTGAGAGCCTACGCAACGCATGAGGATGCCGGCGATTCTTATGACCCATACTTTACTGCCCTCGCATTGCTCGATAGTGCAAAATCTATCCGTACCTGGTCACAGGATTATGAGCGCTACTGGCGTTCAGAAATTGCTCCTCAGATAAATGAAATGGGGTATCCTCAGTTGGAGGTAATCGTTAACCCGGATGGTTCCCTTAGTTTCAATTTTGATGATGCAGCGGCTGATCAATGGCTGCGGGACCATGCCGATCAACTCACCGTCTGGCATTCAGAAGCCGAAATGATTGCCAATGGGGGAACGGAGGACAATGCCTACTATGCACCAGGTACAGCCAGGTTTCAACAGAAATTTAATGAGATCAGAACAAAAAAAAGGACCGATGGGGGAACCCTCTTTTTTGATCGTTCAGCGTTATACCATGCCCATGGGGAGTATACGTTTACCCCCAAGTTTACCGATAAGATTGTAGTGGGGGCAAACACCCGCTTTTACCGGCCTTATTCCGAAGGAACCGTCTTTTACGATACAGCCGGGATCAAAATCACCAATAATGAGTTTGGCGTATATACCGGAATCGAGAAAAGCCTGGATGACAATCGTTGGCGATTTTCCGGTACAGTGCGGATGGATAAAAATGAAAACTTTGATTTTCTCTTCTCTCCTGCCGCTTCCATTGTTTTCAAACCTCGCGCTAATAATTACCTCAGGGTATCTTTTTCTTCCGCTATCCGTAATCCTACCCTGACCGATCAATATCTCTTCCTGAATGTGGGGAGAGCTATTTTGGCGGGTAATCTGAATGGCGTGCAAGGGTTGACAACCGTTGAATCGCTGGTTGACTACCTGGCTAATCCGGCACCCGGTGTCTTGCAGACATTTGATATCGACCCGGTTCGACCGGAAAAAGTAAAAACCTTCGAACTAGGCTATCGAAGCACCCTTTTCAATAGCCTTTATCTTGATATTGGATATTACTATTCGATTTATAATGACTTTTTGGGGTACAACCTGGGTGCAGATGTTGTCCTTGATCCGACAAATGGATTTCCGCGACGAATTCAGGTGTATCGCTATGCTGCCAATTCGATTAACGAGGTGACCACCCAGGGATTTTCTCTCGGATTCAATTATTACTTTGCCAGTAAGTTCACTTTTAATGGGAATTACTCCTGGAATAAACTTAATAAACAGTTTGACGACGATCCCATTATTCCTGCTTTCAACACTCCGGAACATAAGTTTAATTTGGGTCTGGCGGGAAGAGACCTTTCCGGGCTTCTCCCCAATCCCCTTGGATTTAACATAAATTACAAGTGGATAGATTCTTTCGTTTTCGAGGGATCTCCTCAATTTACCGGTACCATTCCATCATATAGTCTAATGGACGCTCAGATCAACTATTTGATCCGGTCTATCAATACTACCGTAAAAGTTGGTGCCTCCAATATTTTAAACAATAAGAGTTTTCAGACCTACGGAGGTCCCAGAATTGGAAGATTGGCCTATCTTACATTACTTTATGAGTTCAAAAAAACTATTAATTAAAATAAACTACTGGAATATGAAATTAGGTTAC
>JAGQWZ010000483.1 GCA_020436835.1 Saprospiraceae bacterium | reverse complement strand
TGATCCATTTCGAAGCCTCTATGATTTTGTCCGGAGTAATATAATTGGAAGCACCTGCCTGATCTCCGGCACCCCACACCGGATGCGGCCACCATGGACCCTTTTCCCTGGTCTGAGCTGAGACAGCAAGCGATGTGATACATAATACAAGAACTAATACTTTCTTTACGAACATAACACGGCATTTTAAACAAGATAATAAGTTTGCCGGTACCTACTTGTCATCCAGAATCCATCTCGGATTGAAAGAGCATGTTTCTAAATCAAGGAAATTAAATTTAATATACTTCGAAAAAATCAAAAAAATCCTGACCTATGAAGCCGATCCTTTCAAATTTGCTGTGAACAAGCTTAAATATCTGGAATAAAGAGTGCCTTTCACTCAATTAATAATTTGTTGCATTACGAACTCTGACAACTCGAATTTCATCATTGTGACCTGGCTGGCACAAACTGACAGATCATCAAAATTATTGGAATCGAGATAAAAGGGGGAAAAATTATTAAGCAGGAATTACCCACTAAATATCTACAAAGGCTAAATTATGGTTACCCACTCCTCTTTAATTAATCAGAAATTAATCTTTTGCTCCAGGAGCCTCTTTTAATATAGTGAAGCGATTATTAATTAATTTCCATAATCGGACCTTCCAGGTTGTCACAGGCAATAACCTGTCCTTTCTTAAGAGTACGTTTACCATAAACCGAAGCAAGAAGATTTGCGAGAACCTGAAGGGAAAAGATGGATCTCTATAAGGTCTTGTAACCCAACTGGGCTAATTAATCCATTTTTGAGCCAGAGGAGTTCATTAGACACTCAAATCTGGGTTGGATGGGATCATCTGTCCTCCCCGTTTCACTTCAACTGTATGAAAGAATGGGCTTGACCCGATTGGATTTGATTACCGGAATGGTATTGGTTGCTACATGTACTGCCAGACCACGTTTTCCGTCACTACCTGTCCATCAAGCATTCTGACGACCCGGTTTCCAAATTCGGCGCAGTACTGAGAGTGGGTAACCATCACGATGGTGGTACCGGAAGCATTTAATTCGGAAAGTAAACGCATTACGTCATCCCCATTGGAGCTATCCAGGTTTCCGGTAGGTTCATCCGCGAGAATTAACTTCGGATTATTTACAATAGCCCTGGCCACCGCCACTCTTTGCTGTTGCCCTCCGGATAATTGCTGAGGAAAATGATTACGTCGATGCATCATCTTCATCTCTTCCAAGAGTTTTTCCACCCGCTGTTTCCTTTCCGCAGAAGGTGTATTGGTGTAGAGCATGGGGAGTTCTACATTCTCGTATACGGTCAATTCATCAATCAGATTAAAACTTTGAAAAACAAAACCCAGGTTATTTTTGCGGATAATCGCCCGCTTTCGTTCCGGTAATTGACCCACCTCCTGATCCAGGAAATGATAGGTACCACCAGATGGACTATCGATCATTCCCACCACATTCAACAATGTAGATTTTCCACAACCTGAAGGACCCATAATGGAAACAAATTCCCCTCTTCGTATAGAGAGATCGACTTCATTTAAAGCAACCGTTTCCACATCTTCCGTCCGGTAGACTTTGATCAGTTTATCTAGTTTGATGAGAATCTCTGCCTGACCGTTCGAATTTTTCTCCTGAGTATAGTGAGAATTGTTTGTTTCCATCTGGTTTTCTTTAGTTAATAGAATAGTGCCTTTTTACAAGAGACGGGAATAATCAGAATTGGTTGCAACCGGGAACTGTTTTTTTATCATTCATAGACGAAATACCGGTTATACCGGGACCAAAGGGGTACTTTCGCCTATTCAGTCCCCTGAGGCCAGTAGCACGAGAACTTAATGGAATAATTTATAATCAATGAACCATTCTTATGATGCAAGTACGGCTTTGCATTATGCAGCATACCGTCCACCTCTTCATCGCTCGATACTGGAAGAGATTCTTGAGAATCAAACTTTTGAGGCCGGTCTTGATGTCGGTTGTGGTACAGGTCAATCCAGCCTTGCTTTGAAAGATCGCTGTGGAAAGGTGCTGGCTGTTGACTCAAGCCTGGAAATGATTAGCCATGCCCTCAAACAGGAAGGAATTACCTACAGATGGCTTACAGATCTTTTGCAAATCGATGGTCAGTACGATGTTATTACATTTGCCGGTTCCTGGCCCTACGTATCCTCTCAGAATCTGGTATTCCATCTGAATCAGCTATTGAAAAACCACGGCCTTCTGATCATTTACGATTTTGCTGTGCAGTTACATCGGATCTGGAATCTGTTGGATATATCCGTACCGGACGACAGCACAGCTTATGATCACAAAGCCGATTTAAGTCACTTTAAGGTAGGGTCAATCAAGCTGCTCAAAAAGAAGGAAAAAACAGCAACAATCTCCGCCTCTTTTTTTCAGGTTTTACACCTGATCATGTCCGTGAGTTCTTATAGACTCAGGCTTACATCACAATATGGACAAAAAGGGCTGCAGCAAGTTTTGGAAAAAAGATGGGAAAAAATAGGTAAAGATCAATTGGCCGAACTTCCTGTCTCGATTTATTATACCCTTTATCAGAAAGATAATAGCTGATATTTGGAATTGGCATTTCCTTATCTTCGTCCGCTCTAAACTAAGATTGATGAGCATGAATCATCGGGTTTAGAATCCTCTATGAAAACAGCTAATTTGACCTTTAATGGGTATCAGCGTTTTATAGTCGCTATTCTGACTATCCTTCAGTTTACGATTGTACTCGATTTCATGGTGCTTTCACCATTGAGTGCCATTCTCTTACCTGAATTAGAGATAACCACCGCTCAATTCGGATTAGTCGTCTCGGCATATGCTTTCAGCGCAGGGGGCTCCGGTTTGCTTGCGGCGGGCTTTGCTGATCGCTTCGACCGTAAAAAATTACTTATTTTCTTTTACACCGGTTTTATCCTTGGTACTTTCCTTTGTGGAATCGCTCCAAACTATCATCTTCTGCTCATTGCCCGGATCGTAACCGGTCTTTTCGGTGGAGTCATCGGATCGGTGAGTTACGCGATCATTACGGACCTCTTTCCTCTGGAGATGCGGGGACGAGTCATGGGATTCGTTCAGATGGCCTTTGCGAGCAGTCAGGTACTGGGCATTCCCGTTGGACTATACCTCGCGCATTTCTGGGATTGGCATGCGCCATTTATGCTGATCGTCTTTGTTAGTATTGTCGTTTATGGCAGCATCATCTGGAAGATGCAACCGGTGACCGATCATCTTGCTTTACAATCCAATCATTCTCCCTTCCGGCATTTGACGAAAACTATCTCAAAAATCCGCTACCTGAAGGGATTTGGCGCCACCACCCTTTTATCCACCGGAGGATTTATGTTGATGCCATTTGGCGCCGCATTTTCGGTAAACAATCTGGGGGTAACAATGGAAGAACTTCCCATCATCTATATGATCACCGGAATAGTATCAATGATGGGTGGTCCGGTTTTGGGCAAAATAACCGACCGGGTAGGAAAAATGAAAATGTTTGTTTTTGGGAGCACGTTGTCTTTGATACTGGTGGTGTACTACACCCGGCTGGGCATAACGCCACTCTGGTTTTTAATTGTTTTAAATGCCGTCCTGTTTTTGGGAATTACTTCCCGGATGATCGCTTCTCAGGCCCTGATGACTGCCGTTCCCGACCCGGCCGACCGGGGAGCATTTATGGGCGTGAACGCATCGGTCGCCCAAATCTCGGGAGGCATCGCTTCCGCCCTGGCAGGAATAATTGTTTTCCAGGATCCCACTGGTCATATCGAGCGCTATCCGGTACTAGGCGTGATTGTAGCGGTAACGATGGTCATTACCATCGTAATGATGCATTTTATCAATAGGGATGTAATGGAAAGAAGAAAAATGGAGCAACAGATGCCGGGAACTGTATCCCAATAAGCAAACCGGAATGTTTCAATAAAGCCGGTTGGTTCAGAGTCGGAAAACCGCAATTGAACGCCGAAAGCCTCATCTGCTTAGCCATTCTTTGAACGAACGGGTATTTTCCGTACTGACAATGATCTCTCTTCTTGCATTAGGAATCAGAGAAACCTTAACCCGGCTTTTCGAAACGGCCAAGATTTGATCTATGGAATCGTAGTGGCAGATAAAGCTTCGGTTGAGTCGAAAGAACCATTGAGGATCCAGCTGCCCCTCCAGGGAATTCAATTTCTCATCGATAAAGAAACGTTGCCCGTCTTTTCTCACCAAATATACATACCGGTCCTCGCCTTCAAAATATGCTATATCTTCAACTTTCACGCTGGCAAGATGATCTCCTTTTTTCACCAAAAAACGACTTTGAAATGCATCATGAGCAGGCTGAATTATCATCTCCCTAATTCTGGACCAATCGGGAATATTCGTATAAAGGGATTTGTATTTTTCCAACGCATCCTTTACTTCCCCGGCAATGATTGGCTTAAGAATGTAAGCAATACTGTTTAGTTTAAAAGCCCTGATCGCATATTTATCATAAGCGGTAGTGAAAATTATTGGAGTAGATACCTCAATCTGGTCAAAGATCTTGAAGCTCACATCATCTGCGAGATGTATATCCAGGAAAATAAGATCTACTTTATTTAAATTGAGAAATTCGATGGTTGCTGTTACACTATCCAGGCAGGCAGACACTGAAATGGACGTATCGAGATCTGTCAGGATCTCCTGCAGATGTTGCTGGGCTAATTTCTCATCTTCAACGATCAAAACTTTCATCAGTGTCAGATTGACTGGACGATAGGTAATTGAACTATGAAGTGATCATCTGATATCTCAAACTGAGGTTCATCCAGCTTTAATAAACGGTAGCGGGAAAGGAGATTCTCTTTTCCGGTTTGGGTGGACTCCTCATCCACATTTCTTAATCATTAGTGTCCGGTTAAAATGCCAAACGTGTAAAATTAGCATCTAAGTACTTGAAAATCAATACAGGGGTAACCAATACTGAAAGTGAAGCCCCCCCC
>JAGQWZ010000482.1 GCA_020436835.1 Saprospiraceae bacterium | reverse complement strand
TCGAGAAAAATTCTGCTAATTATCCTAATTCTGAAAATTCTGATTCTGACAATTTCTTCTGATTCTGACCCCTGACCACTGAATCCTGACCACTGAATACTGAATACTGAATCCTGACCACCGTCATTCAAAAAACGGCATACCTTCCGTGGCATATTTTCGCATGCCCTCGAAGTTAATATCGACACCAATTCCCGGAGATTCAGAAAGCGTGATAAATCCATCTTCGATCTTTGGCCCGTCATAAATGACGATCTCGTCAAACATCGGGTTTGTATGAAAATAAATCTGCCACTCAAGGATCATAAAGTTGGGTACTGAGGCACAACAATGAGCAGACGCCATGGCACCTAAAAATGTTGCAACCATATGGGGAGCAAAAGGAACGTAGTAGAGGTTGGCCAGGTTCGCAATGCGTTGACCTTCTCCCAGGCCACCGGCTTTTTGCAGGTCAGGCATAATAATATCTACCGCACCTTTCTCCAGCATCTCCCGGAAGCCATAAGCCAGATAAACATTCTCACCGGCACAAATCGGCGTTGTGGTAGAATCGGTTATTTTTTTATACGCATCGATATTCTCGGCCGGAATCGGCTCTTCCAACCACATGAGGTTTAAGGGTTCGATCATTTGGGCCACTCTCTCACCGGTGGTCGTATCGTAGCGACCATGCATATCGGCACAGATGTCGATGTAAGGACCTACTGCTTTCCGGGCTGCTTCCAATTGATTGTACATGCGTTCCAGTTCGCCGGGACTGGCAGTCCAGTTATATAAATCATATTTTGCCGGATCATTACGCTGGTCCAGATCAAATTTAATGGCGGTAAAACCCATTTCTTTGGCCTTCATCGCATTTTCGGCAAAATCTTCCGGGGTGGGAAGATTATTCTGATAGAGCGCCGTATCACAATATACCCTGATCTTGTCCCGAAATTTACCGCCCAAAAGCCGATATACCGGCAAACCCAGTGCTTTTCCGGCAAGATCCCAAAGAGCCGACTCCACGGCTGACATAGTAGCCACATACATCCCCGCCTGAGCACCCCCAAATACCCCTGCCCTACGGATATCCTCAAAGAGTCGATGTACATCTAAGGGGCTTTTGTCTTTCAACATGCGACCAAATCGTCTCACCAAATGATATGAGCCCAGAGTAGCATCCACGCCCTCTCCACAACCATAAATATCCTGATTGGTTTCTATCTTCACAAAAAGACCGCTTCCTCCCCGGATAAAACCACATTTGATATCGGTGATTTTCAAATCGGAAGGAGCTGAATTCTTGGACGTTTTATCAATAGCTTTTTCGTAAGCCCGACCGAATGAGCCGGTGAAAGGTATGGCTCCCATCAGAGCACTTTTCTTTAGGAATGATCTTCGTGCGTTCTTTTGCATAGTTGGATTTTACCAGGTTCTTGTTTCTAGAATTTTTTTAATCTGTTCTTTGGCTACGGGCAACTCATCGATATGATCATTGAGCCATTTTGAGAAATCTTTTTCTATTTCTTCCGACCAGCGGTTATCTATTTCTGCCGCAGAATAGGTCCGTTCGCGAATACGCTGATGTCCGAACATGTCTCGCAAACGTACAATTTCAGAAGTAGTCACGACTTTCTCTGCCAATTGGGGAGGAATAAATATCACCCCTCCGTCACGGCCCAGGACGACGTCACCGGGCATCACCATGACCTTGCCAATCCGGGTTGGCGTATTGAGGCCGACCAGGGTTGTGTTCAACCTTCCATTCGGATTGTTCAAATGATGCGATGGGTGGTAGCTGCGAACAAAAGCGGTGAAGCCCTCTATTTCATTTAATCCGTTTATATCACGGATCGCTCCATTGTACACGATCCCGTTTCCGGAATTGGTATAAATCGCATTTCCGACATTGTCCCCGATGGTCGGACCATCCACATGTGCTTCAAAATTATCACCGACATATACATCGCCGGGAACAAGCATGGCTACCGGCCAGGCATTCTGCGATTTTATTCTTCCATCCTCCTCATGACCCTTGTCATCAATGGCCCTCTGTACATCGGGTCTTCCCGGCATAAAAGTGGCCGTCATCGCCCGGCCAACCAGCACATTTTCCGGATGAATGACCATCCAGTTGTCCTCATACTGGAAATTATAACCTTCATTCCTGCATACTGCCCAGGCCTCCTCCAGGGTCACCAGTTTCATCCTGTCCAGTATTTCATCTGACACTCTGGGACGCCCGTCTTCAAACCGATCCCCTTCCCATTCACGGGTCAGATGCAAAAGATAATCCCTGGAAATTTGCTGGCCTGACGAAGAGATCTGGGTCATCGCCAAAAACACGTATACAGCTGTCCTGCAGAGGGTTTGTATGCTCATATCCTTCCCTTGAGTTATTATACCCTGTTAAGTTAAGGATAAAGATTTATTATCTACTAGCAAAGTCGGTCAAACTTCGAATGTCCAATCAATGGTCAATTGTTGAATTGAGGAATCGTTGAATCGTTGAACTGAATAGAGGACATAAGAACGAAGGATCAATTGTCAATTAGGAATCAATGTCGTTAAGTTAAGGAAAGTACGTTGTTGATTCTGGACTGAGGGTGGACTGGTTCTCCCCTTCCAGGGGAGTTAGAGGGGTGCGAGTGAGCCATTTACCAAATTGTCAGCGCTTAAC
>JAGQWZ010000481.1 GCA_020436835.1 Saprospiraceae bacterium | reverse complement strand
TTGGGAGAGGCTGAATTTGCCACATGGCAAATTGATGGTTCTTGTTTCCAGGCCCATTACATTGGTGGTGAAAAAAGAGGTGACTTTTTCTATGATGGCGAAAACGATGCTGTGGGAATGGATTTCTTTCCAGCGTCCAGTGAAGTTGCTACCGGTGGAATTTTGGTGAATCAGTTACTCAGTTTGGCTGCTTTTCAAACCATCGCAGTTCTGGGTCCAGAGGCATTTCTCAGTCTGGTCACAGCGAATACTGCTGGTGGTGATATCATCACAAACGCCATTAATGGATCAATAGCAACCAGAATGACTTCCATTCAGGACGGCGGAGGTGTGATTTTAGTGTATGATAATGGAGGACAGGAAAAAATTCGGCTTGGATGTGATCAGAGCGGTGAGGCAGGAATTTGGTTTGGTAGTGAACGGGTATTAGGTGGAACAGCCCAGGCACAATTAGGGCCCAAAGTCACAGATGAGGGTACCATTCAACTAATAGATGGGCAGGCAAGCGTCTACTACGATAAAATATTCACGAGCACCTCCACTGAGGAGAAAATGGTCATTGCTCTCACTCCCCTGTCATCAGAGTCTCAAGGATTAGCAGTAGTCGAAAAGTTTAATGGTGGTTTCAAGATCAAGGAACTTAATAATGGGAAGGGAAGCTACTTGGTTGACTGGACGGTCACAAGCAAGAAAAGTTCTGCTTACAACAAGAAAGAAGCGTTGCAAAAGATTGAGGTCCCACAAAGATGGTCATCAATGTCAAAAATGAAGAGTATGCGTGATATCAAAAAATTTAGCAGCGATAATAGGTAGTCCCGGAGCTCAAGCTGTCGATATCGAAATATCGTATATGTCAGAATATTGCACCAGTATTTTAATTTAATTGTTTGAATGGAGCCGGACCTGACCTCAATCGTCGGGTCTGGCTTTTACATTTTTTCCTAATTTAATGTTGGCAACGCAATGTAACCTAAGTGGCATATCAATCGAAGAAGGAACTTTCCGACAAGGATCTGGTGGACATGATCTGCCGCTCTGAGGCTAGTCGAAAAGAAGCAATCGAATGCATCTATCACTGGCAGAAAGTGAAAGATCAGGTTGCCGGTCTGGTAGTACAGAAGGGTGGATCACTGAATGAAGCATTGGATATTTATCACGAAGGCATTATTATACTCGATCGGAATATTCGGCAGGGACGGTACAAACCGGAGGCAAGTCTCCAGGGATATCTGTATAGCATATGCCGGTTTCTTTGGCAAAATGAATGGCGTAAGATGCAAAAGAATTATTCACTGGAGAACGCAGATGGGGGCAAGGATGAACATACACCAGAAATGCAACTATTTGATGAAGAACGCAAACAAGTTCTGGTGAAAGTGCTTGGCCTCCTGGATGAGTCCTGCCGTAAAATCCTGAAACTATGGAAATTGAGCTATACTATGGATGAAATAGCCAGGAACCTTGATCTCAGTAGTGCGGGAATGGCTAAGAAGTATAAATACCGGTGCATGAAAAAACTAATGCTGGTACTCGACCAGCAACCTAATCTTTTAGATGCCTTAAAGTAATGGACTACAATCTGGAAAAAATAGAGCGCTATATCCGTAAAGAAATGTCCGGCCAGGAACTTTCAGATTTCCAATCTGAGTTGGAACAGGACCCCGATCTCAGAAAAGCAGTGGTTAAAATGCAGTTAATCAGCGATGCCATAGAATTAGATGTGGAGAATGACCTGCGATCTCAGCTGGGTACATTGCGGAATCCGGCTAAAATCAAGGATATCAGAAGACCTTCGTCATCACTTCGCTGGTTGATAGCAGCGGCGATTATGGCTCTTGTGGCTGTTTCGATGTGGATGTTAGTGCAAACCTCAAATAGTCTGGATCAATTTGTGCAAAATGAATACATCAACTACAGTGATATCAACTTAAGATCAGAAGGAAGCAACAGCAAATCGCCTGGCTTGCAGCTAATTTACGATGGACAAGATGAAGAGGCGATTAGCTGGTACAGATCCCATTTGGTTACCGAACCCCAGGATTATGAATCGAGATTTATCCTGGCTGATCTCTATAAAAAACAAAATCAAATTGACCAGTCCAAGGCTGGATTTCTTATTTTGGCGAGAAGTGAATCCCTTCTTTGGAAAGATAGAGCCGCTTGGAATTATCTACTTCTGTCTGTAAATTCGGAATGGGATCCACCAGCAGATGAAATTCTGGACTCCATGATCAAAGATCCGGGTCACGCATATCACGAGTTGGCGGTGGAACTGGCAGACCAACGAAATTGAATATGAAATTATGGGCCTCTAATCCACTGACATTTTCCATTCTGATGGTTCTCTGCTTTTCCTGGAGTGCATCACTCAGCCAGATACCGGATACTTCATTTCAGGCTCAATATCAAAAAATTGAAAATCTATCTGACTCTTTATTTCTAAATGAGGGTGATTCGCTAATAAAAGATCTCTATCGACTCAATATCGACCGGAATCTCGGAAATGATTCCCTGGTATCTGGCCTCCTTTTAGAATATTTTCAGGTTAAAAGACAAAGAATCTCATTCGAGGAAGGCCTGAAGTTAATCGAGGAAATCCGAATGCAAGTCAACGCTATGACGAATGTACCTTATGAACATCTGGCCGACTTGCATTATCAACTACTGGTGGCATACAATCATTTTCAAATTCTGGACTCCTCATCCGTACACCGGCAACTCATGGCCTCATATATTGACAGCATCCATGGGCCCACCCCTCTGGTGCTTAGTCTGGCATATGAGAATGCGAAACAGGCATACTATCAGGGAGATTTTTATAGTCAACTCGCTTTTCTAAGTAATGGCCTGGACTATTTGAACCAACACTTCCCTGACCGGATGCGGACCAAATTGAATTTTCTAAATGGCATTGGAATAGGGTATCGGCGTACCCGCCAATATGAGAAGGCCATAGAGCATCACAATCAAACGCTGGCCTATATTAAAAAATATGGCGATGATGGAGCCAAAGAATGGGAAGGAAATATATTGAACAATCTTGGGCTATGTCATAATGACCTTGGGCACTATCAGGAAGCTAT
>JAGQWZ010000480.1 GCA_020436835.1 Saprospiraceae bacterium | reverse complement strand
TACATGGACAGTTACCTGATCTCCAATTGGAATGGTGAAGTATATGAAATCACCGCAGACTGGAAAAAGCACATGCTGCTGGATACCAAATCGATGAATAAAAATGCCGCTGACATTGAAGTCATCGCCGCCAAGAATCTACTTCTGGTGCCTACGTTCTTCGGTAATACAGTAGCTGCCTATAATATCACTAAGACCTAATGAAAATAGACTTTTGAAACTCCATCTGACGCCGGATGGAGTTTTAAAAAGTAGGCTTATTGCAGATTTTGGTTCTCAAGGTGTGGCCGGATCCGGCAGAAATCGGGATGAATTGATTAAGCTCGGGAAGCTTCCCCAAATTCACCCAATAATTCTGAGATCCGGTGATATAAAAGTCCTTAGAAATTCAAGATAATCCACCTGAGACAAAATTTCGAATCCTTCCATTTTCAGATCTTCAAAATGCTGTCCGGTTGGTAAAGAGTAATATGCTCCGGACTGCAAATCCTGCGCTCTGGTATGGATCGGCTTTCCTTGTTCAATTTTCTTGATGGACTTTTTTATCATACTACATCCCAGAGGATAAAGTTGGACGATATGCCAAAAAAGGGAGCGGGTTATGTTCACTTTTAATTTGGCGACACTGATAATTTTGCCGGTATCGATTCGATCGTCATCTATCTGGTGCAGGGTGCACCCAACTTCCTTTTTACCTTGTCGTAAAGCGTGCAGGGTGCCCAGTATTCCCCGGTAATCAGGTAATATTCCGGAATGTAGATTAAATGTTCCATACCTGGGCAGGGTGAGAATTTCTTTGTCAAATATTTTTCCAAAGCGGATGGAAATAAATAAGTCGGGAGAATATGACCGTATTTCATTGATGAACTTAGGATCATTTACTTTTTCGCAGATCGACAGCGGAAATAGGTGAAAATCATCATCAAGAAATTCGAAAGATGTTTGGATTCCCACTTCTTTCAAATGATGGGGAAGCTGATAAAATAATTCCTTTTCATAATATTCCAGGATATTCAGCTCATCTACTTTTTTATTCTTGCCACCTACCGTTTGAGATAAATAAATACGAACATCATGTCCTTTTAATTCTGGCTGCAATAGATTGAAAGCCAAATTACTTTCTAAGTCTCTATTCAAAAAAAGAATAATATTCATTGGTGACTTCAAATTAATGGAACTAATGGAGATAAAAGGATTTTAGTTAGCGGTCGATCTCGACATTCAAACAATAAGGAGCAGGTAGGATTCTACCTTAACGGCCACAAGTCGGGTTCTTCACGGAAACGTTCCAGCAATTTTTGGATCGTATCAACAAATGCTTTCGAAGTTATGAAGGGATCCCCTCCAATACCCCAGCCCTGACTCGAAATAGGTCCCTTATAACCAAACTCGATAATTTTGGCAAGCATCCAGGCCATGTCGATCTCACCAAGATCAAATCTGACAGCAGGGAATCCATTACCCTGAAATCGTCCGTTGGTTAAAACCACATAATTGAGCCGTTGCATCATGGGTAGTTCAAACGCTGCATCCAATTCGAGTGAATTTTTGTTGGCATACCAGTGGTGTGAGCAAAAAGCGGGTCCTATGGTAGAAGCTTCTGCACCATCCAGGATCTTCTGCTGGGACTGAGGAGTGTCACATATCCAATGGGTGTGTGGATAGAGGGCCCCAAGTATGCCGTGATTCCGGCATGCCTGATCGAAAGCCTTGATGATCTTGTATGCTCTCTCCCAGTGTCGATCTTCTGCTTTCGCCGAGCCACTTTCGTGAATGGTAGGCCCACTCAATTCATCATTCCCACTTAAAGACAAGGAAATGTATTCAATGGGAGTAGCCGCAC
>JAGQWZ010000479.1 GCA_020436835.1 Saprospiraceae bacterium | reverse complement strand
GGCTATAGCTACGAAGCAATCGGTACCCGGGGGCAAAGTCAGAATAATTATGGTGTCTATGGTCAAAGTTTTTCCACTTCCGGGGTATTCGGATATAGTAATTTTGGTTACGGTGTAGAGGGTAACGGGACCAACAATCATGGGGTACATGGTACCAGTACCAATTCTTTTGGTGTCTACGGTACAAGTGAAGGAGCTTCAGCCATTTATGGCTACAGCACCTCCCAGGTGGGAGTGAGCGGAGTCAGCGGCAATAGCTATGGAGTTATTGGCAGCAGTGCCAATTTTCATGGGGTGCTGGGAAGTACAGCGTCTGCCAGTCATTTTGATTTCTATGCTTCCAGTACCGGAGGAAATAATTATGGATCCGCTTCATCCAGGAGATGGAAAGAAAATATCTGCAATATTCCCAACCCACTGGAGATGATCGCTGGATTGCGTGGTGTCTATTATGATTGGGATGAAGAGCACGGTGGGAATCATTCGATCGGTTTTATTGCGGAAGAAGTAGGTGAGGTGATTCCGGAAATCGTCGTGTATGAGGAAAACGGCATCGACGCTATTGGTATGGACTATAGTAAAATGACTCCGCTGTTGGTAGAAGCGATTAATGCATTATGTGCTAAATACGATAAAAAATTCAGTGACCAGCAAAAGCATATACAAGAATTAGAAGCCCGGGTTAATGAATTAATGAGCGCAACTGCGAACATTAATAATTAAGGACTTTACTGCGTGAAACAAACCGGGTCCATAAGTCGATGTACTCCTGAGTGCAAATTTTTAGACATGCCTCGAAATTCGATGTAAGGGAAAGTAATCATTAATTAATTCTTGTTTGAATTCCACATCTGCCGGATGATTTTCCAGGAACCATCCGGTTTCTTTATAAGGATGTCAACGTATTTATTATCGGAGATTAAAATATCATCCGATTGGCGATAAGGAATTTCTCCATAACTCCGATAACTTCTCACGGCCAGGGAATCATGAATCTCGAAATTTCTGTCGGAGTATTCACATGTAAAAGATGGAATGAATACATCATTAAATCCACTGAGAAATTGCCGGATCGAATCCACCCCTATTACTGGCCCACGGCCGGGAGGGAAAATAATGGCATCATTAGCAAAGTAAGATAGATAACGGTCCAGATTAAAGTCCTCACAAAGGGCCACAATCGAATCGAGTTGCCGGTTAAGTTGTATGAGGTCCTCTGATTTTTCTGCACCCGGCTTGCTGGTATTAGCTTCTCCTCCTGATGTGCATCCCAAAGCAAACCATAGAGAGAAGATTACGGTCCAAAATTTCATGATCATACTGCCAAGATACAGAGTCAGCGGTAAGTCGTCAAGAAGTTTATCTACAGGATGGAAGGTGTACATAATTTAAATAAATGCGTATATCAAAATGACGCAAAATGTGTATTTTCAAAGTTTCACTGAATCCAGATCTTGCATTTTGTCTCTCATACGATCTACAGGAAAGCGGCAGACCTGGCCCTGCGCGAAGGTTTAGCCCCTGAATTATTTAATCATCATTTACAATCTTCGGAATTTAAAAAGGAAGATAAATATATTCCCATACGGTTTCTGTTGGAGATCTATGAGTTGAGCGACCAGCGTCTTGAGAAGGGATTTTCAATCCGGCAGGGCAAGCAATTGGATACCAGTGATTATGGTACCGTGGGTTTGTCCTGGAAGACCTGTTGGCAAGCCAGTGAAATATTAATCAGGCTGGAAAGGTATATGATTTTACTGACCAGTCAGGGTTCCATCCGAATTGAAAACAAGGGTGGTTTAACGATACTGCACCTTCAGCGCAATCCAGATCGCCGGGGAGTGGAGATGGCTAATGAGACATCCTTTGTCATGTTGATAGAAGTACTGCATGAAGTAACCGGTGAAGCCATTTTTCCCATCAAGGTATGCTTTGAACATGGTTCGCACGATGGTGGATTATTTGAAAATTATTTTCAATGTCCGGTCCATTTTAATTCACAAGGAAATTCACTGCATTTTATGTCTGCAGATCTTGAAATCAAAACCACCAAGGCAGACAAAAATATCTATCAGTTTCTTCTGGAAAGAATGGAGGAAGAAAGTGAGGGTATTCAGCAGAATCAAAATAGACTGGTGCAAAACATTCAGAACCTGATCAGGGATGCACTTCCCAGCGGAATTCCCAGTCTGATCGAGACCGGTGCTCATTTGGGTATGAGTGCCAGGACGCTGAAAAGACGGCTTTCTGAAGAAGGGATGACCTTCCGCGATCTTACCCAGAAGATGCAGCAGGAGATTGCGGTTGATCTGTTGGAAAAATCCGATTGCTCTATAGCCGAAATTGCCTTTCAAACCGGATTCTCGGAACAGAGTGCGTTTAACCGGGCTTTTAAAAGATGGACTGGTAAATCTCCTGCCGAGTTTCGAAAAGAAGCCTGAAATTTTTCCGATTGGCCCCAAGTGTCAAACCTTTGGCCTGGATAGTCAAGAAGCGCAGCCCTTAGATTCTCAACTTTATCCTTGTATTTAGCAATCATCCATTGAAAGTTAAAAACTGATTTTTTCACATAAAAAATTTAAGACGATGAAAGAGAATCAACAAGCGCGAATCACCGGCCTAATGTATGTGCTCGTAATTATTTTTGCCGGATTTAGTCAGGGTTATGTCAGAGGTACTTTGCTGGTTTCTGATGACGCCATAGCTACTGCCAACAATATTCTTTCGAGTGAAGGACTATTTCGCATAGGATTTACCACCGACCTCCTGGCATTTCTCCTCGACGCAGCAATTTCTGTGATGTTTTATCAAATGTTCAAATCTTATAACAAAACGATGGCATTACTTACCGCAGCTTTCAGACTTCTAGCCCACCCGGCCATTGCCAGTATAAACCTCTTAAATCACTATATGGCGCTGGAGATATTGAGCAGTGATTCCATGGTTTCATTCGATTCGGCCCAAAAAGAAGTGATCAGTTTATTTCTGATGCATGCTCACCATGTCGGCTATCTTATTGCCGGAGCATTTTTTGCCGTACATTGTTTTTTGTTAGGCATATTGATTTATAAATCAAGGATGGTACCAGCTCTTATAGGAGTACTGATGGCCATCGCAGGATGTGCCTATTTTATGGAGAGTTTCGGAGATTTCCTTTTTCCTGGCAATGAAGACTGGCTGGCACTTCTGGTGGGAATTGCGGCAGCTTTAGGTGAAATCACTCTTGCATTCTATCTTTTAATTAAGGGAATTTGGCCTGATCACCTTAGTACAAAAAGGACCTTCCAATAGTCAAGTCACAATTAGTGCTTATCGCATAATTAAGTCTGTCGGAGCCATTTTATTTTATTGGCACCGCGGCAGCAGGTAGACACAGCAAGGCGCGGTCCAGGTGAGTCGGCCACGATCCTGGTGCATTAAGTCAATCAAACGCCCACAGTTATTTAATGCGATAAAACAAGTCTCAACCAATTAAAATAAACATTTAAAAGGAATATTATGAAAGCGATTATAAATAATACCTATGGCACACCAGATATCCTGGAGCTTCGGGAAATAGAAAAGCCACAACCCGGCGATCAGCAGGTACTGATTAAAGTTCTGGCTGCGTCAGTCAATAAAGCAGATTGGCATATACTGACCGGATTACCTTTTCCCATCCGTTTTATGAGTGGTCTCTCCAAACCAAAGTATCGCACGCTGGGTGCAGATGTGTCCGGAATTGTGGAACGTGT
>JAGQWZ010000478.1 GCA_020436835.1 Saprospiraceae bacterium | reverse complement strand
CTGTCTGTCATTCAACACTGGGATTGTAATCAAACGTATCTTAATCTAAGTCCCATGGGTGAACCTCAATTGGGAAAAAGAGGGCTCTATCAAGCTATCGGAGGACAGTCGGACAGTCATGAGCAACAAATGGCAATGCTGTGGATCCTCAATCAATCAGATGGAAAGCATACGCTATTAGATGTCGCCCGGAAATCAGGAATCCCTCTTTTCACGTTGCATAAGGTGGCGGGAATTCTGCAGGAAAAAAAACTTCTTCAACGTATTCACTAGACCCCGCATCACCAGTCCCCGTGGTGTAACTTACCATAACACAAATTTAAGATGAGCTTAACCTACTTTAAGACTCGGATTCAGTCTTAAGGGTAAATGTGACATCCTAAATGAAATTGACAATAAAAAAGAATTAGGTTTTCATCATACAGGGTTTTTAATTTTATTTGGTTCTCGTTTTAGAAAGGACTTCGATCGGAGTCCTTTCTTCTTATTTATCCGACCTGTATTGCATTTTGTCCTAAAAATTAAGATTTAGTTAGACCTAGCCGTTCTTTTGCATAAGTTTATACTTTTGCAAACAATGATCAATCTCGACAAGAAAGCCTTGATAGCCCGTCTGGCCGCCGGTGATCAACTGGCAATGAAGGAGATCTTTGGTCAATATTTTACCATAGTGTATAAGAAGATCTACGTCATAACCCGGCAAAAGGAATTGAGTGAAGATCTGGCCCAGGAAGTTTTTCTAAAGATTTGGCGGAAAAGAGCACAGTTGCAAATTCATGAAAATTTGGAGGGTTATTTAGCCACCATGGCGTATCATGAAGCACTGGGATTCCTTAGACGAAAAACACCAGAACTTCATGCGGTAGAGACAGAATCCCTGGAGGGAACACTGCGGTCCGATGGCCATTTGGAAATCGAGGGAATGGAATTGCAGGAAAGAGTTGATAAAGCTATCCAGGACCTGCCTCCACGTTGCCGGGGAGTCTTCGTATTAAGTCGTTATGAGGGCAAGAGCTATAAAGAGATTGGCGAACTTATGGATATATCCGTAAAGACGGTGGAAAACCAGATGAGTAAGGCACTCAGCACATTAAGGGCCAGGCTGCAGGACTTGTTGGTTGTTGTTTTCATCTGGTTGATTATTTTTTAATTTTTTTTTGCAAGGCATAGGGGTGAAGTGGTTCCCAAAGCATCCTGATAATAGTTAGAGAATGAAAGAGCAAGATTTTCAGATTCGAGTGATTCGGTTTTTATCCGGTGAATTGTCACCGGATGAAGGAGATCACCTACTGGAATCAATTAGCAAAAGTGCTGAAAAGCAGAAGTTCTTTGAAGATTATAGAAAAACATGGGAGAAATCAGAAACCACTATCTCCATCCCTGAAACGGACATTGATGATCAATGGCAAAAATTTGAGGATCGAGCCTTTCGCGACCTACCTTCTGGAAAGGTCACTCCGATGTGGAGTCGGCCACTATTTAAAATTGCAGTTATGGTTGCGATTTTGGCGAGCACGATAATTACGTGGGGTATCTTAACCACAGATGGGGTTGAAGGTGGCAATCCGGTAGTATTGCAGACTTCAATGGAAGTTCAGGAATTCGATCTACCAGATGGTTCGACTATTTGGTTGAACAAGAACAGCAGAGTGGAATACGCTGCCGACTTCAAACCCCGAACGGTATTTTTAGAAGGCGAGGCGTTATTTGAGGTTCAACATCTTCCTACCGATGCCTCATTTACAGTAGAGACCAGGGAGACTAAGGTCACCGTTTTGGGGACTGTCTTCATGGTAAATTCCTCTCCAGACGAGGGACCGGTTACCGTTTTCGTCCAGGAAGGAAAAGTTGCTTTTGAAAAACTTGAGGGTCGGGAGTCGACGAAAATTCTCGGGGCGGGTGAACAAGCTGTGTATGACCATCAGGAAGAAACAGTACGTAAATTGGAGCAGGCAGAAGAGAATCTATTAAGCTGGAAGACGGGATCTTTTACCTTCAATGACGCGGTAATTGGAGAGATTTTACCAACGCTGGAAAAACATTTCGGAGTACAGTTTCAGGTGAACAATTCCGATTTATTAAACTGTACTTATAATTCGAAGTTTTCCAATATGAATCTCAACGAGATGTTGGAAGAACTTAGTTTTGGACTCAATCTTGAGATCCGACAGGTTCAAAATGGAATTTATGAGGTAGATGGAATGCCATGTAAATGAGAATTTGCACGATCATAATACTATTGTTGCCCTTCTCTGGTCATCTGATGGCACAAGTGCATTCGAGTAAAGTGATGGTCGAGGAGATGCTGTTGGATATGGAAGATCGTTATCAAGTGCGTTTTTCATACAGCAAAGATATCGTACCCTATGATGAGATGGTCGCGGTTGGCTTTGAGAGAAAGTCTTTGGTAGAAGTCCTGGAGGAGTTAGGATCTCAGACCGGTATCATATATCGTAGAAGGGGATCGAGGGTGGTTCTAAACTATGATCCTGAGCGCAAGCGGGAAATGGAAGAAGCAAGAGTAGTTTTGATCAATAATCCGATTGTCGATTCGCTTGAAGAAAAGACGGTACCCCGGGAGGAGGAATTAGTGAGTGTTCCTGATGAAGTTGCCGTTCCCAGGGATACAATGACGCGATTTGCCCTATTGTCCCGAAGTGAGGCTAACGAACTGGTTCGATCCGAACAGCGATATTACGAGGCGGAAGCATTGAGACTGGATGTGGATGAAGAAGTGCAATTGATGCAGGTATCTTTGTTGCCTTTACGGTCTATCCTTGACCGTAAACGAAGTAAAATAAACCATTTTTCCTTCAATATCGTAGCCGGTTATACTGGCGGTGTACAGGGGTTTGAGATCGGAGGAGTTGCCAATGCCGTCAAAAGAGATATGCTAGGTGTTCAAATTGCAGGTGCAACCAATTACATTGGTGGAAATGTGGAAGGAATTCAATTGGCAGGATTTACCAACTTTAATCAGGGTATAATGCGGGGTATTCAGGTTGGTGGTCTCGGTAATATTAACGTTCAATCCGATGCCATTCAAATTGCAGGTGCATTTAACCTAAACCGCAGAATCAGCCGTGGTTATCAATTGGCAGGACTATTCAACGCGGGCCGTAACGTAACCGGTGGACAACTTTCCGGGTTCTTCAATTTATCGCTGGGTAACGTCTATTTTCAGGGATCGGGATTTTGCAATGTTGCGGAAGATGTCGATGTGCAAGTAGCTGGTTTGGTCAATGTAGCTAAGAATGTTGATGTCCTGCAGCTGGGGTTGATCAATGTGGCGGATAGTGTCAGCGGAGTATCTTTCGGACTTTTAAACTTGATCAAGAAGGGATACAACAAGATTGAAATATCTACGGGAGATGCCCTCTATGGAAATTTGGCAGTGAAATTAGGGACCAGAAATTTTTACAACATTTTTCAAGTCGGCACCAATTTTAAGAAAAATGTTTTGGGTAACGGGATTATCTGGGGATATGGCTACGGTTTTGGTTTTTTCCAGAAGATCAGAGAGGGCTTTAAATTTAATCCAGAGCTCCTGGTGAGTAATATTCAGGAGAAAGGAATAATTAAACCAGATTTAAATCTTCTTAATCAGGTGAAATTTCTTTTTCATTTTACGGAGGATAAAAAAATGGAGGTCTTTGCCGGACCAACTTTCAATTTTATGATATCAAATCTGACTTCGGAAGAGGGAACGCTGATAGGTTCTGAGATTTCTAATTATACCTTATTTGAAAAAAACATTTTTGAAGCAATAGAACCGGTCAATTATAAATTTTGGATTGGGTTTAATGCTGGTATCCGACTCTAGATTTAATTAATTCTATAATCAGATTATTGTATTTGTGGCAATAGATGATCTCATCTGGCCTTGTGAATTCTATGCCTCATTCATAAAAAAACATATTCATTAAATATCAACTTAAATGTAATAAACTATGAAAAAAATAATTTTCTTATCGTTAGCAGTGTTGTTTTCCCTGGTACTGGAAGCACAGCATGAAACTTTATTTTCAAGAGCTCGAATCGTAGGTGGATTTGGTGGTCCAATCCTGGAATTTAGCAATATTAAGGGAGATTACACCACTTCAATGGGAGGTGGAGGTGGACTGATCATCGATAATGTCTTTATCGGTGCTTATGGTTTGGGAAGTCTGGATCACCTTCAGCACAATATCAATAATGAAGATGACTTCCGGATGAATCTGGCTCACGGTGGTCTCTGGTTGGGTTATACTCCGTATACATTCAGGATGTTCCACCCATATGTTTCCACAAAGATCGGCTGGGGATTTGCAGACATCCATAATGATCCATTCCGTATTAATTCAAATGGGGATGCCATTTTTGTTTTTAATCCTGAAGTTGGGATGGAACTCAACCTTACCAAATTCTTTAGAGTAAGTGCCTCACTAGGTTATCGCATGGTTTCCGACGTAGATCAGTTAGAGGATTATTCCAACAAGGACTTTAGTAGTTTGACCGGACAATTGACTTTTCGATTTGGTTGGTTTGGCAGAAATTACAAACAACCAGAAAATCATTCAGACCTGAACTAACCTGGATTTTGAAAGTAATCCGGAAAGTATAGATTTTTTTGCCTAAAAAATATTGACATGAAAGCCTTTAAATATTTATTTATAATTTTTGTTGCAATTAATTTCCAATCCTGTGTACTTGATGATGTATTTGATTGCGAGCACGGCAGAGGAGATGTTATTGAAGAAACCTTCGATATTGATGATGTAACCAGTATTGCGCTACGCATGGATGCGACCCTTTTTCTCACTCAGGGAGACGAACATAGTGTCACCATATCTGCCCAGCCAAATATTATTGATGAAATCGACTTTCGTGTGCGCAACCGGGAGTTGGTCATTAATAATGACCGATGTTTACGCAATTATGAACCGGTTGAGATTTATATGACGGTACCGGAAATCAGAGAACTCAGTATTTCTGGATCGGGAAGTATCATATCTCAGAATCAGATATTCATTAGTGATTTGGAACTCAACCTATCCGGATCAGGATATATGGATTTGGATATTAATGGGGATGATGTGTTTGCCCGGATTTCCGGATCAGGAGACATGAAACTTCAGGGTTTCATTGATGACCTGGATTATACTGTTTCCGGATCGGGTAATTTGCATGCCTTTGACCTTGAGGCGCAGACCGCAGATATCAGGATCAGTGGCAGCGGAAACGTAGAGGTCACTGTAAATGAACATCTTGACGTGAGGATCAGTGGTAGTGGCGATGTCTATTACCGGGGCGCTCCGGCCATCGAAAGCCGTATTTCCGGCTCAGGAAAAGTGATTGATGACAATTGAAATCCAGTAGCGGAAGAATATTAAGACTAAATAATGTTGATCCAGTAACCTCTCTTACCGGTTAAGTGCCGCGGCTCGGTTGTTTAAATAGAAAAAACCAGCCGTTATCCGGGGAGAGGTTTTTTTATTTTCCTGGGACAGAGAAACTAATTTCGAAAATAAAACGTCTTAGTAATAATTATCTTATTGTAATTCAATGACTTAGGGCTCGACATGGCGTGCACTGTTTCATAGTCAAGGAAATACTTGTGCTATGAAGTTGTAGTGGAAAGGATTCTAGAACTCTAATTTTGTGTTTGAATAGTAGATCCAAGCCCAGAGGATGATGAATAGGATGATGAATAGAAAGAAATAAAGGAGGCAGTAACCCTTTTTACCCTCGTTTTCAATATGATCCATGCGGCAAAATTTAGACTTCTTGCGATAAATTTTTGCAAAGAAACAGTAAATATTCAGAACTTCAAAAGGGTTGTCAGAAAGTATTATATAAAGGAGAAAAATGAATCATATTAAAAAATATATTAATATGAAAATTTGTTGTAAACTTGCATTGGCATAGTTTATGAATGCAAACTAATGTAAACTCAAAATTGTTCTCAAATAAGGAAAGACATTACCCATGCTTAAACAGAGTCTAAGCCAGAAGATGCTTCAGAAGCTGAGTCCCCAACAGATTCAGTTAATGAAGCTTTTACAAATTCCTACGGCCACACTAGAACAGCGGATTAAGGAAGAACTCGAAGCAAACCCAGCCCTGGAAGAAGGTGAAGATTTTGATAACTCAGAGGAGTTCAATGATCAGTCTATGGCTGAAGAAAGTGATGAATTTGAGTCAGAGTCTGAATCCGAGGATTTCGAATTAGAAGAATATCTCACCGAATATATAGAGGATGATCCCGGCACCTACAAGCTGAGATCTGATTACGGTGCTCCGGAAGAGGACAAGTCGATGCCAATTGCCGTGGAAGATACATTCCATGACTTTCTGGAAAGTCAGTTGGGAATGTTGCAGCATGCCGAAAATGAAGATTTTCAGATTGCGCTCCAGGTGATAGGAAGTATTGATGAGGACGGCTATCTCCGACGAGATACCTCTGCCATCCAGGATGATTTGCTATTCGCCCAGAATATAGTAACGACAGAACAGCATATCATTAAGATCCTAAAACAAATTCAGGAGTTTGATCCTCCCGGAGTGGGGGCGAGGGATCTCCGTGAGTGTTTGTTGATTCAACTGAAGCATAAATTTCGCAATGCCAATGGGCATCGTAAGCTTTTGGAGAATGCCTTTAAGATTATTGATCAATACTTCGATGAGTTCACTAAGAAGCACTACACAAAACTCAAAAAGCATTTGGGTCTCAGTGAAAGTGAATTGAAGGAAGTCATTGATGAAATCCTCAAACTCAATCCGAAGCCGGCAAGTGGATATTCTGTGCAAAATCAGAAGACGAACAATTATATCATTCCGGATTTCATTATTGTAAATCGTGACGGTGAGCTGGAATTGAGCTTGAATTCGCGCAACGCACCTGATCTGCGTATCAATGATCAATATCGCGATATGTTGCAGAACTATCGGGTCAATAAAGAACATAAGCGCACGACCAGGGAGGATAAGCAGGCAATTATGTTTATCAAGCAGAAGATTGATTCCGCAAAATGGTTTATCGATGCCATCCGCAAGAGACAGCATACGATGTATAAGACCATGTACGCGATTCTCCAATTTCAGTACGACTATTTTAGAACGGGAGATGAGCGACGGCTAAAGCCAATGATACTTAAGGACATTGCTGACCTGACCGGGTTGGATATTTCCACGGTGTCCCGGGTAGCTAACAGTAAATTTGTACAAACTGAATTCGGTACCCGCAGACTAAAGGAGTTTTTTAGTGAATCACTTCAAACTCAGGATGGAGATGAAGTGTCGACGCTGGAAGTTAAAAATATCCTCACGGATATCATCGAAGCGGAAAGTAAGAGAAAACCTTATTCCGATGAGAAGCTGAAAGACATGCTGATGAAGAAGGGTTACAATATCGCCCGTCGCACTGTGGCAAAATATCGTGAACAACTGAATATTCCGGTTGCACGATTGCGTAAATCACTCTGACCTCTGTTCAAATCAATTCAATATTTTTTTAGAACTGTGCCTTTACCCATGGGAATAGCCTGTATTCAATCTCTGGATGGTAAATAAAAGGCAAGCCCCCCGAATGCTGTGCTCCAGTTAATGATCTCACCGAAGGGCAATTACATACATCACCATTTATAATGTATTATTCCGGGCTTTGAATTATAGCCTTTTCTTTCAAAAAGAGGTCTATTCCTGCAAATAATCTTACCTTTGCCCCGCTAAATTTATTTCTTAACCTAACCCGTAGTAGTCGGGTACAAATTATTGCTTGATTTTCAATATGTTAGAAGAAAAAGATCAAGTAGATGAACCTCAGGACGATCTGAATCCGGTAGAGGAGGAAGTTCAGGATGAGGATTCTATTGAAGAAGATGAAGAGTCCGATCAGGACGATGATGATTCTTCCGATGGCGAAGAAGACGTCGATGAATTAGACCTTACAGAAGAAGAGCAATCAGGGGGAGCCCATGATGATTTCGATTGGTCGATTGGAAAGAGAAACACTTTGAGTTATTCGGATAAGGAGATTTCCGATTACCTGAAAGATTATGAGAAATCATTGTCTTCCATAAATGAGAATGAGATTGTACAGGGTGTGGTCACGGCAATCAATGGAGGAGATGTGGTCCTTGACATCAATTATAAGTCAGATGGCCTGGTCTCACTCTCCGAATTTCGAGACAACCCGGATCTCAAGGTTGGGGACAATGTCGATGTATATGTCGAACATCAGGAGGATGAGCGTGGACAGTTAATCCTTTCGAGGAGGAAAGCGAAATTGCTCAAGGCCTGGGAGAATATTGTGGACAGTTATAAAAACGGAACAATTATCAAGGGTACTGTGATCAGTAAGACCAAGGGAGGTTTGATCGTGGATTGCTCTGGATTAGAGACGTTTTTACCTGGATCGCAAATCGACATCAAGCCGGTGATTGATTACGATTCATATGTGGGCAAGACCATGGAATTTAAGGTGGTGAAAATTAATGAAGCCATCAAGAATGCCGTTGTATCACACAAGGCGCTCATCGAAAGTGATTTGGCCGATCAAAGAGATACTATTATATCCGGTCTGGAAAAAGGCCAGGTATTGGAGGGCATCGTGAAGAACATTACCGATTTTGGTGCATTTATGGATTTGGGAGGTATTGATGGCCTTCTTTATATCACCGATATTTCCTGGGGTAGAATAAATCACCCAAATGAGGTTTTGGAGCTCAATCAGAAGCTGAATGTTGTCGTGCTTGACTTTGATGAGAATAAGAAGCGAATTTCCTTAGGTCTGAAGCAATTACAACCGCATCCATGGGATGTTCTGGAGGAAGATATTGTTGAAGGATCAACCGTAAAAGGAAAGATTGTTAATATCGAGGATTATGGAGCATTTCTGGAAATTACTCCCGGAGTGGAAGGACTTATCCACGTCTCGGAAGTTTCCTGGAGTAATCAACCGGTGAATGCCCGTGAATTCTTTGAATTGGGCCAGGAGTTTGAAGCAAAAGTGGTGACAATCAGCCGTGAAGAACGTAAGATGTCATTAAGCTTAAAACAATTGACTGCCGATCCATGGGAGGAGATTGAGAAGCGATTCCCGGTAGACAGTCGTCATAGTGGAGAGGTGAAGAACCTGACTCCGTATGGAGTATTTGTTGAACTGGAAGATGGCATCGGAGGTATGGTTCATATTTCTGATCTTTCCTGGACCAAGCGCTACGCACATCCATCCGAATTTGTGAAGGTGGGAGATCAGATCGAGATTGTGATACTCGAAATCGATAAGGAGAGCCGGAAGTTGTCCTTAGGTCATAAGCAGATTGAGGAGAATCCATGGGATACCTTTGAGCAGGTCTTTCCAGTGGGATCGTATCATGAAGCTACGATCGTAAAGAAAGAAGATCGAGGAGCCATTGTACAATTACCGTATGGATTGGAAGCATATGCTCCAATCAAGCATATAAAGAAGGAGGATGGGAAACAGGCGGAGGTCGACGAAAGCTTGACGGTGAAGGTGATCGAATTTAACCGTGATGACAAACGTATTCTGGTGTCGCATTTGAGATATCTGGAAGACGTACAGCGCGAGGCGGAAGATCAGATCCGAAAAGTAAAGCAGGGTGAGCAGGAACAGACGCGGAAAGTAGTGAGAAAGCAGCAGTCGAAAATTGAGAAGACCACGTTAGGTGATCTGGATGCCTTATCACAGCTCAAAGAGCAGTTGAATGAGAATGCGGAAGCTTCAAAGGAAGCGGACGAAAAAGAGGAAAAATAATTGGGAACTGGCCTTGAAATATTGGGAAATATTCCCGATCTTGTAAGGCCAACCATTTCTCTCAAAAATTTTTAAATATTTTTTTGCAATTAGTTTGGGAATGTAAAAACCTCCCTTATATTTGCAGCCGCTTTGGGAGCAGGGGTTTGAAGAAAGAGGAAAAAGAAGCCTGAAGCGAACCGAAATCTGATGAGATTTAGGTTGAAAATTGAAGCGGTCAGATAGAAGAAATTTGGCCAGGGTTAAGATCAATCATGATCAAACCAAAAGAAAGTTCATTGACACGAATGGGTAAGGTAGCGAATAAATAATCTGAATGAGTGAGGCGGATAGAAAGACGATGATTAGCAATAGTTAGTCGTCCGTCAAATCAAGATTAGTAAAATTTTTACTATGGAGAGTTTGATCCTGGCTCAGGATGAACGCTAGCGGCAGGCTTAATACATGCAAGTCGAACGGTAACAGGTTTAAATTTCGGTTTGAATGCTGACGAGTGGCGCACGGGTGAGTAACGCGTACACAATCTGCCTTCAAGTGGGGAATACCCTATGGAAACGTAGAATAATACCCCATGGTATTCTATAACCGCATGGCTATAGAATTAAAGCTCCGGCGCTTGAAGATGAGTGTGCGTCCTATTAGCTAGATGGTAAGGTAACGGCTTACCATGGCAACGATAGGTAGGGGGCGTGAGAGCGTGATCCCCCACACGGGTACTGAGACACGGACCCGACTCCTACGGGAGGCAGCAGTAAGGAATATTGGACAATGGGCGAAAGCCTGATCCAGCCATGCCGCGTGCAGGAAGAATGCCCTATGGGTTGTAAACTGCTTTTATATGGGAAGATATGCTCCGACGTGTCGGGGTTTGACGGTACCATATGAATAAGCGCTCGCTAACTCCGTGCCAGCAGCCGCGGTAATACGGAGGGTGCAAGCG
>JAGQWZ010000477.1 GCA_020436835.1 Saprospiraceae bacterium | reverse complement strand
TGTATGTGAACTACTAGGACCCACACCCACCTTAAACATGTCGAAAACACTGATTCTCTCCATATCACAAATTTCGGGACTTAATATACCTCCAATCTTTGCCATTGATAAAAAAAGATGGTTCATCCGGAGGACATTCTACTCCCTTCAAGACACTCTAAAAAAAGAACTGAATTATGAAGTATCTCATCCTGCTTATTGGCTACCTTTTAGCTCAGTCCGGTTTTTGTTTGACTTTAGAGGTAGTTTCTATCAATGGAGTGACCTTGACCCCCCTTCAGATTAACGAAATTGTACAAACCTATGGAATCAGACCGGTTCCGGGCAGATACTGGTACGACCAGCGTAGTGGCATGTACGGTGTGCTCGGAGGTCCGGTGACAGGGGTTATGTATCCAGGTCACCAATTCGGCAACTTGTCTGCGGATGCCTCCAATGGAAATTCGTCCGTGTATATCAACAACCGAGAACTCCAATCCGGTGAGGCGATGCAGATCGCCAATCTCTTCGGGTATTATCAGCCTGTACCAGGCCGGTACTGGATGAACGCCAATGGTGATATTGGCGTGGAGGGGTATCCTTATGCCATTGGCAATGTATACATGGCTATTGCGATTGCTCAACGCAGCCGGGTGAACATGAATTCCCACAGTGGTAACTTGTGGTCGAGTGGTTTGTATAGTGGTGGCAATTACTATACCGGGGCTGACGGCCGGCCATCTCAGGGCTATGTAAGTGTTCCGGGGTACGGTCCGGTAAGTCATGGGATGAACTAGACCGCATCAGTCGAATCCGGTCTGTAAATTATTTTCTAAGAGCGTCCTTCCTATTCCAAACCTTCGGGGTAGTTTTGACGGTCTTTAAGTATGAATACCTATTCAGAAATATTATGAATGTGAAAGTAGGGCTAAGTTTATACCTCCTTTTGGTTCTCACCGCATGCAGTAAATCAGACCTGAGCGAACAAGTAGCTTTTTATGCCCTGCGGGACTTTGAAACAGATGGACCATACCGAATAGAAGAGAACAGTGCTAAAATTGGCAATGAAATATTAATCCCATATAGCGATCTGCAGTGGTACAATTCTACGAAACATAGCTTTGCAATTAGTGAATCACTTTCTAGACAAATTGATATTGGCTTGAATTCCACGGGATACTTTAAAAAACCATTTGCAGTTGCAATTGGTAAGGAAATTATTTACACCGGTTATTTCTGGAGTGCACTATCCTCCACGGGATGCGACTGGACTACTGCTATTCCTCTCGGCCCGGAGCTACTGATTCAACTTTCCTACCCAGGACCGATAGATGGAGTGGTCGTACCAGACAGACGTAACGACCATCGAATACTTGAAATATTCAGAAGAGATGGAAAATTAGTGGAATAAGTAAAAATTAATTGCAGGCTTTTCCGGATAAATAATGCCCTGATAATTAGCCAAAAAGACAGTGAAAAAAATGCCGCAGAAGACGCAAAAACTGATCCGTTCGCTCATGCCTGCCGGTGCTGACAGAAGTATAAAAAAAGCTGCTCTGAAGAGAACAGCTTCTTTATCTAAAATAATAAAAATTATGTGAAGATTATTTGGGTTCTATCGCCATCACAAAGACCATAG
>JAGQWZ010000476.1 GCA_020436835.1 Saprospiraceae bacterium | reverse complement strand
TAATCTGGTTGGCATTCATTTGGTGAGGTTGACTTGCTCTCCAAGATAGTCAGAAACACTAAGGAGGAGGGGATTTCACCGCTCAAATTGCACGGGATGCGGTGCCCTAAGCACAAGTAAAGGCAATAAATTTTCCTATCAGGTGTTGATCACTCTTCTCTTTCAGGAGCACAGAAGCTTTGCAAAAATGCACCAGCTCTAAAGAGCGGAGACAACCTGAAGGGCTGCGAAGCGGCTCTCAACAAAGGACCAGGAAGGACTGCCTTAAACCTGCTGCTGTAAGATTATTAGATTGATTTACTTCATTCAGTTTTATTTGCAGACGAACAAATAGGCATAAGCAACCAAAGCTATTTCAACTAAGTCCTCCGGAGGCCGAAGCCACCTAGGTGGAGGCTGCCACCACTAGCTCCAGCGCGGGCGAAAGATACGATCAAAGCCAATGCGTCAAAGACCGAGGCTTTTTAGCGAAGTATGGACAGAAAACAGCAAAGGATATTCAGATGGTGGTGGGAATTTGGGGCCTTATTTCTTTATTTGGTGTCAAGACAAAGTATCGATAAAAAGGTAAACGCAAAATCATTATTTCTCTTCTTTCACCTCCCACGTAAAACAAGCCCCAGCCTGGTGATCCGGCCTGGCTCCCCTGGCATCGGCAGCACACAGACTCCCGGCCCGGGGATCCACCTTTAAGTACCGGTGATTATAAAGGGACATTAGCATGAGATCTCCATTGATCATTTCTATCCACTGAAAAACAGAAGCATCTCCCTGGTCCGTCTTTTCTATACGGACTTCAGCCATACCGCCATTTCCCCTGACGGTGACATAACCTCCGGAAGCCACAGACTGCAGAGCGATCCTTCCCAGCCCCCGGTCCAATACTTTAAATTCACTACTATGACCTTCGGCAAACCGGCTACCGATCCCGACCGGACGCAGGAAATTTTTCCAATTGACCAACAGCGTGGAATCCGCCACAGACTGTAACTCAATGATTGAATTATGGGGTATTTTTCGCATTAATCCCCAGCAGCGGGGTTCGTCTACCTTAAACCCATTAAAATCAGCATAGCCTCCCTCCTTTCCTCCGCTATTAAAATTAAATAATGCATAGCGCACTCCTTGAAAAGTTCTCAATTGATAGGGTAATAAAATAGGTCCCCCGCGTTCCTGATAATTATTTCCGTCCAGGCTATAACTCAGTATACCAATATCCGTATCGAAATTACAATGGGCTTGTAACCAAATTGTATTTTGATCGATCCCGGTGTCGATAATTTTATTTTCCTGTTGATCATAAAATCGTAAAATCTTTTTTCCCTCTTTTTTTATAATTCCGATCCAGGCATAAGGTAAATTCAATAAAGCCAGTCCGGCGATATCTCCGTCCTGCAACTGGCTTACATCGATCTCGGTGGTCGCCACTGATTCGGGACCGATACCGCGTTGGGTTAATGAATTTTTCGCCTGCCAGAAATTATCGGAAGGCAATGCATGAAGACGAAGAAAACCTTTTCGCTCAGCCAAAGACCATTTATCGTCATCAGGCAGATGATTCCATTGCCAGACATTTTTCAGTTCCGGACCGGAAAAATCATCGTTACGGTCAAAAGGGTGCTTTGGGTCGGAAGTAAATCCGGTATTGGGCTTGACCCAGGTGCGCGGCGAACGGGTCAGATTTCCCGGCAGTCCGAAATAGGGCCAGCCGTCTTGCCAGGTCACCGGGGATAAAGCAGTGACCCTTCCCACTGAATTAAAATCCAGCATACTCCAGCCCCACCACTCTCCGGATTGTACCTGCACAATACCTCCCTGATGCATGGGAATACAACCTACATAATTTTCCGGATACCGGGTGACCTCGAAAGGAGGACCGGTCCGGGTGTTCCAGATCCGCAGCCGCTGTCCCACCCCAAAATTCTCCTCAGCACTCATCACATTGACTGCATAGGGACCATAGGGGGCATCCGCCCGGAGGCACACCTGATAGCAGACCGGATCATAATTGGTATTGGTGATGTAATATTTTCCGTCAATTTTATAGATATGACAACCTTCTCCGGCTCCGCTGCCTTTTTCCATAATAATCCTGGTCGTACCCGGTACCGTATCCAATAAATCGGGAGTAAGTTGCACCATTTTCACTTCGTCATATCCCCACACGGCATAGATCTTTCCATCGTCATCAAACAAGACGGACAGATCATGCATGCCTGCTTTCATTTTCTTTTGTTGCCAGGGGCCCTCCGGTTTCGTACTGGAAAAAATATAGGTCCCATAGCGGTTTACGTTGGAAAAAATGTAAAAAACACCTTTATGATAGCGAAAACAGGGAGCCCAAATACCCTGTCCGTAGAAGTCCTTCCCCTCCTCCAAACGAATTTCCGGACCCACATTTAGTCGCTCGACGGCATAGCTTGCTAATTCCCAATTAACCAGGTCTTTAGAGTGCAGGACCGGTAATCCCGGCATGGTATGCATCGTGGTTCCGGTCAGATAGTAATCATCTCCCACCCGGATCAGGTCGGGATCGGAGAATTCTTCATAAAAAAGGGGATTGGTAAAAGTGCCATTGCCATTATCGGCAGTCCAGGAACCATCACCGGATTTATCCGGATCAAAATGGACCTGAGCAACCGTAGAAATGTCAACAAAAAGCGCAAAAATGAAAATGGCAACAAATTGCCAGGTAGGAATATATTTTAAGAAAGCATTCATTTTACTTATTTCCTTAGATCAGGGAAAGTTGCAATATCTGTCAATTTAAGGACATCCGTGAACACCAAATGTCAATTCTGGTCATTTGGTAAATCGAGAATTCTGATTCTGGCAGGGAATCACGGATAACGAATGACGAATGACGAATCAATGTCGATACGTTAATGAATTGATATTGTTAAAAGAATCGTGGGTAGTGATGGCGGCGAGTCCTGAGCATGTCGAAGGAAATTCGCCGCTATCACTACCTACAAGAAATTGAATTCTTTAACAAAAAAGAATAACGCATCACGGATACGATTTGACGAATCAACGTCGACAGGTTAAGGAAATCTCATTGTTGAATCTGCTGAGACGCGAGGGCAGGTTCTCCCCTCCAGGCTAGTACACCCTAAACTCGGAAGGCACGCCGGTAAACCAGAAAACAGACTGGTCCGGATCAGTATCCTCGGCAGGTCGCATATACACCTGTACTTGTTCGCTCCCTCCTTTCTTTACAGACTGATGACCAAAAATGCCCAATTGAATGGGACGATTGATACCGATGCATGCCCCTGTTCCTCTAAAATCGTAGTCCAGGTGTTCTTCATTCCCTTCATGATTCGTATACAGATACCATCCTTGTACACAAGCATTCGGAGGTACTCTGGTTAGTTGAATCGGCCGCTGTCCCTCTATATTAATGGTTAAATTACCTGACACTGCCCACCTTCTCCCCATAACCCAGGTAGATTTGGGAAATTTGGCATCCCAGGTAACCGATATGTGAGAACCTTCAAATTCTCCCCACTGGATGATACCGGAGGTTTCGAGATGAATGTTTAAATACGAGCTCGAGGTCGTTACTATTTTAGCCGTGTTCTCTGCTTTATTGTAGGGAATGGTCGCGAGTCCATCTTTTTCGAGATCCGCAAATTGTAAATCGACATCCTTTTGACAACCGGTGCTAAAAAAAATAATTAGAACAACTGCCGTTTGCAGGAAAACTCTCATAATAATTTTTTTAGTAAAGAGTACCCGCCTGGGGTAATTCAATACCAATGTTACGTCCTATGCAGTCGATTGCCATACTTGATAATTATATTACAAAGCCTAAAGCGTACGTTTAATAAACTGAAAATCCTCCGCATTCCCCGACAGAAAACGTATGTTGTCACCACAATTTGTGGCGTATGCATTCGGATAAATCGCGAGCTGCCGGATAAATCAATAATAACCAACATGAAAACTCAATATTATACTGCCACCAGTCTTGACGGATTTATCGCCACTGAAGACGATTCTTTGGATTGGCTTTTTACTTTGGGTGATGTGAACGAGACAAGCTATCCGGCATTCATTGCCGAAGTAGGAGCGCTGGCGATGGGATCGGCCACCTATGAGTGGATGCTCCGCCATGCCGATCATGTATCTTCTTCAGTGGG
>JAGQWZ010000475.1 GCA_020436835.1 Saprospiraceae bacterium | reverse complement strand
ATGTATGGAATCATAAGTATAGCCGCTAACTTATTAAGCGGAAAGAATCTCCTGATCGAAACGAGAATAAGGACCCAGAGTACCACAATAATAAAGAGGGCTCCACCAATTGATTGCATACCAAAAAATATCATCGACCAAACGCCATTGAGTACCAGCTGTGCAATGAATACCATGATAGCATTTTGAACCTTTAATTTATCCCATCCGACCTGCCACACCAATGCAACAGCGATTCCCATGAGGATGTAGAGCGTAGTCCAAACCGGAGCAAATATATCACTCGGAGGATTGAACGTGGGCTTGACCAGGGAAGGGTACCAATCCTTGAGGGCTTCCGTAGTGGCAAAGCTGCTTAAAAAACCAATGAGCAAACAGGTAACCACTGCAATTATTATCTTAGGCCAAAGTAAACGGTTGATCATGCTATACGTGTTGACTTTCAACGGAAAAATGATAAATCGCCTTACCGCTATCAGGGAACTAATTTCAATATATAATTACACATTAAGGTTATAATATGTTCACATTTTCAACCCGGATGGTCCGATCGACGATTATCGTTCTAATCTGTTTTTTATCAATCCAGCTGGTTCATACACAGCCCATCCGCAAAGACCTTTTAAATCCTCACTATCTGAACTATAAAGGAGCGCCGGTTCTCCTGATCACTTCTGCCGAACATTACGGTTCAGTAATAAACCTGGATTTTGACTACAATACCTACCTGCAGACCATGCATGATGAGGGGATGAATTATACCCGGATCTTTACCGGGAGCTATGTAGAAGTACCGGGAAGTTTCGGAATCACCAACAATACCTTAAGTCCTGCAGTGGGAAAATTTCTGGCCCCATGGCAAAGGGTTGATGAACCAGGACTATTTGAAGCTGAAGGGAAATTCGACTTAAATCAATGGAATGACCAATATTTCTTGCGATTGCATGACTTTATCAGAAAGGCCCAGTCTCTCGATATTATTGTGGAAGTCACTTTCTTTTGTGCCACCTACCAGGACGGAAACTGGCTACGGCATCCCTTCAATCCCGACAATAATATAAACGAACTCGGCACCTTAGACAGAAAGGAATTTAATTCTCTTGAAAATGACAAAGCAGTGCATTTTCAAAAAGAGCTCTTAATAAAGCTGGTTAAGGAACTCAATAGATATGATAATATCTTTTTTGAGTTGTGTAATGAACCCTGGGCCGACAATGGGGATAATGTTGCTTTCCTGCACAAGACCCTCATTCCCCGGGAAAATTCCCTGGGTTGGTTGCTATGGGCTACCGCTGCGACAGGGAGAACTTTAGAGTGGCAGGATGAATTGACTGAGACGTTCAGAGAAACGGAAAGTAATTTGGAAAAGAAACATTTACTGGCTCAGAATTACAGTAATTTTAAATCGTCCCTGGCCACGGTCCATGACGGTATTGACATCCTTAATTTCCATTACGCCTGGCCGGAATCGGTCACCCAAAATTACGGTTGGGACCGGCCGGTCAATTTCGATGAGTCCGGATTTGCCGGAACCCATGATACGACCTACCTGCAGGAGGCTTGGGCTTTTATCCTTTCTGGTGGAGCGATATTCAACGGTCTGGATTATTCATTCTATCCGGGAAAAGAAGACGGCACCGGAACAAACGAAGCTCCAGGGGGTGGAAGTACCAACTTCCGGCGTCAATTAAAATTTCTAAATGAGTTCATGAGTACTTTTGAATTTATAAAAATGAGACCAGCTGATCCCCTTATGATACATAGCCCCGGAATGGAATCCTTTTGCCTGGCTGATCCCGGTCAATCCTATGCCATATATGTTCAGGGCAGGAATCAGGGTGTGATCCATCTTAAGCTACCGGATGGTCATTATACGGTCAACATCTTTAATCCGGATACTGGCAGGATGCTCAAGCAAACCAACATATCGGGAGGGGAAGATATAACTCTGGAAATTCCAGCTAATAATCGACTGGCCATCGGCATGAAGCGGAGATGAAAAAAATTCACTCACATCAATTCGATGTGATTTGGTCCATATAGGTTTGTTCCTGACATAAAGCCACCGGTGATCTCTTGCGCATCCTCCTCTTTTTTACTATTATTAGAAGAATTAATAAAATAGAAATTCAGAGTGAAAAAAAATCCAATCAATTGGTTTGAAATTCCGGTGAAGAATCTGGAACGGGCAGCTTCTTTTTATGAAAAGATCCTCGGGTGCAAATTGTCTATCCAGGATTTCGGGGGATTAAAAATGGCCTGGTTCCCTATGGTTCAGGATGGCCCGGGAGCTACCGGCTCACTGGTACAACAGGAATCGTATATACCTTCATATGAGGGAAGTATGGTCTATTTTTCAGTCGAAGACATCAATAAAACATTGGCCCAGGTCGAGGAGCACGGAGGCAAGGTCTTAAATCCTAAAAATAGCATTGGAGAATTTGGTTTTGTCGCTCATTTTGAGGACACCGAAGGTAACCGCGTTGCCTTGCATTCGGACCAATAATGGAAGATTAAGATCAGGACGTTGTTAGCTTTCTAATTAGTCCTCCAAAAACAAAGCCATGAAAAATCCAGACTGAATACCAATATAGCCTTCCCAAGATACCCTTGGGCCTGAAAGTAGCCGTTTGGATAAGATGACCATTATCTAGCTTAAATTCGAGCCAGGCCTCTCCTGGTAGCTTCATTTCCGCAAAAAGAAGTAATCTGCCTTCCTGCCGGTCACTATATAATACCCGCCAAAAATCAAGTGAATCACCAGGTGCTAAATTTTCCGGATGGGTCCTTCCTCTTCTTAGTCCAACACCACCGACCATTTTGTCCATTAGCCCCCGAATCTCCCATAGCCAATCACCATAGTACCAGCCCGATTCCCCTCCTATTCGCCAAATCAATTCCTTTGTCTTTTTCACATTTCTGATTTTTTCCGAACGAACATCTCTCAGACAGCCAAAGGTTGGCACCTCTATAAATTCCGAAATATTATGATCAAATCGCCCGCTGACCAGGGAATCTTTCCAACTTGAAATTATCAGCTTATTATCAATGGCCGTTAGCGTCTTTTCAAGGGATTTTCTGTACGTGATTGGATTTACGTTCAGAATATTATTAATTTTTGCATTGCGACAGATCACTTCTACCTTCATGCTTTCAACCAATGCCTTTGCCAATTTGTACGAAGTGGAGGTCACAAAATATAACCAATAGGATGAAACTCGCGGTGTCATGACCGGAACGGTGAGTATATATCGCCTCAATCCCCTCACCTTCGCATAGCCTAAGAGCATTTCCTTGTAGGTGAGAATATCTGGTCCACCGATGTCATAATTTTGATCAAAGAGTTCGCGGCAGTTAATACTTCGCACTAAGAACTTCAATACGTCAGAAATAGCAACCGGTTGGCATCTTGTATTGAGCCATCGGGGAGCAATCATGACCGGCAGCTTCTCCACCAGGTCCCGTATGATCTCAAAGGAAGCCGAACCCGATCCGATGATGATTCCGGCCCGCAAGGTAGTTAGATGGAATGGACTCCGGCTCAACTGAACCTCAACAGATTTGCGGGATTTCAGATGCGTGGATAAAGTGTCTTCATTCACAATTCCACTGAGATAAATGACTTGTTTTAGCGAGGTATGCTCCACCAGATCCTGAAAATTTTGGGCAACCTTCAGCTCAATTTCCGAATAATCTTCAGCTGTAGACATGGAATGCATCAGATAAAAGGCAATTTCAATGTCACCCGGAACCGGGGAATCCTGTCCCGACTTCAGGAAGTCAATTTCCACGACTTCGATCTGATTCAGGATCGATGGTGGCGGATTAAATCGATTGCGATCTCTGACACAACAAACAACATGATGACCGTCTGCCACCAGTTCGGGAAGCAGGCGCTTGCCAATATAACCTGTGGCACCTGTGAGAAGGATCTTCATGCAAGAAGAACAGCATAAATAACCAACTGTTTTACATGGTGCAGAATGTTGGTCGATAAAAAGAATGTAATGAGAAGCTGCTTCAACATCAGCTTCATAGCTCTCCAACCTAAAACATGTAACACCTAAGCAGCCGGCAATCAATTGATTGTGGTTGTTTGATGTATCTTTTTTTACTAAATATAAAGTAAATACTTGCATTTATGATAGTATTACTATTATATTTGCGTGCAGCAATATCGTTGAATGCAAGCATTACCGTCCCACATTCAGTTCAATCTCAATGACAGGATTTACCTGAAAAATCCTGACTCGACCGATCTGGGCAGGAAGATTATTTCCGGTAGTATTGACATGATCGATGATATTGGATTCGAAAATTTTACTTTCAAGAAGCTGGCCATTCAGATACAGTCAACGGAGGCCTCCATCTATAGATATTTTGAAAATAAACACAGGCTGCTCTTATATCTGATCGCCTGGTATTGGAATTGGATCGAGTTTCGCCTTAGTTACTTGAATGCAAATATTGATGATCCGAATGAACAATTGAGAAGAGCGATCCAACTTCTAACCCAGGAAAGTGAGGAAGACCATAATTTCCAGTATGTGAATGAAGTGAAATTGCATAGGATCGTGATTTCGGAATCATCCAAAACGTATCTGACCAAAGAAGTTGATCAGGAAAATAAGGAAGGTGTTTTCAAATCGTATAAACAGTTGGTCCAGAATATCACTGAAATTATCAAGGAGATTAATCCTGATTTCAGTTATCCTCATATGCTGGTTTCGACGGTCATTGAAGGGGCGCATCACCAGCGGTTTTTTGCCCAGCACTTGCCTAAATTAACCGATCAGGTGCGGGGTGAGGATTCCATCAGCACCTTTTACCAGGATCTGGTCTTTAAAGCACTAAAGAAATAGCAATGATAAAAAGCGACTCGGTTTTTATTCAGGCTGTTTTTTTATTGACGGTTTTTCTTTGCAGTAATATCTATTCCATAAATCAGCAATTTTCACTCGGAGAATTGTCCATGGAAATTATCCTGGATTTGGAAACAGATGTGGAGGAAGAAATTGACAACCTGGGAGATCTGGAACAAGATCAGTCTCACACGCTATATTTTGCTTCTGCTCCCTTACATCTGGTTAAAAGCGGTGCATCCCTGCATGTGGTCCAATTCCTTTTGGGAATCGCTTCACCGATTTTCACTCCACCTCCGGAGCGCATCTAAGATCCCATTTTCATCCATCCGGGAAGGATGAACTTCATCTTTACAGCATTCTTCACCAAACTTTTCAAAAAAAATGAATAAACAAGCTAACAGTACATTATTTGAATCAATAAAACAAGACCTGCCGGCAAGCATCGTGGTGTTCTTTGTGGCAGTCCCTTTGTGCCTGGGAATAGCTCTGGCATCCGGTGCACCTTTATTCGCCGGAATTATTGCCGGAATCGTTGGTGGTATCGTTGTGGGTACAGCCAGTGGATCGCCACTAGGAGTGAGCGGACCTGCCGCCGGCCTGGCCGTTATCGTCTTGAGTTCGATCGAGTCACTCGGTGGATGGCAGGTTTTTCTGGTTGCCGTGGTTTTAGCGGGAATCATCCAGATCATTCTGGGATATTTAAAATTAGGTACGATTGCATATTACTTTCCATCCAGTGTAATTAAAGGAATGCTGACCGGTATTGGCCTTTTGATTATCCTGAAACAGATTCCTCATGCATTTGGGTATGACGGGGATTTTGAGGGAGACTTATCTTTCTCGCAAATGGATGATCAAAACACATTTTCGGAATTAATTAACATGTTAGATTTCGTCAATCCGGGCGTCATTCTGATTACCGTCGTCTCTTTAGCTATCCTACTCTTATGGGAAAATGTACTGATGAAAAAGAATAAAATATTCGGGATCATAAACGGTCCCCTGGTCGCGGTGATCGCCGGTATTCTTTTACATCTGGCTTACCGCAACGGCTGGATGAATTTCAATCTGGCAGCGTCGCAAATTGTACAAATTCCCGCCGCCGAAAGCCTGGGAGACTTCCTGCGACAATTCACATTGCCTGATTTTTCACAGCTCACTAATCCGGAAGTATACATGGTGGCTCTGGTCGTTGCAATCATCGCCAGTCTTGAAACCCTCCTTTGTGTTGAGGCCACCGATAAGCTGGATCCTTACAAGAGGGTCACCCCTACCAATCGCGAATTAAAAGCCCAAGGTTTGGGAAATATGGTTTCGGGATTTATTGGTGGACTTCCCGTGACACAGGTGATCGTACGAAGTAGTGCAAATATCACATTTGGAGGGAAAACAAAAATGTCTGCGATCATCCACGGGTTCTTTCTTTTGATCAGTGCTGTGGCCATTCCTACCATTTTGAATTTAATTCCTTTGGCCACCCTGGCTGCCATTCTCTTTGTGGTTGGTTATAAACTAGCAAAACCGCAAATATTTAAACAAGTTTATTCGCAGGGAAAAGAGCAATTTGTGCCCTTCCTGATCACCGTGATTGCAATCCTATTGACCGATCTGTTAAAAGGGATCATGATCGGTATGGCCTTCGCTATTTTCTATATACTCAGAAATAACTTTAAAAATCCGTTTTATATCTGGAAAAACGGCAGAAAAGAAGGCGAGGAATATCATGTTACACTGTCAGAGGAAGTAACCTTCCTCAATAAAGGAAGTATATTGCAGATGCTAAATCACGTTCCGGCAAACAGCAAGGTCATTATTGATGGAACACGTTGTAAAAGCATTCACCCGGATATTATTGAAATAATCCAGGACTATCTGGTACACGCCCGGGATATCGGAGTAGAAACGGAGATCAAAGGAATAAAGGTAAATATTCCCGAATTGGAAGAAATCAAACAATAACTAATCAAATAGCAGAAGAATATGAAAACACTTACTAAAGAAATGCAGGCAAAATTATCGCCAGCTCAATGCATAAAATTACTAAAGGATGGAAACGAACGATTTGTAAATAATCTGAAACTCAATCGAAATCTATTGCAGCAGGTGAATGAGACCTCTACCGGTCAATTTCCATTTGCTGTCATTCTGAGTTGTATAGACAGCAGAACCTCCGCCGAATTGATTTTTGATCAGGGACTGGGCGACATTTTCAGTGCCAGAATTGCCGGTAATATTGTTAATGAAGATATACTGGGAAGCATGGAATTCTCCTGCAAACTGGCCGGTTCCAAGGTGATAGTAGTCTTGGGGCATACCAGTTGCGGCGCGGTGAAAGGGGCATGTGATCATGTCAAAATGGGAAACCTCACGGTCCTACTGGACAAATTGGCTCCGGCAGTAAATGCAGAAAAAACGGTGGAAGCTGACCGCACTTCGAAAAATCTCGATTTCGTGGATAAAGTGGCCAAAATTAATGTGGATCTGGCGAAAAAGCAGATCCTCCAGCGCAGTGATATTCTGCGAGATATGAATCAGAACGGAGAAATTGCCATTGTCGGAGCAATGTATAATGTCGACAGTGGAACCGTTGAATTCATGAACGATTAACCCATGAAGTATTCAGGTAAAATCTTTATTTTCTTTTTTCTAAATAGTTTGTCCGCTCCTCTTTTTTCACAAGGGGAGCTGGGCAACTGGCTGATGTATTTTGGTACTAACCGGTTCTCCGATGATTTCAGTTTACACACCGAGGTACAGTACCGAAATCATACTGCTGTCCCGACTGATATCGAGCAACTTCTTCTTCGTACCGGCATTAATTATCATTTTGCTCCCTCTGCACTCGTCACAGCAGGATACGGTTACATTACATCTTATGACTTTGATGGAGATTACTCCATGGCTGACTCCAGGGAGCACCGGATCTGGCAGCAATTAATTCTCAACCAATTGGTAGGCCGGATTAAATTTGAACACCGGTACCGTGTCGAGCAAAGATGGGTGAATCAGAATTACCGGAATCGTCTTCGCTACCGGATCATGACATTTATTCCTCTAAATAAACCCACATTGGGAGAGGGATCTCTTTTTCTGGGACTTTATGATGAGATCTTTATGAATACCGAAAGCACCTTCTTTGACCGGAATCGATTATACGGTGCACTCGGATACCAATTTTCAGGCAGTACTTCCGCTCAGTTGGGTATGTTACATCAACAGGTGGGTGATCAGGGAAAATGGTATTTGCAGATGGCGGTGTTCTTTAATCCGGATTTCAGAAAAACCGAAACCGACTAGGTCAACCATTAAAGAAATTACAGAGATAAAATAGAGCGCTGGAATCAGAGAGCAATGCTCCTTTTTTTAATTTCAATTGATTTTCTCCAATTGAGTACCTTTATATTGCACTACATGAGCAGAGCGGAATCCCAACTGCTTCACTTTTTCCGCCGCGGCTTTGGCAGCATCCAGTTCATCAAATCCACTTAGTAGCATGATCGTCCATTCATTTTTCTGCACGGACGTTATTTTACCCAGTTCTTCGACCTTTGAGCCGTCGAACATTTCGGGGTTCAGATAGGAAGCCAGTCGCACCATAAAACCTTCTTCCCTGGTTTCAATTCTTCGATCCCGCTTTGCATGGTCTTTGTTTCCGGCAAGGTACTGGGTCAGGAAAGCATCTTCATAAGCCGGTTTGTTGCGTATTTTGGATAATATTCGCTCCGCCTGAGTACGATCAAAAAACTTTCCAACTTTCACTTTTGATACCAGCCCGTCCTTTTCTGTGAAAACTTCCCCATACTGTTCCAGATCTTTAAACCCGCTTAAATCAACTTCCTCGGTATGTTTCGCCAGGATCTGTATGCTATAATAATTGATGCCATCAATCCTTCGATCTTTCCTGACCACCCCTAATTCGGTTCCTAAACCACCAGGTAACTTCTTATGGCTAATACGGTTAACATAGAGCCGTTTGATCTCGAATCCATCCAATTCCTCTCCTGTGGAAAATCGCTTCGCATAGGGATGATAATCCGGGTGATTAAGAATTAATTCATAATCGGTTTCAGGAGTGAGATAAAAGGAAAATTCACCCTGTGCATCGCTTTCCACTCTCTGAACATAGTTGTTTTGCTCAGCCCTTAATTCCAATTTTGCTCCCTCCAGGTATAAATTTCCATCCGCAGTATCTCTCACATGACCACTGAAGCAATTGGGTGAACGGCTTAGGTATACATTATAAGTCTTTGTCTCCCCATTGATCTGATCATAATCTACCATCAAATCCAGATTGGCGTAACCTCGTTTGGCGATACGCACAAAACAAGCAAATCCTTCTACGGTCTCCATGGAGAAGATCCCCTTTCCATTGCTTTCATAAACCGGATGACCACAAGAACTGAAGTCGACGGTGAAGAAGGGGATTGTTGCCTTCGTCCGCATATCTCTGACTGTGATCTTCACTTGTTTTACCAACGCTTCCTCCAGTGCAAAATCACGCATAAAATCCCTGTCAGTCAAAGATGCTGTTTGACCGAAAAGACGAGTGCAGATAAAGAAGAAAATGAGACCGCCTAGTGTTCGCATTATGACAAACTTAAATTAATTTTCCGTACAAACATATAAAATTTTTTCATCATATGAAATAGGTCAGTAATCAACGATAAACATATATTGAATAGTTGTAATATAAATTTAAGAGACTTTGACTGGCACTAATACAACCTCTTGATTAAGACTTTATTATATTAAAGTCTTTAATATATATTGTAAGTTGACATGTGTATACTACGCTTGAGAGCCTTTCTTCCGCATTAACCACAGATTCTATGCCAAATCGATTTGCATTAGAAGTCCAGATGTAATCAGGAGTGTTAAATATATAAAATTCGCCTCCTGGTATCCGGTGAGCGTAATCTCAACTGCTCAGACGCTCCCACAGTTGTTTGAAAGCTGAGTAATAGTCCGAAAGGGTTAAAATTGGATTTGGACCTAGACTCTTCCATTTTCAGACCCTAACATTAATATTTTTAGACTAAATTTGATTCGCTGAGTCAAATAGCATCTAAGACAACATTTTACATATGACGAAGATCAATCTACTATCAGTTTCTATACTTTTATTTTTGTTATCGGTCCAGGTATTATCCGCTCAAATGATGGATCATAAGCAGGGTGAGGTGATCATCTGCCTGCATCCCAGCACCAATAATGAGAATGTTAGTCAAAGGCATGCCTATCTTGACAACACCCCTACCGGCTTCGTTCTTGACCGCTGTTTGAGCGCCCACATGAATATATGGAAAGGGAGTTTTGACTATACCAAAGTGAATGAGTTAAGTCTGATTAATCAATTGAACGAAGACGGCGAAATCGTGGTGGCTCAGCTCAACCATTTTCTAAAACCACGAAACCTGCTGTCAAATGATCCAAGGTTAGATGAGCAATGGCAATGGATCAATATGGGTGAAAGGGGATTGGCAGATGCTGACATTGATGCAGACGAGGCCTGGTCTTTTACCACCGGAGGTGTTACCCAATTGGGTGATACCATTGTGGTCGCTGTACTGGATGTGGGAGTTTACGATCAGCATGAGGATTTGCGATCGAACATATGGATTAATCACCGGGAGATTCCCGGCAATAATATCGACGATGACCAGAATGGCTACGTTGATGACTACCGGGGATGGAATGTATTGTTTGCCAATGACAGTATTGACCCGGAGATCTTTGGTGGAGATGTCGAGGAAACGCATGGCACGGAAATCCTGGGCGTCATTGGTGCAGTGGGAAATAATGGTATCGGGATCACGGGGATCAACTGGAATGTGAAAATGATGAATGTACTTTTCAATTCTGATCTGAACGAGGCGGATATGATTGCTGCTTATGGATATGTATTGGATCAGCGGAAGCGCTATAACGCAACCAATGGAGCGGAGGGAGCATTTGTGGTTGCGACCAATTTATCCTACGGAGACGAGGAGTTGACACCGGAGGAAACTCCTATCTGGTGTGCCGTTTATGATAGTCTGGGGAGTCAGGGAATTTTAAATTGCACCGCCACAGCCAATGCCAGCATTGATATCGATTCAATCCGGGATGTTCCGACTTCGTGTGCCAGTCAATATATGATCGCCGTGACGGCAACGAACGATTCTGATGTCAGAAGCTTTGCTGCGTACGGAAAGAACGACATCGACATTGCCGCTCCCGGAGCTCAACTTTTGACGACCAGTATTCCTGATTATGATTTTGTCTCGGGAACATCTTTTGCCAGCCCAATTGTCGCCGGAGCAATCGGTCTTTTGTACGGATCGCCCTGTGGAGATCTTGCTGCTTTAGCCAGAGTTAGTCCGGCAGAGGCAGCACTTACTGCCAGGTCCTTAATTCTGGACCAGGTTGATCCCATCGCTGCCCTTGAAGACGAAATCTCATCCGGGGGACGCTTAAATATTTTTAATTCACTCAATGCCATTTTTACCAACTGTCAGAGCTGTGTCGCTCCCTTTGATGTGCAGGCAGGATTGGTTGATTCGGATCCCACCCAAATTCAGATTGCCTGGGCACAGGCAGATTCAGTGATGCAGGTGGACTTCAACTGGAGAGCTGCGGGCGACACCGTGTGGATTCAAATGGACAGTGTCACATCTCCTTTCACTCTAAATGATCTGGCCATTTGCCAAACGTATGAGTTTATGCTTACCGCCACCTGTCAGGATGGAACAGTTTCCTCCACTCCGGTGATGGATTTTATGACCGAGGGATGTTGTCTTCCTCCTTCGGCGATTGAGATCACCAACAGCACCGACAGTTCGATTGCCATAAGCTTCGAAGGCTCAGCGGGATCAGCCGGATATTTTGCCATTATCGGCGCTATTTCCGACAGCATTACCTGGGATACCAGTGTCATTAATCAGGGAGATTCCACAAGAGTGTTGGAAGGATTGCAATCCTGTACAGAGTACTATCTCCTGCTTCAAACGATCTGTCAGGGAGCCGGAGGAATTTCCAGTAGTGATACGATCCAGGTGCGAACTCTGGGCTGCGGTGCCTGTCTTGACTCGGTATATTGTGCTCTGCCGGTTAATGCCGTGGGTGATGAATGGATCGAAGCGGTTTCCATTCATAATCTGAACATTGAATCCGGTTTCGACAATGGATATGGAGATTATACCGGAAACTCCACCCAACTAAAGCAGGGCAATGGCTATACACTGAATATCCAACCCGGTTATGCCGCCGACACCCTTGAGGAGTATTACTTTGCCTGGATCGATTACAATCAGAACGGAGAATTTGACGATGAGGGAGAGCAGGTCTTTGCCTCGGACACGGCTATATCAACCGGATTGGAAACGGTGATCCGCATTCCAGAGGATGCCCCACTGGGACTAACCCGGATGAGGGTCATGATGCTCTTTGATCCGATTGAAGATGTAGTTTCCGGTTGTACCACTGCGATTGATCTGGGGGAAGCGGAAGATTTCTGTGTGGAGATCATCATTGATTCACTGCTCTGTCCCAAACCGGTTGGACTGGATACGCTGGACTACCAGGGCACCTCTACCCTCGTGGTTTGGGAAGCGGTTGACTCGGCTATTGCTTATGTGGTACGACACCGAAAAGTGGGCGATGAAGAATGGGAAGAGGTCGTAGACACCATGAATTCGTTTAATCTGATGGAGATGGAAAACTGTGAAACCTATGAAGTGCAGGTTCAGACAGTTTGTGGCCGGGATACGAGCGGGTATACAGAGAGTCTATTTGTGGCGGCGGCTTGTAATACGGCGGTAGAAGATGTTGCCACCGGATTAGAGGTCGAAATCTATCCCAATCCATTTAGCCTGCAATTATCCCTCGAAATTCAAACGGAAGAAAGGCAGGATCTTAATATTTCACTATTGCAATTGGACGGCAAGCAGATCGCCATAAAACAAGTGGAGATTAATGCCGGGGAACATATCATTTCGATTGATGAATTAAGTTATCTGCCTCCGGGCATGTATCTGGTGAGCCTTCAGAATGCTAAGGGACGGTTGGTGAAAAAGGTGTTTAAACAATAATAATGAAATTGCCTGAATCAGTGCACAAGTGTTAAGGACCTGATCGGCGTTAATAATGACAGAATAGTCTTTTGATTGCCTCGATTTAGGTCAATTCGCAATCTATTATTTTTACCACCTAGGCACATAGATTTTCTGGAAAGTAATATGTCCAAGTGCTTCACTATTTTCTTTTCTGTTTCATTTTGCTTAGCCAATCAACCAGTTAGTAATTGCCTCGGAATCTGCCCATTAGGTCTTAGGGGTAAGTAGCCAGAATCTCTATTTAATCAACTATTACCTAATTTACCACATAGGCACATAGTTGAGAGACTCAATCAACTTATAAATTCCTCTCAAACAGGCACACAAGCGCCTACGAAATAGGCGTTTCAATCATCCAGATATCTGCCTTCTTTTGTATTGAAATCATGCTGAAACTCTATGTCAAAGGAAACATCTTATTCTATGTGGCTATGTGGTGAATACTTTTACCAATACTAGAAATGAGCTTCATATTTTATAAGAAATAATTACTTGCTAATTTAATGCTCTAAACTACACTGGTTTATTATTTATCGGACATTAGCAGCTGACCTAGGGGGTCGTACTAGAACTCTTAAATGAAACTTACTACTATTGAACCAACGAGAATTCCTATGTGCGTATGTGGTAAAAAAGACATAAAAAATGCCCAGAGATCCGCTCCATATTAATTAGCTTTTAAAAGAACACTGAAACATTGCTAATCTCCACAGACACTCTGAGCATTGGGTCTTAATCCCAAATT
>JAGQWZ010000474.1 GCA_020436835.1 Saprospiraceae bacterium | reverse complement strand
GTCAGTTTTCGTAGAATGGTTGTTTTTAGCCGGAGAATGGTAACAATTGGAAAGATTTCGGTTCTCCGAAGGTGCTGCGAAGCGGTGTTAGATGGTAAAGTTAGCACCTATATCATTGACAAACAGTGATTTATATTCATGAGGCTTCTAACTTTCAGCCTTCGACTTCAATACCAGACATTTAGGGTCTTAACACTTTTTAGTAAATATTTAACTGGCATTAGGCAGTGCGGATGAAAGTCTTCACCACCGCACTAAAGAACAAATTGGCACAAAAATCAATCGGCACAGATTCTGAACAGAGATTCGATGGGGCAGATAATTTACTCTCGAAAGTACATACCGGATCCCAGGATCTCCTCATCAGAACCCCATGAGGGTAGGTAGATATTTCTTTCGATCTCCTGCCACTGGTCACTTGGTACATCGAGATCATCCAATGTCCAGTTAAGTCGGAGGCTTTGCCAGTGGCCGCCCTGGAGATCATCCAAATAATGCAGGGGCAAGACCAATTCAAAATTAAACCCTGAATCTGTCTCTTTACAAGTGTATTTCCAGTCATCCGGAAGCGATTGTGCTCCTGATACCAAAGACATATGACCACCCTTCTCTACTGTCATTCGCAAATAATAATTATCCACCGGTGCCAACGCAGACTTTACAGGTGGTAAGAAAGAAAGACTTAGACCGATATTGTCCTGACGGGTGATCGAAGTACTGGTGTCCACCACTACCAGATCATCCTCGACCTGGGCCGTGATATACAGGTGGGTCTTATTTTGATAAACGGCAAATCGCATGGTATTGTCAGTCGTAGTTTCAAATCCTTCAGACAAGGTAATTCCATCATCAGGCGCGCCATCCACCTTAAATTCCTGATCTGTAAATGGAATATACTTTTTGGTCAATGGTTTTAAATTGACCGGCACTGGAATCTCCAGATAAGCCTCGTCCGATAATTCTGCAGACACCACAAATCTTACTGGTGTGGCTCGCAGTTGCGATACCGGAGTATTGTTTTTTCTGGGAATAAATTTTGCATTGACCCATTCGACCGAATTTGGATTGAGCCGTAAACTATCAGCATCTGCGGTGATCCATACATCCCACCCAAATCCTTCTTCAATTTTAATGTCAACCGGAATATCCAGATTGTTACTCAATTTGATCTTGAAATCGTGTTCTCCGGAGAATTGATCAGAAAAACAAGGTTCTATTTCGACTAAATTACTACTGAAGAGATCATTAATAAAGGTCTCCGTTTCTTCGGTTGAAACATTTTCATCCCAAATACCCTTCAACCAGAGATTTGCCACGACGGGTCCGGCCGCGGTCATGGTCACCCAGGCTACATGGTCGAACTCACCAAAATCCCTGCCTCTCAATCTGCTTCCTCCACCGGTGGTTGCCAACATGATATAACGGCCATTATTCCGTTCGCGTTTAACGTAGTGATGATAGTGGCCGGCAAAAACCGTGTGAGGTCTGTCTTTTAGAAGATCTTCCACCTGAGGCCAGTATTTTGGATCATCTTGTATCCACAACGGTTGATGCAGGAAGACAAAAGTATGTCGTACCTCCTGGTTCGCCATCAGTGTTTCCCTGATGTAATTAAATTGTGGTTCAGATATGGTGCCTCTTCCCGCTCCCCGGAACTGATCTTCCGAGTTGAGGCAAAGAAACAAGACATCCTTATAGGTAAAGTGATAGTAGGTCCTCCCGAACCGTTTCTCATACTCGACACCCTGAACGGGGTTGGTAAGGTCGTGATTTCCCGGTACGTAAAAGAAAGGCATTTCCAATTGATCAATGAAGCCGGTAAATTCATCCCACTCGCTATTCAGAATTGTGGTGTCCTCTGTATATCCCTCAATCAAATCTCCTACACTCATTACAAATTCAGGTTGTAAAAGATTGATCTTCTGTACGGCCTCTTCAAAAACTCCCGGCCGGTGGCCACCGGTCCGGTCTGTCACGACGATAAATTGAAACTGGTCCGGATTGTTGTTCACCTCCAGACTCGACCATGGGTTGGGTCCATCCATCTTTACAATGGAAACCTCGTCATTCTGAGCATGGAGGAAAAAAGATCCACTTAAAAAAAGGATAAAAAAGAGTCGTGACATATCGATATTGGTTTTGTCGAAATAAATGAATTTTCTGCGACCGGATATTAAGTTTACGATAAATTTCCTTCAATTCTTCTAAGGTATCAATGAATAGCGATAGGCCTGCCTGGTGACCCGGTAGCACCTTTGATTCTTAAAGGGGTAAAAATAAACATGAACCGGTAAACTTCGTCTGCGGTAAGGGTATCAAAATTCATCCATTCCAGGTTAAATACTCCACTTTTCATAGTCAATTCAAGGTGTACATTGAATTTATCACCATCGAGAATGGCATCCGATCCCACCATACTTGGTTGTCGTTCCACCAACCAGTCCACCACCTCCCGGGCAATGCGGGGATAGCGGGATCCATCCATCACATAGTCCTTTTTCCAATTATGCCACCAACCAAAATTGAAGAAAATCGCATCTCCCGGACGTATCTCCGATTCCTCAATACCTTGACTCGCCAGGGCATCTTTCACCTCCTGCAAACTCACTTCATGGGCATCTTCCAGAACCTCCACATCCTTTAAGCCTGCAATATCGATCAACACGCCACTGGTTATAATCGGTTTCAAATGTTCTACACCTAAATTTCTCAATCCAAAAGGACTCTTCATTTCTTCGGTGGTAAACCCATTATAGAAGACTTCAGTGGTGGTACCATCCTCCATGTCGACCTGCTGTCCGGGATGTCCCAAGCCGTCAAACTGGGTTCCGATCTGACCGATGCTGGCAACCAGTAACTCATCATTAAAAACTATGCGATCCGCTCCTTCCGGGCCATAAGTAGGAAAGGAAGGGATAAATAATTTAAATACCCGGTTATCCGGCACGAACATGCCTTCCTCATAAATATGACCTAGTTCATAAGTCTTTCCGGTCTTGATCCATTTCGAAGCCTCTATGATTTTGT
>JAGQWZ010000053.1 GCA_020436835.1 Saprospiraceae bacterium | reverse complement strand
TTCATCGTTTCCATGTACTTTATTTACCGTGATCGCCCGGACCTGGGGCAAAACAAGGGAAGACCAGGCGGCGGTACATCCAAGTTTACCATTTTCAAAAGGAAATTCGTTCTCACTGCTTAAACCAACCGCGAATAAATCAGAAAAAGAACCATCGGCTTCTTCAATGCCTAAATCACCAAATCTATCCTCTCCCACTGAAACGACATCTCCCAGATTCAATGCTTCGGAAAATGCACCGGCTATGCCCATGTTTATTGCCAGATCATATTTATTGTGCGATAAATGGGCAGACAGGCTGGCCGCTGTCGCTACTCCTCCCACACCGGTGACCAGAAATCGAACCCGGTGGAAGCTGGTCACTATAATTTCTTCGTTTTGAAAATCTTTTGCCTCCTCTTTTATCATCTGATATAAAGGATTTATTTCCTTTGAAGTGGCTGAAACAAGTAATATTTCCATAGTTATTTATATACCGCATAGCCAAATCCCGCCATGGGGCTAAAACCCAATTCCTGGTGCACTGAAGTCCCAATATCACAGATCATCCCGGAATTCAGCGTATAACCAATCCCAAAAGAAAAAAGCGCCGGCTGTGTGTTAAATCCGACCCGGATGGCCAATTGATCCAGTGCTTTATATTGTAAACCCCACTTAAGATTTTCCGGAAATTCGGATACCTTTTCCAGCTCTCCCGAGATCCAAATCCTGGTGGTAGGTTGGTAGGCGATGCCAAGTACAAATATGCCTGGCAACGATTCTCCCTCCAACCAATGGATCTCAAAAGGATTGTAGATATGAAATCCCAACAATACTGAGGAAGAAATATTGGTTTGAATTCCGAATTCAGCAGTTACGGTAGAGGTACTACCATAGACCGGAATACTTGCCTGGACAAAATCAAGCCGGGCTCCCAGCGCCAATTTATCGATTAGCTTCCTGGCATAAGATAATCCAATCAGTTTCTCATTATAAGCTTCGTAACCATGATAAAAGATATTTAATCCGAAGTTGCCATACCGGGTAGGCAATGCTCCAAGCAGGGAATAGAAGTTCAAACCTTCCGTATTAAAGCGTCTCTCTGCCGATGCATAAAATGTCAACTCATCAACAAAGGCCAGCCCTGCCTGATTACCATAGATCGACAGGATATTCTGATGCGTTGATCGAATACCTCCCATGGCACCTCCCCATGCTCCGGGGCTAATCGATAAAACATTTTGGGCGTGCAGCAAGTATATTACCAGTACACCCAATGTCGAAAGTATCAGTCTTTTGCTGGTTTTGGACCGCATGAAACTCATTTGTTGAGGTAAAATAAGAGATTATTCAACAATTAAGAATACCCTCGAACTACGGTGTACCTCAATCAAGACTGATTGCGAATGAAGATGATCGCGGCAAATCTCAAACTCCATTTGGCAAAAGAACACCCTGCTCAAGCCCTCGAAAGTATATATTATCAAAGGTCCTGACTTTCGGTAATCGCGATTATTTCGTTTATGCAACCCAAAAAAAGAGCGTCCAATATCAATATTGCTTGGACGCTCCTGTAAGTAGACAATGGCGGAAAATACTCTTATGAACGTTTCTCCTTACCGGGAGCCGGAGGATGAATAGGTCCTTTTTTCTTGATTTGTTCCATTACATATTCGATCGCTGCTTGCAGTTGAGTGTCATTTCCCTTAGCCAACTGAGTCGGATCTTCCTTAACCTCAATATCGGGATCCACTCCATACCCTTCCTTAAACCAGGTACCATCCGGATTATACATCCGGAAGGTGGGTACGGTCACACTACCACCATCGATAAGGGACGGCGACCCCGAAATACCAATTAATCCACCCCAGGTTCTTGTACCGATGACTGGTCCTAAACCGGCCTTTTGAAAATAATCAGGGAAGGCATCTCCTCCACTACCACTCCATCCATTGGCTAACATGGCCATGGTACCAAAATGTGCCACCGGAGGCCATTGCCAGTTCTTACCGTCCCGTACTGACCAGTAGGCCAAAGGCTTTCTATTTAAAAGTTCAATAAATCGATCCGGAATTTGTCCTCCATTGTTAAATCGTTCATCGACAATAAGTCCATCCTTATTCCACTGACCATAAAATTGTCTTACCAGCTCTTCCTGCCCATCCAGACCGGTGCTGGGTACATAAATATACCCGATCTTGCCTCCGGATGCTTCATCGACCTTCCTCCTGTTTTCTTCAATCCAGGCCAGATTCCGCAATCTTGTCTCATCTCTCATCGTTTCGACCACCACCGTGCGGGCACCATCAAAAACAGGTTTTGAATTTACCGTCAGTTCGACAGTCTTGCCTGCTAAGCCTTCAAAAGCACCCCAGGGATCACTGTAGTCATTGAGGGGTACTCCATTGACAGCCAGGATAAAATCGCCTTCACTGACATCCACTCCGGGCATATCCAAAGGACTGCGCACTTCATTATCCCAATCCGCTCCCCGTACAATATGTTTGACCTTAAATTGTCCCTGATCGACTGCCCAATCGACTCCCAAATAACCTACGCTTTTATGCTCCGGAGACTCCTGGTCACCTCCACCACGGTAGGTATGCGAAGCATTCAGCTCTGCGATCAACTCCCCGATGATGAAATTCACATCATCTCTATTCATTGCATATTGAATCAGATTGCCATATTGTGTCCTCAAACCGGTCCAATCGACCCCGTGCATACTTTTATCATAAAAGAAATCGCGCTCAAATCTCCAGGCATCGTTAAATATCTGTTTCCACTCCTCTCGAGGGTCAACGCTCAACTCCATCTCATTGAGAGCCAGTTTATTTTCCAGTTTCTGATCAGGAGCCACATCCACGATCCCAATACTTGATGGACTCTGTGCCACTAATAATTTCTTACCATTCGCCGACAATCTGTACCCCCTTACACCAGACATGATGGTCTTTTCCTCCTGATCTTTCAGATCATAAAGCATGATTGATCCCTGCTCACCATCCGAACCGCTGTTGGGAAATCGTTGGTAGATCACCTTCCCGGCTACGGCGGCAACCTGGCCCATATTTCCCGGCGTTGGCGGTAACATGATGAGGCGCCGTTCGAAACCATCGAAATCAATCTGGATATCCTCGTCTTCTTCCTTATCGGTACTGTCGTTCTTTTCTTCCTTATCCTTATCCTCTTTGGCTTCCGGCTCATCGTCGGTCTCTATGGTCACCGTATCGTTTTCCGGTGCAAGTGGAGAAGGAACGTCATCTCTGAGCGCGATTGCTGCCAGACCGGTAGCATTGGGATAGACCCAACTGTTATCAAAATCGGAATAAACCGGATCAAAATTCCGGTTGGTCGTAATGAACAAATACTTGCCATCCGGATCAAAAGCACCGGAATGATCGGAGTAGAAGCCTGAAGTCACCTGCCGGGCATTCTTCTCCTTGGTGTCATAAATAAAGATTGCCGAATTGCCGTTATCCAGTGACTTATCATAGGCTATCCAGCGACTATCGGGAGACCAGTCGACATGAAAACCCTGCAGCCCACCTTCAAATAGGGAAATATCGCGATCAATCTTCTCCACCATGCCTGATTCGGCATCGACCATCTGTATGGTCATGGTCTGGTCAACGTACACCAGTTTCTTGCTGTCCGGTGACCAATATAAATTATAACGAAATCCCGGACCCAACTTGGTGACCTGTTTTTCGGTGTTACCTTCTTTCTGATCTCTCAGATTAAGCTCATACTCCCCTGATTTATCGCTCCAGTAGGCAATATATCTTCCATTAGGAGACCAGGCGGGATATCTTTCTGCCGTGGCAGATGACCGCGTCAGATTTCGCACCACGCCTTTTTCCGCCGGAAGAGAAAAGATTTCCCCTCTCGCCTCCACAATCGCCCGGTTTCCGTCCGGAGCGATATTTATATTCTCGATGTATTCGGCTGCATCCACCTTATGTGGTTTTATGCTCACCATATCACTGGTCACTTCTATTAGAACCTCCTTTGGCTCGTAATTCTCTAAATCCATGATATACATTTTACCTCCGGCCTCAAAGACCATATTTCCCGGACCAACTGAGGGCATGTGTATATCAAAGTCTGAAAACTCAGTCACCTGTACATTTTCTTTTTTAGCGGTATCGTAATACCAGATGTTATACCGTTTTTCCGGGCCCTTGTCAGAGAGATAATAAATCTTGTCTTCATACCACATCGGCATTTCATCGTTGGCTTCATGATTGGTGATATTTTCCGATTCCATGGTCTTCAGATCGAATATGAAGATGTCTGCAGCCATTCCACCCCGGTATCGCTTCCAGTTGCGGAAAATTCGTGATTTATCCGTAAAAGCGATTTTGGTGGCATCCGCATTGAGAGACCCGAATTCTCCGTAAGCCATAGGCAGTTTTTCGGGTAGCCCTCCGTCTTTATCCAGCCGGTAAAACTGGCTAAAACGCTGTTTACCGCTGTTCATTGAGCTGGTATAGAGGAGAAATTCACCATTGGGGTACCAATCCTGGATGCGGTCTCCCATACCATGATGCGTCACCCGTTCCGGCAATCCCCCCATCGCCGGGATCACATAGATGTCGACATTACCATCGTAATTACCACTAAAGGCTATCAGACTGCCATCTGGTGAGAATTTCGGAGCAATCTCAGATCCTGCCGGTGAACTAAGTTTTGTGGCGATTCCCCCTCCGATTGGAACAATCCAAATATCACCGCCATAACTAAAGGTAATATGGGACGACGAAACATCCGGATAACGGAACAGACGGGCACTGACCTGCGCCTGGATATCCACCATCAACAAGAATAGAATTGCTATTAAAAATATTTTCCTGAAATACATTTGATTTGTTTTATTGGTTGACCAATTCATCGCAAAAGTTAGAAAAAACGAAACGCTTCCCGGAATCATTACGATTGACGACCGCTCAAAGCCCATCGACTGGTCCTTTCGATCGACAAGAGCATGCACTCATTATTCCTGATAACATTTGGCGGACGGCAAATGTTACACTACTCTTCTGCCAGGAACGGATAACGATAATCTACTGGAGGATTGAAATTCTCCTTAATTGTCCGGGGTGAGACCCACCGATAAAGATTCAAAACTGATCCGGCCTTATCATTCGTTCCGCTTGCTCGTGCTCCGCCAAATGGTTGCTGACCGACCACTGCACCAGTAGGTTTATCATTTATATAAAAATTCCCAGCCGCATTTCTTAGCTCATTTGTAGCCTTGATAATTGCCTGACGTTCAGTAGAAAATATCGCTCCGGTTAAAGCATAAGGAGAAGTCTCATCCACTAGCTTAAGTGTTTCTTCATACTTATCCTCATCATAGGTATAGATGGTCAGGACCGGTCCAAAGATCTCTTCACACATGGTCCGGTAAGCCGGATCCTTTGTACGTATCACGGTCGGTTGAATAAAATAACCCTCCGAGTTATTAAATTCACCTCCGGCGATGATCCTGGCGGATTTATCTCTTCCGGCTTTCGTGATGTAACCCGTAATTTTACTATAAGCTTTTTCATCAATGACCGCATTGATGAAGTTAGTAAAGTCTTCCGGAGATCCCATTTTGAAAGTAGATAGATCCTCCTTCAGATATTGATTTACCTCTTTCCAGATATTGGACGGGATGTACGCTCTACTGGCGGCAGAACACTTTTGTCCCTGATATTCAAAAGCGCCTCTGGCCAGGGCTGTCGCCACTTCTTTCGGATCGGCCGAGCGATGAGCCAGTACAAAATCCTTACCCCCGGTCTCTCCGACAATGCGGGGATAACTGCGGTATCGCTTCACGTTGTCCGCTATCGTCTGCCACAACAACTGGAAAACCCCGGTGCTTCCGGTGAAGTGCAGACCGGCAAATTCGGGATGCCTGAATACAACTTTTCCAGCGGCAGGGCCATCAACAAAAACCAGGTTGATCACTCCATCAGGAAGTCCTGCTTTTTTCAAGACCTCCATGATTACATGAGCAGAATAGATCTGCGTTTCTGCACATTTCCACACTACAGTGTTTCCCATAAGGGCAGGTGCACCAGGCAGGTTACCGGCAATAGAAGTAAAATTAAAAGGGGTCAGGGCAAACACGAAACCCTCCAGGGCACGGTATTCCAGCCGGTTCCAGATACCAGCCGGGCTTTCCGGTTGTTGCTCGTAGATCTGCGTCATGTAAGTCGCATTATATCGGTAGAAATCAGCGAGTTCAGCCACACAATCTATTTCTGCCTGATAGATATTTTTTGACTGTCCAAGCATCGTAGCAGCGTTCATGCGAGCCCGGTATGGTCCTGCCAGCAACTCGGCAGCTCTGAGGAAAACGGCAGCACGTTCATGCCAGGGTGTATTTTCCCACTCCTTTTTAGCATTGAGGGCTGCCTGAATGGCATCTCTGATATTGCGAGCACTACCATGGCTGTAAGTACCTAAAGTCTCGTGAAGTGCATGGGGAGCATGAATCGTTCTTTTGTCCCGGGTGCGGACTTCCTTACCATCGATAATCATGGGAATGTCCCATTGTTCCGATTTAATATCCTGGATAACCTGTTTTACATGAGCACGCTCGGAAGATCCGGGGGCATAGTTCAATACCGGTTCATTATAGACCACCGGTAACTCAAAGATTGCGTTTGCCATTGTTTGACCACTTTTGTTCGGGCGCAAAGATAATTATTTGCGGTAGGTCACAATGTGATCCGGATGCTTACTTACATTTCTGAAACGATCCTTGAAGGAACAAATGCCTTCACATCACCTCCTCCCTTGATAATCTCTCGCACGATGGTCGAACTTATGTGTGAAAATTGGGGGCGGCTGATAAGGAATACAGTCTCGAGGTCATCGACTACAATTGAATTTATCTGACTGATGGTTTTTTCATAATCAAAATCGGATGCATTCCTCAGTCCCCTGATCATATACTGGGCGTGAATCGTCCGGCAGTAGTGGGCGGTAAGGCCTTCGTAATGATCGATCGTCACCGAGGGCTGGTCCTTGAACACTTCTTTCAACCAGGATAGCCGTTGTTCCAGGGGAAAGAGATAGGTCTTATGGGTATTGACTCCAATAGCCACGACGATGCGATCGAAAAGAGGAATGGACCGGTGCACAAGATCTACATGTCCACTGGTAATCGGATCGAAAGAGCCCGGGAAAACCGCAATTCTCATAGGTTCAATAGGTTGTTTGAAGATTCTGGATCATGATAGACCTTACTCCAAATGTACCAAAAAACCATCCCCTGCAATAATCCATGTCTGCAGGGAGAAGCACATTTATGTCTTTACCTAATTTCGCTGATCGAAACCTTTGTCATCTCGGTAAAACTGAGATTTATCAATCCGGCAATCTCCTTTTCACTCTGAGGCCCGGGTAAGCCACAGGTGAATATCAAAATCATGAAAGGTCGAAATGCGCTCTCAGTTAGTCCATACGGTAGAATGGCTTTATTGCCCTTCCGGTGGAATTCGAGATTTTGATGAAGTAATTTCCTGCTCTGAGGTTGGAGACATCTATCTGGTGATTCGAACCCCGGATCTCTTTTTGCAGAATTATCTTACCCTGAATATCTAAAATTGCCAAATTGGCATTGCCTGTTACCCATCTGGCATCAATTGAAAGCTCTTTATCAACAGGATTTGGAAAAATATTGGTTAAAAGGCTTTGATCGGGACGGTCGTCAACCTTTACGGTACCGGAGTTTTCGAGATAAAAAATCATCCCCGGGCCGGTTCCCACCAATGCGTCGTCATCTCCGTCTCCGTCTATATCTCCAAACGCCGGAACTGCTTCACTCCTAAAATTAAAATCAAAAGGATTGCCGAGGGATGTGAATACACCATTGTCGTTTTCAAATCCAAGTACACTGCCATCACCTTGCCCCACTACCAGATCAAAGTCACCATCTCCATCCAGGTCAGTAAAAACAGGAGTGGAATAAGAACCGGCAGTAAAATTCTCGAAAGGATTTTCGTTCGCTTCTTCGAAAACGCCCTCATTATTTACAAAATAAAATAGATCACCATATTTATGACCCAATACCAGGTCCAGATCCCCATCACCGTCTCCGTCAAACAAGGCCGGGGCCAACTGGTCGGCCTCGACTAACCCATAGAACGGGTTTTGTAAAGTATCCGTCTCCATTTCATAACCCACAGCTTCTTTCCGAAAAAGATCAATCCTGTCGTCATTGCCAACTATGAGATCAAGGTCTCCATCATTATCAAAATCGGCAAATGTGGGTCGAAGGTAAGTTCCCTCATAGGCAGCGAAAGGATTTTTTTCTTCAGCAGGTATAAATGTTCCGTTTTCGTTTTCAAAATAAAACATATGTTCACTCTGCCCCACAAACAAATCAAGGTCTCCATCTTCGTCAAAATCAACAAATGCCGGTGCGGTATACCCTTCTGTGTCACTGATATTGAGCGGATTATAAAGAACTATTGAAAAATCACCAGCTTCATTTTGTTCGAATACTTGTATGGTCCCGTTACCTTCCCCAACGAGAAATTCAAGATCACCATCGAAATCAATATCAGCAAATGCTATGGCATTATAGCCTTCATATTCGACCCCCACTACCGGAATGTCGTTTGAAGCAGTGAAGACACCCTCGTTATTTACAAAGTACAAGAGATCATCATACTTATTACCGACCAACAAATCCAAATCACCATCACCATCAAAATCATATAGCAGAGGGCTTCCATCTTCCAGTTCTCCGCTTAACGTAACGGCATCACCAAATTTGCCATCTTCGTTTGAATATATTTTGACACCTCCGGCTGTTCCCACTACGGCGTCGATATCTCCATCGCCGTCCAGATCCCCCATAGCTGGTCTAACATTTTCTCCGAATTCCACTGCTCCAAACGGATCCTCATCACCATCCACTGATATGTAGGTTCCATCATCATTCCTCAGAAAGCGTAATTCACCAACGTCAGCTCCGATGAATACATCAAAATCACCATCCTTATCAAAGTCCGTAAAACTTCCATGCAGATCAACCGAGAACGACGTATCGAGCAATTCAGCCATTCCCAGATCATTTGGAAAAGCGGAAAATGATTTCTCTTCAAATGCGTTTCCCGTGTTTTCAAAATACTGTACCGCTTCCGCTGCTGCCAAAGTAGGAGCATCGGCACTTCCCCAGATGATCAAATCCTCGTCATTATCACCATCTAGATCTACAAATGACATCGTTGCTCTGGAGTTTCCGGCAATATCTCTGGCAGGGTGGTCACAACGTAAATTAAATGACTGACTGGTTCCGATCATTGGGGCCAGCAACAAACCTGAGGTAACCAGAGCTACTTTACGTTTCATAGAAACCTTTGTCAAAGCAGCTTCGATCCTTGCTTTCAGGACTAGAATGCGCTTTCTCAGCCACTTAAGCTTATCACGGTCACGTGATCTGCGGGTACCATCTTGATATCGGTTCCATTTTCTGATGTATCTTTGGTAAGTACTTACAAGGTCAAGTAAGGTTCTGCGTTTTGTTCTCAAAGTCTTATTGGTTCTATTAGTTTGGTAATGTAGTTCGTCGATGCAAGTTTAAAAAGATATGTCAAAATATCATAATGTTTTGCTATTAATGTCATAACAGAGTTACACCAGATAAGCGAGGGTTATTTTTAGTTGTTAAAAAGTAAATATGAATTTTGGAATAGTTGATGGAAAGATCGAACAGCACTCAATAATCGCACTCACCTCAGGATCAGAATTTTATAATTTTGTGAATACAATTCACCAATGAATCTGAAACCACCACCACCCTTCAGTTGTACCTATTCACCTAATTTTCCGGAATTGCTATATGGGCTTGAATGCACTATTGCCCTCAGTACTTATCAGGCTGGAAAGATCATCCTAATTTCTGCCGTAGATACGGAAAGATTAATCCAGTTACCCCGCAGTTTTGATCGGGTGATGGGAATTGCCCTGCAGGGTAACCGGCTTGCTTTGGCAGCTAAAGACGAAGTAATTGTGCTCGTTGACGACCCAAGGTTAGCGCCAAAATATCCTAAGAACCCAGGCGTCTACGATGCGTTATATATGCCCAGAGCGACATTTTATACCGGTCAGGTCGATATTCATGATTTAAGTTGGACTGACGAAGGCCTGATCGGTGTCAATACTTCCTTTTCCTGTTTGATGAGGGTCTCAGACAGATTCAGTTGGGAGGCATTCTGGAGACCACCCTTTATCGACCAACTCGTGTCCGAAGACCGATGCCATCTCAATGGGATGGCCCTTGTCGGTGGTCAACCTAAATATGTTACTGCCTTAGGAACAAAAAACACGCGACAGGGCTGGAGACAAACACTTCCTTCTGGTGGTATTTTGATGGATATTGAATCCAATGAAGTATTATTAAGCAACCTTTCCATGCCACACTCTCCCACATTCATCGAAAAAGACCTCTATTTGCTTTTGTCGGCAACGGGAGAGATCATTAGAGTTAATCAAAGCGACAGGACTTTTGAAGTAATTAAAAAACTGGATGGGTTCGTAAGAGGAATGGCCTTTTACAATGATTATCTATTTGTCGGTCTGTCGAAATTGCGTCAGAATAGCTCGACCTTCAAACATCTTGAAATGGCCAAACTTGCCGATAAATCCGGCATTGTTGTACTGCATCTCCCGACATCATCGGTGGTTGCAGAATTGACATATCAAACAAGTGTTGATGAAATCTATGATGTTCAAATCATCCCTGGTAAACGTCGCCCGGGCATCTTAAATACCATGTCTTCATTGCATAAATATGGAATTTCGATTCCGGAAGGAACTTTCTGGGCTAAGGAAATACTCTGATTTTTCTATTTCCTTGACATTTTTTAACTCCAACCATATAGTACCAAAATCCGCAACGCAATTAATAGCCCTGATACAGCCCTGCCTGATTCTTATATTCGTCCCCGTAATTATAATCCGCAACCATGAGAAAAGAACTCGAATACCTGGAATCTGTCAGCCGGCGGCTGGACATGCCAGCGGACGATAGAATAGCCTCCCTTCAGTCTATAATCGGTTATGGAGAAGAATTCCTCAAAGAAATCGACGATATTCCGGTTTATCAGGAGTCTCCGGAAAGCCTTGAAACACTGCAAGGCTGTGACTTCGAAGACGATGGAAAATCTCTGGACCAACTTCTGGCAATATTGCGTCAGGCCGTGGATAGTACGGGGATCAATCCTGCTGCAGCCGGTCACCTGGGTTATGTGCCGGGAGGTGGAGTTTTTCCTTCTGCCCTGGGGGATTATCTGGCCGCCGTGACCAACCGGTACGCCGGTATTTATTATGCCAATCCAGGTGCAGTAATCCTGGAAAATCTTTGCGTACAGTGGATGGCAAAAATTATTGGCTATCCTGAACAACATGCTGGCAATTTATCCTCCGGTGGATCAATTGCCACACTAACCGCGTTGACCGCCGCCAGGGACTGGCACGAAATCAAGCCCGAAAATGTGCGAAATCAGGTGATTTATCTAACCACGCAGACGCACCATTGCGTCTTGAAGGCACTGAGGATCGCCGCACTGGACTATAGCCATGTCCGCATGGTAGAAATGAATACCGCCTACCAAATGGATCCCGAAGATCTGAACCGGAAGATCGAAATTGACAAACGAGCAGGATTAAATCCGTTCTTAATTGTGGCCTCTGCCGGCAGCACGGATCTTGGCATCATCGACCCCCTTGATGAAATTGCCTCCATTGCAAAAAGAGAAGGCTGTTGGTTTCATATTGATGCTGCCTATGGAGGCTTTTTCGTCCTCACCGATGAGCTAAGTGGTCTTCTCTCCGCTCTGGCAAAGTCGGACTCAGTTGTTCTCGATCCTCACAAAGGGCTATTTCTTTCCTACGGGACAGGTGCAGTGCTCATCAAGAACCGGGCTGCAGCCATCAAATCCCATTATTACCGGGCCAATTATATGCAGGATGCAGAAGGTGATTTCGAGGTACTGAATCCGGCAGACATTTCTCCGGAACTTACCAAACACTTTCGCGGACTCCGGATGTGGCTATCGCTCCAGCTACTTGGCATTAAACCCTACAAAGCGGCATTAACTGAAAAGCTGTTACTGGCTCGGTACTTTCACTCCGAAGTCCAAAAAATAGGATTTAAGGTTGGCCCTGATCCTACCCTCAGTGTTTGTCTCTTCAGGATTTCCGGGAACAATCCGGAGAGCGAAAATCAACAAAACCGGGCATTGATGAATGCTATTTTAAAAACAGGGAAAATATTTCTCTCCTCTACTACGCTGGATGGGACCTTTTGGTTGCGCATCTGCGTGATGGTCTTTCGCACGCATAAAAGAAATATCGATGAACTATTGAAGATTCTCAGGGATCAATATGAAACCTATGCAAAATCGGGTAAAATAATTTAATTGGTATCTCAACTCCAAAAATTCACAAACAATAAAAAATGCCGGATTACAAAACCCGGCATTTACAAAAATCAAAGCCTTTTTCTTGGTTCAAAAAATCATTCAATTAAAATCATTCTCTTTACCTCGGAAAATCCATTTTCCGTTTGTAATCGGTAGAATAAAATTGATGAGGAATTTAATTGTTCTCGTGATAAATTAATTTCATTATAGCCTTTCGCAAATATTCCGGAAAAATTCTTTAATACTTTACCATTCATATCATAAACGGTTAAATTGGCTTGCATTTTCTCTGCCAAGATAAATCCGAGCGTCGTCTCCGATCTAAAAGGATTTGGCCGGTTCTGCAACAATTCAGTGGTGTTGGTTTCGTAATTTATATCTGAGTTGGTTTGGCGCAATACCGGATCGTGAATCGCCTGGTTTGCACCTGACCTAACACCGGTCTGGTCAAGCTGTAACACACTCTCACGGATTTCGAAGTCAGCATTGGTGGCCGAAACAGAACCGCAACCACTTTCTCCAGCCTGTACTACCAGGACAATATCACAATAATCTCTGGTTCCACTCGGCAAACTGATCACCCAGAGCCGGACCAGCTGAGTACCAACATGGTCACATCCCAATTCGAGGTAATCTACATCTCCGGCAGCCGTTTCATCCTCTATGCCATCAAGAATTTCAACTCTGAACTCTACACTATCGTCACCACAACTTGGTGAACTACTTCGGTCAAATTCAGATGCCCAGATGATCACATGGGCCGTATCTACCAGTCCATCCTGGTCCCTGTCCCAGGGTGTCAGGCGGGCCGTCAATGAGGAATAACAAACCGGGGTCGGTTTCTTCACCGGAACGATCGTGAAATAGTATTCACAGTAATTCTCATTATTACATTCATCCTCAAGGTGTACCGACAATTTATAAGTACCTGGTAACAATCCGGCAGAAGCGATTGCGAAAGTTTCTTCTTCACCTCCGGTCAAATAATCCTGTCCCTGATCCTCGAGAAAAATTTGGCCTGCATTGGTAGTATTTTTAATTTCCCACTCGTAGCTGGTTAAACCACAGACATCCGTGGCATTTACTTCCACGTTTAAGGTATAACTACAACCTCCCATTTCGATAGTGTCCCCGCTCATAACCGGTCCTTTAATTTCACAAACCGGTGGCGTTTTATCAATCACCAGTATTTTCTGAAGACAAGAATCGAGTACCAACGAATAATCGTTCCACCAACTCTTATTGATAGGGGCACCGCCCGTACCACACCAGTCAGCAAAATACCAGGTACGGTAAATCTTGTAGCAGGCTTCTTCACCTCCGACGATCTTATAGACCTTGTCTTTATGAGCGATGCCCACAATGCGACAATCGTCTTCCAGTTTGTATCTCGCATAACCAGTGTTCTCGGGTCCGGCATCTCCAATGACATTACCATCATCATTGTATTCGATCCCACAAGCTTCAATAGTGAGATCTCCGGGAACATCAAACATGTATTTATTCAGCGCACATTCTTTTCCAACGAATATCCGTTGGATTCGCTCAAGGGTATCAACCGGATGAAAAACACTATCCGTATACAGGTCATCTGTATAGAAACTATCGGGGCAACTCTGCCAGATCTTGAACTTCCGGTATAGATATCCCTGTCCACAATGATCAAATTCATACCAAATCTCCTGCTTGCAGTGCACATTTTCCTGGCAGTTTACCTGAACGACACCTTGCTGAAAATAGGTAGTGTCCGGAATATAATAACAATCTGTCACTACCGAGTCTTTCCAATAGTACCCCAGGTGTTCATCATAGATATACACTTGCTCCAATTTATCGGTACAAATACAAACGCTATCAATAAATAGAATATCATGGGATATTGCATCTCCATAGGAGTCTACATAAGTTCCATACTCGGTTCTCCAGGCTTTTTGATAGCCTCCGAATATTTGATCAAGGAGATCAAAGGCTTTTTGATCCTGCTGTGTAGCTCTTTCCACCAACCATTCGATGTTGACGGGATGCAGTTCTCCGGGATAAAAGTATTTGGCATCATGATATGACTTACAGGAGATGGTCTCCTGGTCTTTCACATCATATACAACAGTAGGTGGGTTTTTGTCTTCCACTTTGACTTTGTTCCACACTTTGGTCCAGTTGCACCAATAGTCCATCACCAGCATTTCGACGGTCACATACTGGCAGGCATCTGCACAATCAAAGGCAATAGCATCACTCCAGCCTCCTCCCAATTGTTCGTAAAAATCAACCAAATTTCCGGGCTCCGGATGGAACGGGGAAAATCGTTGTGCGGTCGTCTGATTGGGATCTGTCGGTTGGCAATAATCAAATTTAGCCCTAAAATCCGCGTCGGCATAATATGCTTCTGCGAATTTTTCTTTGAAGTATTCTTCATTAACTCCATATAAGTGTGGATTGCAATGTAATGTGGCATACTTCATCAAATCGTAGAGCCAGGCATTATAAATGAGTTCGCCGCATGGCGTATCGTCTTCACATAACCATTGCAGTGTCTGGGCATAATGAGCTTCAACTGCATCTTTGGACTTATCCGTTTCCAGGTTTGCTACCCAAAGGGTATCATGATGATCATCAACATAGCAGGCAGATATACTGTCACAGAGATCGATACATGACTCCTGCCAGTCCGATCGACGGATCAGAATGAAGTTGACTTCACAATTGTCCCAGCTTCCTTCATCGAAAGCGGAAGCATCCAACCATACTTTTTTATCACTAAGACTGACTGTGACACTTTTATCCATTACAGCAACCGGCTTTACCCGGTCTTTTACATAGATCAGACAGCTATCTACAGCCATATTATGGCAACTATCGTACGCTTCATACAGGACGGTGTAGTACTCTCCATTCTTGGGCAGTTTCACTTGTTCATGACTGACCCAACAACTATCTTGCGGATCATAAGTCATGATAAATGTTCCGGCTGATTCCACAATGGCTTTCACCTGCTTGACTCCACTCCAGTCATCGGAGACATAGAGAGGCGGAATGTAACTATGCGCCGCACATTCGTGATCACTGGTGCTCACGATATTCGGACCGTAGAGGCTTAAGGTAGCAGGAAAAGGTGACGACCAACTGGCCCGGATAGCAAAAGAGTCTCCTTTATGCAACGGTATGGAGAGGACTCCATCCCGGCTTTGCGTCAATAACACGGGTGCCATATTTCGCTGCGTTCGAACGGGCACTTCCGTATCACCCTCTTCAATGACCGGATATTCCGTCCCATTTATACTAATGTAATATTCAATTTCAGTATAGAATCCGTTCAGGTTATTTAGGCTGTTTATAAGGGGCATCGAAGACTCAATGTCAAACATCCACCCAAAGTCAAAATTAAGGTCGTCCGGTGCGATGAAGTCCATCGTCAGATCCTGGTTGTAGGTATTTGGAGCAGGTATTGCATTTTCCACCAACCGGGTAGTCAAAGGAAATGGATTCTCATATGAGTTGATCCGGAGCCGATAAGGCAGTGCCTGCAGTTCGATCGTTTTTTCCGGATCAAAAAATGGTCCGGCAACCATCTCCCCGTTTGGATTGGCAGCTACATTCCAGTTCTTTATACCAAAAGCACCATAGAACAGCTCTACTTTCTTACAGTACATATCGGGTGGAACCGTGTCCAGGTCGTGCAACCAAAATTCGCATCTCCAATAACCCGGTGCAAGCTGTACCGCCTGATTGGGTGGAGTTCCCGCCGGAGGAGTCACAAAACAAGTATCATCAGCCGGACCATAGCAGCTCTGTTTCATCTCTACTTTCACCCGGTATATATTTCCACATTCACCCTGCACCTTGTAGTAGTCGAGGTAGACATCAAGACCACATTTGGCATCCAGGACGGTTGGGTGAAATTCAAGCATTCCATCATTGTCCAGATCGGAAGTGTGGACAAGCCAAATGGTATCACAAGTCTGATCTATGTCTTCGTAGGTAATAAAGGGACCAATCCTTTCGGTGGTATCTGAGCAGTAAAGTGTATCTTTATCAGCACAAAATATATGATTGGCATCGATCTCTCCCAGCTGAAGTACGACGATCGTATCAAAGGCAACGCCTCTTCTCCCCAGTTTATCGTAGGCTTCCCATTCCCTGAGAATCACTTTTACCGTATCCTGCATTCCCGGAACACAATCATATGGAATAAGCCAGTCCGTAACGTAGGATGCCTGGAGAGGTGCCTGACAAGGGATGTAGGCTGTAGGCGGGCTATATAAATATGGATCATGAACGAGTTCATCGAAACAATAAACCGTATAGTTTCTGTTTTCGATGATTGGTCCGTTTACTTGCTTAAAAGTGAGGTTTGACCAACATGCACCCCCTTCTGTTTCGACATTTATGGTCAGGGTTTCATCCCGCAAATGACAGGCATTGAAGACTATATTTCCCGTAAACACCGTGGCAGGGCCATACACGGCATAGCCCGTGGGATCCTTAATAGTGATCCTCGCTGGTGCTGCGGCGGGAAAATTGGTCACAATGTCGGATAAGCTGAAATACGTATTGCCATTCGCGTCGAGACTGGCATTGACATTCCGGCAATTTGGTCCAATAGCTGATAAAACATTGGCGACACAAGTAGCTATGTCATAGACCAGACCAGGGCCGGTTCCTGAAGCAAAGCCACACACCGCTCCGTCACTCCAATCCAAACAGGTACCAAAGCCGCCATTGGGATTCCGGACACTCCAATTCGTTCCACTTCCATCTGCTGCTGTCGTCCAATACCACTGACCATATAGACTAAAACTGGCAACCGCCTGTACTGAAATCCAATAGGTGCCTGCCTGAAGTACCGGACAGGCGCTTAGATCAAAGGTTGGACTGATGGTAAATGCAGGGTCGACAAAAAGCTGTGAATAGAGTAAGGTACCCGGACTGCCCCCTCCATCACGGTATATCTTTACTAAAAACGAATCGGGAGCCATTCCCATTCCATTGACCGAAACACTACTGAGCGCCGATGCCACCGGCAGGGTAAAATCATCTGCCGCCTCGACATCATAGATGTCATTGGCTGTATTGAAATCCTGTGACGCAGTCCCATTCATGTTCAGGACTGACTGCACATAATTTATGGGATTGGTACATAATGCTCCCGGATCACTCAATGACCGGGCAGATCGCGCATCTCTCTCATGCTCACTTCCGGTGATTGCCATGCCTCTATTCGGCTGGGCTAAAGCAGCTGTGCCACTTAATAGAAATAAGTGAAAAATGACCGCAGTGAATGAAAAAAGGATCTCCCGAATGGGTACCGCACTGCACTTTGATTTGGAGAACTGAAGGCTCATGATTTTGTTTTTAATAGTCGTTACTGTCAAGACCGGCTTATGCCAGCTTGCAAGCAATACATATTATAAACAAAAATAATACCAAACTTAGTGTAGATCAGACAATTATGGCCATTTAGGCTGTTTTTACGTACTTTTTAACAATTTCTCTGATACTTTGATAGGTCGGGAAGTTCCCTTCCAGGAACTGTTGAGGATGTATCCAACGAAAATCGGTAATATTCTCCTCCCGTTGAATCCGGACAATTTCAGATCCTGATAACATCATTTCGAACCAGTTCGTCCTCTTTAGAATACGCCTTTCCTTTCGATCATAATAGGTGTGCCAGGTATTACCTACTTTAGAGACGATTGATGTTTCAAGACCGGTCTCCTCCTGCACTTCCCTGATAGCGGCCGATTCAATATCCTCTCCCCTGTCGACTTTGCCCTTGGGCAGATCCCAAACTCCCAGGCGTTCGATAAAGAGCATCTCCGCATTGTTGCGAAGACATAACCCTCCGGCGGCCTCAATAAATTTATAAAGTGACCTGAAATCTGCAAAGAGCTCTGCATCCGCGGTCGTAACAAGAGCTATCGTGATTTTAGCCGGGGACTTTTCTAACTTGTCGACGTAGTTCAAAAGCCCTTTTTTACCAGCCATAAATGGGATCACTTTCACATCATTATCCAGTGAATCCACTTCCGTTTTTTCCGCAATGATCAGACAATTCTCATTAATGTAGATTTTGTACATTTAGGCGAATTTTTCGAGAAAGGTAATGGATTACGAGCATAAAGTAGCAGAACTACTACTTCAAATCAAAGCAATCAAACTCGATGCTAAAAAGCCCTTTACCTGGGCTTCCGGTATCAAATCACCGATTTATTGTGATAATAGGATCGCCCTTTCCTATCCATATGTTCGTAATCTGATTCGAAGAGCCCTGGTTCACATTACCAAGGAATTTGCTCCCTTTCAGGTGGTAGCCGGTGTGGCTACTGCAGGCATACCTCATGGAGCTATTCTGGCAGATGCATTGGGTCTGCCCTTCATCTATGTGAGAAGCAAGGCAAAAGGGCATGGCCGGCAAAATCAGATCGAAGGTTACTTAGAACCCGGGGCAAAGGTCTTGGTGGTCGAAGATTTGATCAGTACCGGTGGAAGCAGTATGGATGCCATACAGGCATTAATTGCTACCGATGCGAAAATATCCGGCTTGCTTGCTATTTTTACCTACCAATTGGAAAAAGCATCCCAACGTTTTCATCAGGCAGAAATCCCAGTAAAAACCCTAACGAACTACCGCACACTCATCGCCGTTGCAGAAAAATTAAATTACGTAGAAAAACAAGATTTGGAACTATTGGCTTCCTGGCGCAATGCACCGGACCGATGGCAACCCAACTAACAGATTGAATTTAATATGGCGATAATTACAAAAAAGTCTGAGACTTTCCTGGAAAAGTATGTAAACAATGCATCACCCACTGGCTTTGAATCAAGTGGTCAGAAATTATGGTTGGATTATTTAAAACCATTCGTTGATGACTGGGATCTTGACAGTTACGGAACGGCCTATGGAGTGATCAATCCTAAAAAGGAATTTAAAGTAGTCATTGAAGCGCATGCTGACGAGATTTCCTGGTTTGTCAACCACATTTCCAAAGAGGGTTTTATTCACGTCATTAGAAATGGAGGTTCCGATCATGTCATAGCCCCTTCAAAAAGGGTAAATATCCACACGAAAAAAGGAATTGTGAGAGGTGTATTTGGATGGCCGGCTATTCATACCCGGAATGGAAAAGACGCCAATCTGAATCCATCCATCGAGAACATATTTATTGATGTCGGGGCCAAGGATAAGGATGAGGTACTGGAAATGGGTATTCACGTGGGTTGCGTCATCACTTATGGAAGTACCCTGGAGATCCTAAACAACCGATACTATGTAGGAAGAGCGTTGGACAACCGGATCGGTGGTTTTTGCATTGCAGAAGTAGCCCGTATGCTGAAGGAGAAAAAGAAAAAATTACCGTTTGGACTATATATCGTCAATTCCGTACAGGAGGAGATAGGGCTCCGGGGTGCAGAAATGATAGCACACCGGATAAAACCGGATGCGGCGATCGTTACCGATGTCACACATGATACCATGACTCCAATGATAAAGACCACTAAACATGGGGAGACAAAATGTGGTGATGGTCCGTCCATTACTTATGCTCCGGCAGTACACAACATTTTGAGGGATTTGATCATTGACACGGCTGAGGCAAAAAAAATACCCTATCAGAGAGCCGCTTCTTCAAGATCGACCGGAACCGATACCGACGCTTTTGCCTACAGCAGTGTCGGCGTCCCGTCCGCATTAATCTCCTTACCCCTTCGCTATATGCACACCACGGTAGAGATGGCACATAAAGACGATGTGGAAAATCTCATTAAATTAATTTATGAAAGCCTTTTGAAAATCAAAGAGGGACATAACTTTAAATATTTCTAATACCGGCACTGCAGTCTGCCTTGTATTTGTAACCTAATTGATCCGTAATAGGTGACTTACCGGACTAGCCGGATCTTTAAGAAAAGATATTTAAGTTGCTTACCTTCAGAGCAGTAGAAATACTGTTCAAAACTGGTCATGATTTTATTCCGGAGACTTGTCGATCTTATTCTCTACAGCAATCTCTTTATTGCACTGTGTGCTGCATCTTTGGTTTACCAAACTAGCTTCATCAATTCTTCTCCTTTGACTGATCAGAAATATCCGTATCTCGTATTCTTTGCCACAATTTTTATTTATTCCATGCATCGCATTATTGGATTTGGAAAACTGGAAAGAATTACCAACAACACGCGCATAAATACCATCTTGAAATTCCAAAAACATATTATCCTGTATGGATTAATTGGACTTGTCGGACTGATCATAAGTTCTTTATTCATCCCCTTCTCCATCATATTGTGGTTAAGTATACCAGCTCTTCTTGCACTTGTTTATATCCTGCCTATTTTCGGCCATAAGAAAAGATTCCGGGACCTCCCCTTCATTAAGATTTTTGCGATCGGAGTCGTATGGACCTGGGCTTGTGTTTTTATCCCAATGGTTTATGATAATGCCAGTTTGAATCTAAACCAGGTAATTTTCATTTTTGAGAAACTGCTCTTTATTATATCGATAACCATTCCGTTTGATATCCGGGATTTAAAAGTGGATAACCTTCATAAAATAAAAACTATACCGATAGAACTGGGAGAAGAAAAGAGTAAGAAGATCGCTTTGGCGGGTATCTTTATTTGCTGGGTGCTGGTCGGGCTAAATTATTTTTCCGGGTTTTTAACCTGGTCTACCTGGCTGGCTCTCACTTTCTCCTACTTAATTACGGCTTCGATAATTTTTTTAATCAATGAAAAATCACATGATTATTATTTCACCGGACTCCTTGACGGTACAATTATCTTACAGATGATCCTCATCCTCTTTTTTAACCAGATGTTTTAGCAGGGAGTGCAACAAAAATGAAGAAACTTAAAAAGAAGCTTCATCTGAATTATTCTTTCAGTAGATCCGGTCGTTTGCGTCGAGTTCGTGAAATGGCATTCTTATCTCTCCAGTCCTCAATTTTTGCTTCATGACCGGACAATAAAATATCCGGTACTTTCCATCCCAAAAATTCAGCCGGTCTGGTATACACTGCCGGGGCTAACATTCCATCCTGAAAACTATCGGACAACGCAGAGCTTTCATCATTCAAAACACCTGGGATTAACCTGCCCAACGCATCGACCAGCACTGCTGCAGCCAATTCACCTCCTGACAAAACATAATCACCAATGCTAATCTCTCGCGTTACGACATGCTCACGTAACCGCTCATCAATGCCTTTATAATGTCCACAAATCAGCATTAAATTTTGCTTTAGAGATAAGGCATTCGCCATTTTCTGATCCAATCGTTCGCCATCCGGAGTCAAATAAATAATTTCATCATAGTCACGCTTTTGCTTCAAGCTGGAAATAGCCTCATAAAGTGGTTCGATCATCATAACCATGCCGGCACCTCCACCATATTGATAGTCATCTACCTGCTTATTTTTTCCCAAACCAAAATTCCTTAAATCACAGACATGCAGATCCAGCAGTCCCTTTTCCCGCGCTCTCTTTAGAATAGAATGCTGAAAAGGGCTTTCCAAAAGTTGAGGGACGATACTAATGATGTCGATCCGCAATATTACCTGATTTAAAAAGTGACAAAAAGAAATTATCTTTCTTCCTCAGAAACCAATCAGCTGTTTAACTTCTCTTCAGCTATTTCTAAGGTCATTGCTTTTTTATCCTTGCATAATTTTCGTAGAAATAAGGGATGGTGCGAATACCCTGAAAGAAATTAAAGACGCCATAGTGCTCATTTGGTGAATGTATGTCGTCCGAATCAAGACCAAATCCCATGAGTACTGTCTTGACACCAAGAATATCCTCAAACAGAGAAACGATGGGAATACTTCCTCCTCCCCGTGCCGGAATGGGTTTTTTACCGAATGTCTCTTCCATTGCTTCCGCAGCAGCCTGGTACTCAGGACTATCAGTCGGGGTTACCGCCGGCTTGCCTCCATGGTGTGGAGTCACCTTCACTTTCACCGAAGCAGGAGCCATTTGCTTAAAGTGCCCGGTAAATAGCCGGGTGATCTTCTCCGGATCCTGGTTTGGCACCAATCGCATACTGATCTTTGCAAAAGCCTTTGCTGGAAGTACGGTTTTCGCCCCTTCACCAATGTAACCGCCCCAAATTCCATTTACATCAAGGGTCGGACGTATCGAAGTCCTTTCGATGGTTGTATACCCTTTTTCACCCATTAAATCATCCACCTTCAAATCCGCTTTATACGCTTCTTCACTATAAGGTGCCTGGTTCATAGCTTCGCGCTCCTTTTCTGAAAGTTCAATTACATCATCATAAAATCCGGGAATGGTAATTCGCTTATTCTCATCATGCAAGGCAGCGATCATTGAGGTCAGGACATTGATCGGATTTGCCACTGCTCCTCCGTAAACTCCGGAATGCAAGTCTTTGGAAGGTCCGGTCACTTCCACCTCTACATAGCTTAAGCCCCTCAGACCGGTCGTAATGCTGGGCGTTTCATTGCTGATGATGGATGTATCGGAGATCAACACCACATCGCAACTTAATAGGTCTTTGTGCTCCTCACAGAATGCTTCCAGGTTGTTGGAGCCTACTTCCTCTTCCCCTTCGAAGATGAACTTCAGATTGCAAGGGATCTCTCCGGTTCGATCCATGCTCTCCAGCGCTTTAATATGCATAAATAATTGTCCCTTATCATCGCAGGAACCCCGGGCGAAAATCGCTCCGTCCGGATGGGTCTTCGTCTTTTTTATGACAGGCTCAAAGGGCGGTGATTCCCACAGTTCCAGCGGATCAGGCGGCTGAACGTCGTAATGACCATATACCAGCACTGTCGGTAACTTTTCTCCCACAATCCGTTCACCATATACAATGGGGTGCCCTTTGGTAGAAAAAATCTTCGCCGTTTTAGCACCGGCATTCAGAAGATGTTCTTTGACAGCCTCTGCCGTTTTTGCTACGTCTCCCTTATATTTTGAATCGGCACTGATACTCGGTATTTTTAACAAATCCAATAATTCATCAAGGAACCGCTCCTTGTTTTTCTCGATATAGTGTTGTACTTCTTCCATACTGGTGTAATATATTCTTAATTAATTGTAGTGTTCATTTAGCGTGGCCAATAGCATTTTTTTTGAAAGGCCCTGTTCTAATTTCCCTCTCCGGGCCACAGAAATATCTCCTGTTTCTTCCGACACAATAAAAGCAACCGTATCCGTATTTTCAGAAGTACCCAATCCAGCCCGGTGCCGCAAGCCCAGACCGGAGGGCAATTCGGGATTGCTCGAAATCGGTAGCACGCAACTCACTGCGTGAATTTTACCTCCATAAATAACCATTGCTCCGTCATGTAAGGGACCATATTTATTGAAAATACTTCGAATTAATTCCTCCGTAATTTCCGCATCAATAATTTGACCTGAATCGGTATAGCCTTCAATATTTAAGTGCTTTGGAAGCACGATCAGGGCTCCAACTTTTTCGGAAGCCATATTCCAAACGGCATCTCCTATTTGCTTTATCTGCCGTTCTCTGCCTTCCCGAAGGTTCGTCTTAAAATATTTACCAAGTATTCCAGACCTACCCTTTAAAGTCGTATTTCCAATATAAAGTAAAAATCGTCTTATCTCCGGCTGAAAAATGATGATCAAAGCAATAAATCCCACACTGACAAACTGCCCCAATATTTCTGACAACAGAGGCATTTCTAAAATTCCAACCACGCCCCAGGCTATGTAAAGAAGGATAATTCCAACAACGATATTGAGAGCAATACTGCCTTTCAACAGCCGATAGATGGCATAGAGCAACAACCCTACAATAATGATGTCGAGAATATCCCAAATTCGAATGGGTAAAAATCCGATATCGACAAGACTAACGATAGCTTATTTATCTAGTTTTTTATAGACTACATCTTCGTTCATGTTGTAAAACATAAAACTCAACATGTCAGCATTTTCCTCAATCAATTTACTTGTTGGTTTTCCCGCTCCATGCCCGGCACTGGTCTCTACCCGGATCAAAACCGGATTATTACCTTGCTGTTCATGCTGAAGTTCGGCAGCAAATTTAAATGAATGAGCAGGAACCACGCGGTCGTCATGATCGGCAGTCATGATAAATGTAGCAGGGTATTCCCTCTCTCTTACATTGTGTAAAGGTGAATACTTTATCAGATATTCGAATGCCTCCGGATCATCACTCTTGCCGTAGTCCTCAGCCCAGGCCCAGCCAATTGTAAACTGATGATAACGCAACATATCCAGCACACCTACTCTCGGAATGGCTACTTTGTAAAGATCCGGTCTTTGTGTCATACAAGCTCCAACCAATAATCCACCATTAGACCCTCCCATGATCGCCAATTTTTCCGGGCTCGTGTATTTTTGTTCTATCAGAAATTCGGCTGCCGCCTGGAAATCATCAAACACATTTTGCTTGCGTTCCTTCGTACCGGCCTGGTGCCATTCTTTTCCGTACTCACCACCTCCACGAATATTCGCTACCGCATATATCCCATTATTCTCTAGCAAGACTAAAACCGGCAGGCTGAAACCCGGTGTCAGGCTTATATCAAAACCTCCATATCCGTACAACATTGTTGGATTCTGCCCATCTTTTCTTAACCCTTTCTTATAGGTGATAAAGACAGGTATTTGTGTTCCATCTTTACTTTTATAAAATTTCTGCTCCGTCTGATATTCCTCACTATCGAAATCTAATGAAGGCTTCTTAAAGACACTGCTTTCAAGGGTCTCCGTATTCAGTGAAAATATTGTGGTGGGATAAGTATAATTGGTAAAAGCATAAAAGGCTTCCGTTTCTTCCCTTTTTCCTGAAATATTTCCTACCGAACCAATAGCAGGCAATTCGACTTCACCTAAGAATTCACCCTCATAGTCAAAGGTGCGCAGGGCACTTTTTGCATCGATAAGATATTCCGCAAAAATTTTATTCCCAACCAATTGCACACCGCTTAAAACATTTTTGCCTTCCGGAAGAATGTCTTGCCAATTTTCTCTCTCCGGATTTTCCATATCAACGGCTACCAGCTTCCAATTTGGAGCTTCCTGATTAGTCAGGATATACAGTCGATTCCCGACATTGTCAACGACCTGCAAATCACTCTCGAAGCTCGCTTCAAGGGTAATTGGTGGATTTTTTTCCGACAAATCGTGCACATAGAGGGCATTGCCACTGGTAGACTCACTGGCGGAAATACATAAGAAGCGTTCGTCCTCCGTCGTCATTGCATAGAAGTTTCGCTGTGGACTAGCCGGCTCTTCCATCACCAGACGGTCAGAGTCCTGATCCGTTCCCAATTTATGGTAGTAGATCTTATGAAACCTATTTTGTCCGGACAGCTTACCATCAGCGGAGGGTATGGGAAACCGGCTGTAATAAAACCCGTCTCCGGACCAGGATATACCCGAAAACTTAACCCACTGTAATTTATCCTTAAGCAGTACTCCCTGGTCCAGGTCCTTTACAAAGATCGTACGCCAGTCACTACCTCCTTCACTAATCGAATACGCCAGCATATTACCTTGCTTGTTGAAAGAAATATTGCCCAGAGATACGGTGCCATCCTCTGAAAAGGCATTTGGATCCAATACAATGTCTGCGGGTCCTTCCAGCGTTTCCTGCACGTAAAGGACACTTTGATTTTGCAGCCCGTTATTTTTGAAATAATAGTATTTGCCCGATCTTTTAAATGGAGTGCCGTATCGCTCATAATTCCAGATCTGCTCCAGTCTTTCTTCTATTTGCTTTCGGTACGGTATCTGGCTCAGATAGTCCTGGGTAACTCCATTCTGAGCTCTTACCCAGGCCTTGGTAGTCTCCGCGTCATCGTCCTCCAGCCAACGGTATGGATCACTGATTTGCTGTCCGTGATAATTATCAATCACCGAATCTTGAAAGGTTTCCGGATATTCCAATGGCATTTTATTAATATTTGATTCAGGCTCAGTACGGCCGCAACTAAAGAGTGAAAGTAAGATCAAAATCAGGAAATCGACTGGTTTCATATAATGTATTTTAACAATATCTTCAGTCCCTAAATCATCATATCTGATAATAATAGCGTAATTTCGGCCTTTCTACAGGCTTATAAACATTGGCACGGCAAGTTATGAAATTGTTTCATCCTACTCTACACAGGCTACTTAGATACTGCCTGTTGGCCGTATTGTGCCTATGCTGTTTTGCCGGCTACGGCCAAAAAGTGGTGCGAAATGCAAAGGGGGAAAAAATCATCCAGTATGAAGACGGTACCTGGCGATATTTCGAAGGTCGTGACTCCATGTTGGAAAGTGGCCTATGGGATGACATTAATGACGATGCTATTGCACCGATAGAACCCCTGCCTCAGAATGCGACCCTGCGATATGACTACCGCCTGTTCCAGAAATACATAGCCGCTGCCGTACGCTATGAATCCGAAATGCTGGATAAAGTCGATCAAAGTAGTACGGACGCCCATACGCTGGAAGATCAGATTCGCAACCTCGAAAGCAACGGTGAGCTGGCGGAAGCAGAGCAGGTTGAAAAGCAACTCACTCTTCTCAATGAACGGCGGCAGGATGATCAAAGACTGCTCTCCTATGCCCGTTCTTTGATCAAGAAAATTCTCAAAATAGGTAAGAAGGAAAAATATGAGAAACTTGCCAACATATACGTGCCCGGCCTTAATACAAAAGCGGAATTAAATCATGAGGACTCCCTAAACATCGCCAAAACTACAGATGCACCGGAGACCAAGATAGAGGTAGCCGAAAATAAGCGCGAAGAACCGGCTTCAAATGTTCCCCGGAATCAAGAAAATGAGACTGATCCTGCCTTACCGGACGATCCGGAAAAAACACAAGGTGAGGAAACTGAGGCATTAAAGCAGGAAGACACCATGATGGACACTTCCGCCCGGCAAGCGACGATGGTCGATAAACAACAAACGGTTGCTGCTCAAAACGATGATGGAGAAACCGGCGAACAAAGGCCTGAATCAGGTGATGACAAGGGGGGCAACGAAATCGACAGGGAAGTACCCGAAGTAGTGTCACAGGCTGAAACCACGGAAGAAGTTGCAGAAAATAAACCGGGCATGGTGACTGGTGGTATTGCCCAAAGTGCACCAAGCTGGTTTTCCGATACCAGGGAAATTGTACCCGGTTATCACTGTGAATTTTCTTTCCACGGCATCGATGAATTTACGAACAACCTGAAAAAGGAAATGAAGGAAGAGTTGTTCTTCAGCTATACCGATGAACGACTTAAACCATTCCTTAAGGACATCGACTATGTCACCTGCAAAGGATATCTCACCAGCATTTCGGGTGGGTTCAGGTATTTGACCCTGATTTTCACCATTGCCTCCAAGAATGCCGCCAGAGAATATGGTTATGTCAAAACGGGCAGTCTTCTCAATCTGAAATTACTGGATGGAGAAACCGTCTCCCTCTTTACCCAATCCGAAAATCAGGGTATCCTGGATGCCAACTCAGGTTTTACTACATATAAAGTACGATATCCTATTGATTATCAAAAGGAAAAGAGCTTACTGAAAAGCGGTGTTGATAAGGTAAGAGTCGTCTGGTCGTCTGGATATGAGGACTATGAAGTATATAATATCGATTTCTTTATCAATCAACTGACTTGCCTGAACACAAAATAAATGCTTGGTTTAAAATTACCAACTGACCCCAGATGGGTCAACCTGGCTGAAAAAAGCCTGGAAGAAGTCCTGACGGATCATGCCTATTGTGAACAGAAGGCTGCTACCTCCTGCATCAGCCTGATCCAAATGTATCCGGAACACAAAAGACTTGTCGAAGAGCTGGCGCCTATTGTGACCGAAGAATGGGGACATTTCCGCCAAGTACTGGCAGAAATGAAAAAGAGAAAACTAAATCTGGGTAAACAGCGAAAGGATCTTTATGTAAATGCACTGATTAACCGGCAAAAGAAAGGAGGCAGTCCGGTAGATCGCCTCCTGGAGAAATTACTCACCTGTGCCATGATTGAAGCCCGGAGCTGCGAGCGATTTCGTCTCCTCTCCTTACACCTTGAGGAAGATGAGTTAAAGAAATTCTATCACCAATTCATGATATCAGAAGCTGGTCATTATCGACTTTTTATAGACCTCGCCAAGGAATATTGTGGTGAGGAGAAGGTCAGGACCCGTTGGCAAGAATACCTGGATAACGAAGCCGAGATCATGCAGTCACTGGAATTGCGTGGGGACAGGATGCACTGATCACCTACCCTAACACTGGATCAAATAATTGCCGCTCCAGCTTAGTCCTGCCTTTGATTCGATCGTTACATAGAACCATCTGCACCAGAAGACTCCATTTTTTCAAGGTTTTGTCCCTGAGATAGGATGCATACCCTTGGATTTAACAAATCCTGTAAATATTAGAGAAATTTTTAACAGTTACTTAGGACATTTTGGGCAGTCGATACACGTACTATAAAAAAGAATCATGAAAACAGCTAACATTCTTCTCGTCATATTCGCCTTTATCGCCTTGAGTATCTATAAAAAATATATAAAGGCAATGATAAACGACCGTATCCGAAGGGCGCAGCCTGCCGCCGTACCTCAACTGGTGGTCGAAAGATACGGTGATCCGATAAAGCAGGCTTAATCCATTTTGATATTGCCTAACTCATAGTATCGATCCATGTCGGCAAAGTCTTCATTGTATTCCTCTTTGACAAAATACATAAGGCGATCCAGAATTGAAACAGATGCTTTGTTCCGGCTGCAGGAGATGGCGACCAACTTACCTATTTTCAAATCGTCGAACGCGTACCTGATCAAACCTTCACAAATCTCCAATCCATATCCTTGTCTCCAATAGTCGGGCAAAATTCGATATCCAATCTCCCTTTCTTCACCTCTCCCCACCAGAGCAACCGTCCCGACAAATTTCTGATCGCCGTCTTCAACCGCCCAGACAGTAAGTTCTGACCTGGTTGTATAACCTTTTATTAAACGGTTTAAATCTTTCTCGATCGCAGAATAAGACCAATCGCCTGAGGGACTGGTATACCGCTTCACCACGGGATCGCTTTCCAGACGAAAAAACGGTTCGACATCGGTCTTCCTCAGCTTACGCACATTTAATCTGGATGTTGAAAAGATCATTAATCTTAAATAAGTAAAGTTACGTTATTATAGCGGATACCGACCCGACGCATCCTCTCTTCTCTGCCATTTTTAAACTATCTTGTTCCTTATTTTTTCATCGGTATGAAACGTAATTTTGCACATTCTTTTTTTCTCGTCCTACTATTTCTGGTCACCCTCACTTTTTTCGGACTCATTAAGGAATATCTGCTTGCCACTTTTTGGTCCATCGTTTTAGCACTTTTATTCCGGCGCACCCAGGATCGAATCCTAAACCGGGTTGGGGACAAGAAAAATCTGGCAGCGGGTCTTACGTTAACCGGCATTCTTCTGATGGTTATTCTTCCCCTTTTTTTAATCGGATATGCGGTGACGACAGAGGGAATTGATTTTTACAATCAAATCGATTCGGGTGAAATCAAAGTCAAGGAATATCTGGACAATCTTCGAAGTCAGGTTCCGGTAGTCGAACGATTTCTCGAAAACCTTAACCTGGACGTGGATCAACTACGATCATCCATTAATGAAAGCCTGGCAAATATTTCTAAGACCATTGCTTCATCTATTTTCAGTTTCACCCAGAATTTTATTGGATTTGTCATTCAGCTGGCAATAATGCTCTATGTCTTATTCTTCTTTCTTCGGGATGGCCGAGATCTGGTGAAGAAACTGGTCTGGGTTTTGCCGATCGGTGATGAGAAAGAGTGGGCTTTAATCAGACGCTTCGAAAGTGTAGCGAGAGCTACCGTAAAAGGAAGTTTAGTCGTCGCTATGGCTCAGGGGTCAGCAGGAGGGCTTTTATTTTTCTTTGTGGGGATCCCCGGTGCCGTACTTTGGGGCGTCCTGATGACGATCGTTTCCCTCTTGCCTTTGGGCAGTGGGATCATCTGGATACCGGCGGCCATCATTTTCTTCGTTCAGGGTGAGATCACCAAAGCGATCATTATTGTCCTGGTCGGTTCGTTGTTGATTGGCCTCCTCGATAACTTTTTAAGGCCTCGTTTGGTCGGCAATGACACCAAAATGCCAGACTATCTGATCCTGCTTTCCACCCTCGGTGGATTGACCTGGGTGGGAATATCCGGATTCGTCCTGGGGCCAATTATCGCAGCCTTCTTTATCACCTGTTGGGAAATGATGGGAGAAAACTCCAATCAGCCTAAAGAGACGGAAGTACCTGATCGGTAAGAAAATCTTCTATAGACACCGGCATGAATTCATAATGTTCGGCATCGATCGAAAGCGGGGGATCGGATCGCAAGAGAAATCCGGGAGAAAGTGTTTTTCCCTGTTCAAGGTAATATACCAGTGGTTCCAGATCGAGAAAGTCAATAGGATCTAGATGTACCTCATCAAAAAAATCATAGAGTTCCAGTTCAAGATCTTCGACCTCACCGTCATCCCAGTAGAGTCTCCAAATGGTACCTAACCGCCAAAAATATTGATCACCCAGACAGTCCTGGGCGAAAGGTACATCATGCTCCGTCAGTGTGGCAAATTTCCTATGGAGTGCCCAATCATCAGACCATACCCTCCTAAGTGAATGCCAGGATGGATCCTTTACACATCCGCGGATATGCAATCCTCCCTGGTAGGCAACCAAACCATTTATTTCCCGGTAGAAGTTTTTTAGATCCGGCGGGAGCCTCTGCAAGGTAGCCTGATCAGTGATCATTTCATCTTTGTAGGTAATTCCCCTGAATTCCATTTTTTTGTAAGTATACTTTTCCGGTGAAATCAATCACCATCTTTTTTGGAAGCTTTGGATTTGATATAATTCAAAACGCGGCGCACTGTTTTTCTCTTTATTTCCTTTTCCAACAGCCGGTCTATTTTGTCTAATGAATATTGAAATTTAAATGCAATCGAATCCTTCTTTACATCTACCACGCGTAAATTAAATGATAACGGATCTATTTGATCTATATACTCACTTAATTCCTTTATGAGATTCTCCTCCAGTTCTTCTACCGTGCCCTGAAAATTGGAGTTCAATTCAAATGAGATACTGACCCTTTTAATTTCACCCTGGGTATAATTAATCACTTCACTGTGATAAGCTGCATCATTGGAAATAAAGATAAGATCTTCATCTTCATTCAACAGTGCCAGTTTTGTGAGCGTTATATCGATCACTTTTCCTTTTTGATCACCGATTTTTACATAGTCCCCGATTGAAAGTTGCTTGGAAAAGACGATGACAAAACCGGCAATGATCGAGCTGATAAATTCCTTGGAAACAATGGCAATCGCCGCCGCAACAATACTCAGAGAAGTGAATAATGTCTTGACGTCCACACCCCAAAGACTCAACACAAAGAATATGATCACCAACGCAATAATGAGCACATAAATATTCTGTACACCGGTGGTAATATTATCCTGGCCATTGTAAGGCATATCCTTCCTCATCCGGTAAGCGATCATGAGCAGGGAAATTGCCAGATTCAATCCCGTTGCAAAAAGGAGAAACGCCGTCATATTGTAAAAAAATCGTGACCAGGGCTGTACCCAATCTACAAAGGGATGGGTCCACCAGAGAAAAGCCAGCACGGCTACAATGACGGATTTTGCTAAAACTGTTAACAACACTTTTCGAACCATAGAATACGATTAGAATCGAAGGCAAAGGTCGATATTTTTTCTTTCTTGTCTCTAAATTTCATACAAAGACAACGGTAATTCAGGCTGTACAACCCACAGAAAAAGGATGCAAAATTGTTAGTTTTACAACTTTTACCAGTTACCATACGTTAGACCCAACATGAGAAGATCCAAAGGTCCATTCCTGTTACTTTTTCTAATCGCTATTTTCATCCTACCCGAATTCGGTTGTGCTCAACAATATCCTGATCTTGAGGTCAGTCCGGTACAGGTGTCGGCAGAATCGGTCTCCACTGATTTTGACAACCCCTGGAGTTTTACCTTTCTCCCCGGGGGTGACCTACTCGTGACAGAAAAGGAAGGTAAGATGTTTCGACTGACAGATGGGAAAAAGACGGAAATACAGGGTCTGCCAGATGTATATGTACGGGGACAGGGTGGTCTTATGGACGTTGAAACGCATCCGGATTTTGACAATAATAAATTAATCTATTTCACCTATGGTTCCAACACGACTGATGATAATGGAGGTAACACGACTATCATGCGGGCCAGGCTCACCGGCGATCAATTAGAGAACCAGGAGGTGATTTTCAAGGCGTTGCCCGAATCCAGTAAAGGTCAGCATTGGGGCGGAAGGATTGCCTTCGATCCGGATGGATATCTATTTGTTTCAGTGGGTGACCGCGGTGCACGTGATGAGAATCCACAAAGTCTCAGCAATCACTGTGGTAAGGTGCACCGTATCTTCGATGACGGCAGGATTCCGCCAGATAATCCCTTTGTAGATCAGGAGGGTGCCATCGGCTCTATCTATTCCTACGGACACCGAAACCCCCAGGGCATGGCCGTTCATCCGGAGACCGGCGAGATATGGACGCATGAACATGGTCCCAGGGGAGGTGATGAATTAAATTTGATCAGAAAGGGAATTAATTATGGCTGGCCGGTTATCACTTATGGAATTAATTACAGTGGGACAAAAATTACGGATATAACCGAAAAAGAAGGTATGGCACAACCGGTGACTTATTGGGTGCCTTCTATTGCTCCCTGTGGTATGACGTTCGTGACCAGTGACAAATATCCTGAGTGGCAGGGCAGTATTTTACTTGGATCTTTAAAATTTAATTATCTGCACCGGGTCAAACTGGATGGCAATAAGGTGGTCATGCAAGAGAAAATTTTAGATGGTTTTGGCCGGATGAGGTCAGTGAAACAAGGACCAGATGGCTATATTTATTTTTCTGTAGAAGGTAAAGGCGTTTTCCGAATCAATCCTGCAACTTAATCATGAAAATATTTCTGAGTTTATTTTTGTTGCTTTTTCTTTTTTCGGGAAAACAAGATGACCCCCTTGCCAGTAGTATGAAACGTGGCCAGGAAATTTATCAGGACTTCTGTATAAATTGTCATATGCAAGAAGGAGAAGGGGTGCCGGGAGCATTTCCTCCGCTGGCCGGTGCTGATTTTCTACTCAATAATCGAGAAGCCTCCATTCATGCTGTCAAGTACGGTCAAAAGGGAGAAATAGTAGTCAATGGCGAAACCTATAATAATATAATGACACCACTTTACCTGGCCGATGAAGAAGTGGTTGATGTGATGAATTTCATCCTAAATAGTTGGGGCAACAAAGGTGAGATAGTCACCCTGGAAGAAGTTGAAGCGGTGGAGGAATAGATTTATTCTCGCCTCATCTTTCCTAATCCTCCATTACAATATTCCGGTCTAATACCTTCTCTAAAATTCATTTTCCAAAATAGCATATCGATAGTTATCCATCCATTCACCCCGGATTGGAAGAACTTCTCTCCCCCGACCCTCACGCTGCATTCCCAGTTTTTCAAGAAGTTTGATTGAACGGCTATTCTCTACGGCAACACCAGCATAAATACGATGTAATCCCAACGTTTTAAAACAAAACTTCATAATACAAAATAGCGCTTCATAGGCATACCCATTTCCCCAAAATTCGGGAAATAAACTATAATGTATTTCAGCACTTCGAAACCGCTCTGCCCCCAGACTTATTCCAGCTACACCAATCACCTGACTACTTTCTTCCAACCGTACCGTCCACTCGTAGAGCGTTCTTATGCGTTTATTCCTGTCCTCAATAGGACCGGCGATCACTGCCCGGGTGACTTCCGGATTTCCCGGAATGCCCAAAGTATTAAATTGTTCTACTTGAGGCTCACAGTGCAAGGCATGAATGATGGTTAGGTCATCCCAGTCGGTTTCTTTTAAAATCAGCCTTTTTGATTGTAAATCCAAAGAGAAATAAAATTGAAAATTTTGATGAAATTTATTTTCTTTTTTTTGTCTTTTTCTTGGCCTCTATCTCTTCAATCTCACGCATTAATTTTTGTAAATCATTTTTATTTTCCACTGACTCTGAAATAATATCATCCCGCTCATGCTTGGATAATTTCAGGATCTCAATTGGTTTACCTAGCCAAGCTTCAATTTTTTGCAGGATGGGTACCTCTTGCGGACTGCAAAAGGAAATAGCCAGGCCTTTATTTTCTCCGCGACCGGTTCTTCCCACCCGGTGAACATAATACTCCATTTCATCCGGAAGATCATAGTTGACTACCAGTACCACTTCCGGAATATCAATTCCGCGGCCACTGACATCGGTGGAGATCATGACCGGTACCAGTCCCTGCTTAAATTGATTTAATGACCTTGCCCGTTCAGATTGATCTAAATCTCCATGCATTAATAATGATTCAATATTGACCCTTTTCATGGCTTTAGCAACGCGCTCAGCCCGCACCCTGGTCCTGACGAATACCAGGATCTTGCCCGGGGCATGTTGCCGGATCAACTTCTCCAGATAAAACCGTTTTTCGTCCATCTCCAGATAGAACACACAATGATCTACATTTTGCGACACCGGATCTTTGGGAGAGATCTGTATCCTGATTGGCTTATGTACCAGTGAGTAGGCAATCTTTTTAATCTGCTCGTCGATCGTAGCAGAGAAAAAGAGGGTCTGCTTCTTTTTAGGTAAATACCGGATCAACTGTCTGATGTCATGTATAAATCCCATATCCAGCATGTGGTCCGCTTCATCTAGAATCAGAATTTCCACAAAACTAAGGTCCAGAACACCCTGCGATCGCAGATCGAACATCCTGCCAGGGGTGGAAACCAGGACATCCACGCCCCTTCCGAGCATTTCGATTTGGGGTTCCTGACCCACACCTCCATAGAGCGCCAGAATCTTTACATTGGTACCACGGGCCAGATCTTCAAAGACCTCCGACACCTGTTCGGCAAGTTCATGCGTAGGCACCATGACCAGGCACCGGGGTGATTGAAATTTCGTCTTCCGGCGGGTTTTGGTCAGCAAAAGATGGAGTACCGGAATCGCAAAGGCCCCTGTCTTACCCGTACCGGTCTGTGCTATGGCTAATACATCTTCACCCTTCAAAATAGAGGGAATTGCTTTGTACTGGATATCCGTAGGTCGTTTGAATCCAGCGTCGTCCAGGTTTCTCTTCAGGACATCCAGCAGGCTGTAATCTGAAAATCGCATAGTTGAAACACCAAAGATAATGAGCTAATTGAAAAGTAACGGAACACAACGAAAGGCATGACTGAGGTAGATTGCACCTGGGTCAACGTATTCCCGGGAGAATTCATAGATGGTAAAAATACATGACCATACATTCAATTAGAAAAACTTTATATTTGATTCCTTTCAGTAGCTAGCTGGTACTGCCATTAGATTTCCAGCTATCAATGAACCTTAACTTAGATCTACTACTATGACGAATCACGTGATACGCCGGCTTGTGCTCCTGATTGTGGGATGCACAAGTACTTTTCTTGTTTTTGGAGCCAGTCAGGAACCAACGGTAGATACCGGCTCTACTGCCTGGATGCTGGTTTCGACTGCACTTGTTTTATTGATGGTTCCGGGTTTGGCCATGTTCTATGGTGGACTGGTACGTACAAAAAACGTACTGGGAACTATGATGCACAGCTTTGCGGCAATGGGGATTATGACAATTCTCTGGATCATCGTCGGATATTCGATGTGCTTTGGCCCCAATGTATTAGGTGGTTGGTTCGGCTGGAGTAGCGATTTCGTATTTCTTCGCAGTCTGGATACTTCGATCATGGATGGTGGGGTTCCGGAATACGTGTTTAGTATGTTCCAGGCAAAATTTGCCATCATCACCCCGGCTCTGATCGCGGGTGCTTTTGCTGAAAGAATAAATTTCAAGGCATATTGTCTATTTATTGCCTTATGGGGTATTCTGATCTACAATCCGCTGTGCCACTGGGTGTGGGCGGAAGATGGATTCCTTTTCAACCTGGGTGCCAATGGTGCCATTGACTTTGCCGGAGGAACGGTTGTCCATATCTCGGCAGGAGTCAGTGGGTTGGTTGCCGCGATCTATCTCGGTGCCCGGCGAGGGTTTCCCAAAACAAATATGCCCCCTAGCAATTTAGTGATGACAATGATTGGTGGTGGTCTGCTATGGGTCGGATGGTTTGGATTTAATGCAGGGAGCTCTATATCTTCCAGTCTATTGACAGCACAGGCACTTACGGCTACACAGGTGGCCGCTGCCGCGGGGGCACTGAGCTGGATAATCGTAGAAGGATGGCATCAGGGTAAGGCAACTGCCCTGGGTTTGATCTCCGGAGTTCTAGCCGGATTGGTGGCTGTAACGCCGGCTGCTGGTGTGGTTCAACCCTTTGGTGCAATGATGCTCGGAATCCTGGCTTCTCTTCTCTGCTATGGTGGTATCCTGGTCAAAAACAAGATGGGCTATGATGATAGCCTGGACGCCTTTGGCATCCACGGCGTGGGTGGAATTGTCGGTGCCATATTATTGACGTTCTTCATACGCGATAGTTGGATGCAGGATGCTGCCGCAGCTGCAGGTGGCAGTTGGAGTGTGATCCAGCAACTTGGTGTTCAGGTCCTGGCAGTAGCTATCGCTTTGGTATATGCCGGAGCAGGTACATTACTGCTCCTCTGGATAGTCAATAAAGTCATCAAATTCAGAGCCACTCCTGAAGAAGAAATGCAGGGTCTGGATAGTGCTTTTCACGGTGAAAGTGGCTATGGAATGCTTAACCCAAATTAATCTCAAAGTAAAAAATCATGAAATTAATTACTGCAATTATTCGCGAGTCTCAACTTGACCAGGTACGGGAAGCTTTGATTGAAGCAGAAATAGCCCGGATCACTGTGAGCCGGGTATCCGGACATGGACGCCAGAAAAATGTATCCATTTACCGGGGTAAGAAAGTCGTACCCAGCCTGGTTCCGAAGATTAAATTGGAAATAGCGGTTAATGACAGTTTTGTGGATATTACCGTCAATACGATCATAGCCGCCGCAAGATCACGTGAAGGATATACTGATGATGGCAAACTGGGGGATGGTAAGATCTTTATCACGCCGCTCGAAGAGTGTATCAGAATCCGTACAGATGAACGTGGATCAGATGCAATTTAAGGATCGATTTGAAGTTTGGTAATTTTCTTTCAGGAAATAACTGCGCTTTGATTTGAGCCTGCAGATTTTACTTTTTATCCATCTGAATATTAGATATGAATCGCCGCGATATATTAAAATGGAGTGCTTATACAGCAGGCATTTGTAGCTTGCCACTCCCTCTGGCAGTCCTTCAATCTTGCCAACCCTCTGCTGTTCTCGACTGGACTCCCTCGATCCTGTCAAAGGAAGAGGCGCTTATGGTTGAACATATTGCCAATATAATTTTACCGGGAGATACAACGATACCGCCAGCCAACGAAATTCATGTGCCGAAATTTGTTGACCTACTAGTTGCGGACTGTCTTTCGGATCGGGAAAAGGAAGATTTTATTGCCGGCCTCCATGCGATCGCAACGGACTATAAACAGTCTTCTGGAAATTCTCTGGCGGCGAAACCGGATGGGGACCTCACGGAGTTTATAACCAAAGTGGATCTTGATGCCTTCCGGAGCGCTTCGAATCCGGCAGATGAGGCCTATCGATTATTGAAGCAAATGATCCTGATGGGATATTTTACTTCGGAAATTATAATGTCTGGTCATCTGAACTACCACGCTATACCGGGTGAGTATAAGGGATGTATTGAGTATTCCGAGGGCGACAAAGCCTATGTTGATAATAATGTAGCTGGCTAAAACTAAAAACATGGCAAAAGCAAATGAATTTGAAGCAATTGTTATCGGCTCCGGAATCAGTGGAGGATGGGCGGCAAAAGAGCTTTGCGAAAAAGGATTAAAAACGCTGGTAATCGAACGCGGCCGGAAGCTGGATCATGTCGGAGGGTATACGACAGCAGCCACCCCTCCCTGGGAGTTTAAACATCACGGAAAAATCACACAGGAGGACCGCGAAGAATATCCTATTCAAAGTCAGGTTTATGCTTTTAATGAAGGTACCCGGCATCTTTGGGTAAAAGATACGGAGTATCCTTACACTTCAACCGCCGAAGGACCCGAATACCGGTGGATCAGAGGTTATCATCAGGGTGGCCGTTCGATAATGTGGGGTCGACAATGTTACCGGTGGAGTGACCTGGACTTCGAAGCCAACGTCCGGGATGGAATAGAGATTGACTGGCCAATCCGTTACCAGGATATTGCACCCTGGTACAGCTATGTAGAAAAGTTTATCGGTGTAAGTGGCCAGGCGGAAGGGATTCCTCATCTGCCTGATGGTGAATTTCTGCCGCCGTATGAAATGAATTGTGTTGAGACGCACGTTAAACAAGCAATTGAAAGCAAATTTTCTAACCGCCGGATGACCATTGGACGGGTTGCGAATCTGACTGTACCTCACAATGGAAGAGGACAATGTCAACGGCGAAATCTCTGCTACAGAGGCTGTCCATATGGAGCTTACTTCAGTAGTCAGAGCTCCACCCTCCCGGCAGCACAAAAAACGGGTAATCTCACTCTGCTGACGGATACCGTTGCCGCCCAATTGATTTATGATAAAAGTGCCGGTAAAATATCGGGAGTAAGGGTGTTAAATACGCAAAGTGGTGCGGAAGAAGTCTACTCGGCTTCCCTGATTTTTCTTTGTGCCTCTACCTTAAACAGCGCATGGCTGTTGCTCAATTCGGCAACGGAGGAATTCCCGGATGGCCTGGCGAACAGCAGCGGGGCTTTGGGTAGGTACTTGATGGACCACCAATACCGGGCCGGAGCAATGGCATCCTTCGAAGGGTTTGAAGACCGGTATTACTTTGGAGGACGACCCAATGGCATTTACATTCCCCGGTTTCGCAATGTTGACGATAAACATCCTGATTTTATCAGAGGATATGGTTATCAGGGTAGTGCACAACGTTCCGGCCCTGAAAGAGGCGAATCTATGCCTGGGGTTGGCATCGATTTTCAAAAGAATCTGACAAAACCAGGTCCATGGACCATGCGTATCGGCGGTTTTGGCGAGGTCTTACCTTACCGGGATAATTTCGTCACCCTAAACCATAACAAATTGGATGTAAATGGATTGCCCACACTCGACATCCATTGTAAGCATAGAGATAATGAAAAAGTAATGCGGGAAGATTTTAAGAATCAGGCGGCGGAAATGCTGGAAGCAGCCGGAGGTCTTGATGTCAGAATATATGACGACGTAGATTACCCCGGATTCGGAATCCATGAAATGGGAACAGCCCGGATGGGACACGATCCCCGGTCATCGGTGTTAAACAAGTGGAATCAAAGTCATGACATTGCCAACCTATTTATCACCGACGGATCCTGTATGACCAGTGCATCGTGTGTTAATCCCTCAATCACTTATATGGCACTCACTGCCCGTGCAGTTGATTATGCCGTGGCTCAGCTCAAAAAAATGAACATCTAAATCACTTCCAGTCAGAAATTCGATCGGACTTTCCCAAATGTTTTCCTGAGGGGAAACCTAAAAAGGACCGATCTAACGGAATTCCGTGATTTTCTATAATCACCCGATACCCTGATGTGTAGCAGAATTTTGCTGACTAGTTTTGTAAAAAAATTAGTGATGAAAAATCTGATAATAACCCTGCTTTTTTTTCCAATACTATTAGCTGCCCAGGAGACAGGACACCGTGACTATCCAAATCTGGGCATTTCTTTTGACATACCCGAAGGTTGGATAGGCCAGGAAAATGCAACTGGCTACGTAATGGGTTCCCAGACAGAAGCCGGAATCGTCGTAATGATGCCCCATCAAGCCAGAGATATTAACCAATTGAAATTGGAAGCACAACAAGGTGTGGCAGACAACCAGGGTACCAACCTCGCTCTGTCCGGAGAAATTAAGGACTTCACTAAGCAGGGATTACAGGGACTGTACCAGGGAACTGTAAATTTCCAACCCGCCAGGGCATATGCAGTTGGATTAATCAACCCTTATGGCACCGGGGTTACGATAATCGCGATGACCACCGCTGACCAGTTTACAGAAACATATAAAGATCTGGCACGAAAGGTGGCCAGCAGCGTAAAATTCAGCAAAATAGAAGTAAAAGAATCTGATAGTGAGTGGGGAGAAATGCTAAAAAATGCGAGACTGACTTACATGAATTCATATGATTCCGGAGGTGGGAGTTATGACGGATACCTGACCGGAGGGGGCTATAGTGATAAAGAACAAATCGACCTCTGCGTCCAGGGATATTTCAAATATCAGAGTTCAAGCACCATGTCCTTTGATAGTGGTGGTGGCTTTGGCAGTTCCCATGACAGTGGACAGGGTGCCGGGACCTGGAAAGTAATTGTAAATGCACAGGGACAAGATGTGCTGCAGTTAAAATTCTACAACGGAGAGGTGTATGAATATGCATTATCCCTCGAGGATAAAAAGACCTATTTAAATGGCAAGCGGTTCTTCAGAACGTATGGAACAATCACCGATGATGGTCCCGATTGCTTCTAGATAAAAAACAGTACTTATCGTTGTATACAATAGTAGAATAACCCACCAATTTTAATGACAAAATCCGTTGACCTTGTAAGAATAACTATTGGGTTTCTCTACCAGATGTGTCTGGCTACATTACTTTCATTCCTGCCTTTGGTTCTATATCCAGGTATTTACCTCAGACATTAAGGAAAGGAGGAATGGGTTAATCAGGTTGATCTTTTTGTGCCAACGAAATGTGTTAAATTTTCATCCTCATCACATTTTAACAATTAGGCATACAATTTACCAAATGGGCCACCGTTTAATGCATAATCAAACTTTTCAAGCTATCGCCTGACGATCATACGCAAAGAAACTATTTTTCAATGCAAGTCTTTACTCTTAGTTTTCTCTAGAGCAACTTCTTTTTAAAACATTTGACTTAAATCTAAAGTCTGTCTGGTCATGAGCTCCAGGATACCCTGAGGTATATGGAAGGTCTTTGGATTTACTTTAGAAATTTGATTTCCTGAAATACATCGGGGCCTGCATTTGCAATGAGCTTACAGAAGCAATTTTTAAATATGCAGATTTTAAACTGAACTTAATATTGATAAAAGACAATTTTTGAAACCTGACTTACACATTAATAATTTAAATTCTTTATCCAATGAAATTCTTACGCCATTCCAAAAATTATTTATTACCGATTTTATTACTGAATTTAATTTTAATTTCCTGTCAAAAGAAGGATTCCGATATCCTCATAGGAACTACCGGAACCATAGAAATTAAAATTACTGATGCACCGATAGATAACAATGAAGTACGAAACGCCTACATTTCAATATCAGG
>JAGQWZ010000473.1 GCA_020436835.1 Saprospiraceae bacterium | reverse complement strand
CCTTCACCAGGTCATAGGTACTTAACACACCATCCTGAGTAGCCCAATCGCCATGATTGACCCAGGTAGAACATGGATATGGACCACAACCTCCACCGCGTTTGTGAGCTCGCGTCACTTCCTCTTCGGTAAAAGGTTCCAGACCATTTTCAATCATAATCGCGTTCAGCTCTTCTACCGTAGTGGGTTCTACCCGAAAATCGATCCCGGATTTCTCGATCTCGGCATTTCGATGTTCCAGGTATTCTTCCATGCTGCTGTAGTCGCTGCGGAAGACGGTATTTTCATAGCTAGCTTTGGCAATGTCATCCTTATGTACGGCGGTGGATTCTTTATCACAGGATGCCATAAACATCCCCAGTATGAGCACAACGATTAGTGCGCTCCAATTTTTTAAATAAGTCATAATTAAGATGATTTTTAAATTAATAAATAGGGGTAGTCATATAAGTTGAATGCCTGAGAAAGTCAAAAGCATACAATTACCCGATTCCACGAAAAGTAGATTTGTTGCTCGTATGGTGTAGGTACCTGCTCACGCGTGAGGATGAATTCATTGAATGCAAATTATAATAGACAATTTACATAGTCAAGTAGGTGATTGTTAAATCTTTGTATTTTAACATTTAACAACCTAAAGAAAAACCCTCTACTTAACATAATCACAGTTATGAGCAAAGCGTAATTAATTGATGTACAAATATATATGTGTTATGCTGTAGTTAATAAGGACCTGTCTGAGACCATTACGTATTAAGTTCAACCAGCAGACTGACAAGAAGGGAAGAGGTTAAATATCTGACGCCGTTCTTACGTAAAAGTGGCCCTGGAGATGTGATCATGAATCAGTAAGGAGTTAGTAAAAAAAAAGCCTGGCTCCCAGAGCCAGGCATATTTGTCAGTTTATTAATGATTTAGTGTCTAGAGGAGAAACCCCGACCTCAAAGGTGATCTTTCCAGGATTTCCGTTCTTTGCGTTCGGACTTTTTTTTTCGGCGCTTGGATTTCCAGTCCTGACCTATTTCAGACAATTGATCTGAAATCTGTTCTACCTGTTCTTCCACGATCTTGGCAATGTTTTTCACATTGATCTTTTCACCGCGCATAGCCAGGAAATCTCCGGGTGTTTCCGCTACCGGTACGAGAGCCCACAGCAAGATGTAGATGGGCAGACTTAATCCACCGGCGAAGAATACCAAGGCAAATCCTACCCGCACCCAAATGGGTTCCTGGATCCCGAAGTAGGCGGCGAGGCCACTACATACGCCACCAATCACTTTGTCATCCGGATCGCGATACAGTTTCCTTCCGGTCTTGTATTCCCGGTCGGGAGTGGCATCCTGATAATCATCATAGTCAGATGCGGTTCCAAAGTCTTCCGGCGTACCCAGGATGGCGATGGCCTGCCGTACATCATCGCTGGATACAATTTTCTTGTTCTTTAGTCTGTCGTTGAGCAGCTCCGCGATTCGCCGTTCGATATCGTCAACAATTTCTTCATACCCTTCCGACCGGCGGAAGTGTCCTTCAATTTTACTGAGGTAGCTTTCCAAGGTGGCATAGGCATCATCGTCTATGGTGAAAGGAAAACCACCGATGTTTATATTATGTGTCTTATTCATTTTCAACCAGGTTTTTTGTTGATTGTGTAACTACATTTGCTAATTGGTTCCAGGTATCCAACAGTTCTCTCAGGAATGACGTTCCATCTTCTGTCAGATGATAGTATTTCCGGGGTGGTCCCGAAGTGGATTCCTGCCAGTTATATCCCAGCAGACCGGCATTTTTGAGACGGGTCAGCAGCGGATACATCGTACCCTCCACCACAATGAGTTCATTCGCCTTCAGCTTGTCGATGATATCGGAAGGATACGCTTCCCCCTCGGATATGATCGCCAGAATGCAGAGCTCCAGAACTCCCTTGCGCATTTGTGCTTTTGTATTTTCGATCTTCATACTTCAAATATAAGTGCATTTAAGGTACTATGCAATACAAAGTACTTAAATAATGCCTATTACTATATGAATGCCGGGATTTTATCGATGAACGGCGTCTGGGAACCCTTTCGAGTGTGAACCTGGCCGCCTATGAGCATCAGAACCACTTGCCTCAGGCGCTGCTGCTCCGTGGGTCAATCAACATCGATTACTAGCTTAAAGGTGTTGAGAATCGAGAATTCCTGACCACCAGCACTTTCTTTGCTCTCGATCACCACCTGTTCCCTGCCGCGAAAGCCTTCCTCCGATTGATAGCGATAGGTGGAGGAGAAAATCAGTTCACTAATAAGATAGTGATCCGGATGTTTGATAATTTGACGGAATCCTTCGGTGGGTGTATTTCCGATCTTGAATTCTAGCAATGCGCCGGATTTCACCCTGAGGTGGTGTTTTATGACCTGGCCGTTTTCCTCGTCTTTATTGCAGCCACCTGCCAGCAAAAAGCTTATGACCATTCCAACCAAAAATAATCGACTCATAATGCACTGAGTTTTGTTAAAGCGAAGTTTGGCGTAAACTTCATCTATTTAGAGACGAAAAAACCAAATTCTTATTATAGCACCAACATGTGATAACACTCATTTCTCTGCCTGATTATCCTCGTTCGGCATTTATCCTTTCAGACCTACTTTTAAAGTAATTTTTGAGATCAACCCGGATTGCCGGCCACTGATCGAGTGACAGTTTTGAATCTACTCCAACCGATGAATTTTAACAATCAGTATTTGCAGTCAACCATGGTAGCCCTGATTCTGTTAGCGTCCGGTCATTTTCGGACCGGGGCTCAGGAAGCTGCCTGGTTGCTGGGCGGGTCTATAGGTTATGACCGGTCCTCCAATACGGTGCTTTATCCCTCTGCGGATCGTGAAACAGCGCAATCTCAAATCAGCATAAGACCCTATTTAGGAAAGAGACTAAATGAAAGATGGATTGCAGGGCTGACCTTGGGATATTCGTTTATAAGCAATAACCTGGATTTGGAAGAAGATAATAAAACGGAAAAAACAAGGGTTCATTCCGGATCCGTTGGGGTGTTTGCAAGGTATGGCTTCAATCCAGGTCATAAATTGCTTTTTCAAATCGAACCATCGCTTTTATTTAACCGGGGACAGACTACCATTAAAGTGCGGAATGACGAAATCTACAATGCGAGCAATTCTTCCTTTGCCGTAGGGATTGATCCGATGGCCTCCTATGAAATCAGCACCAAAATCAATTTGATCGGCCGGTTGAATGGATTGAGCTATGAAGTTGGCGCCTGGAGGCTGAAAGGCGATTCAGCTAAAACTAATTTCTCCGTATTTAATGGCACCCTGAATTTATTGGGTATTCAGATTGGTGCGGAAATAAAGTTTTAATATACCGCTTGTTTGCTGAAATTAGATGCCTGTTCTTATTCTAAGAATATGACCAGAAAAAGAATCATGGATATACGTATGATTTGCAAGATTGCATTGATAGCAACGTTATCCAGTTGGTACGCCTGTGATTGGTTTTTACCTGGATATAAGTTTGAAGAGGGTAGCCTCCCTGATCGACCGGTAAACCTGGTTGATTTTAACACTGTTTACGATGACTATAATTCTACCGCACCTACTTTGGGAGATCTGATACCATTTTGTTTCTCCACCAATAGAAAAAGTCAGGGCAAGGATTTTGACATCATCTTCGAGCCAATGAACGTACGGTTTGATAAAAAAACCGGCAAGTTGGAGGTCCTGAATGATTATGCAAATTGGAGTTCCCGGCAGCAGGAATATGAAGTGATTGAAACGGGTCTGAAAAAAATAGGAACGGTTGGTAATGAACTTGGGCCAAACTTGCTTGCAATCCTGGATCTTTACGAATACAAGTTCACATTACTTTATTCAACGGACATCACTGGTGATGCTCAAATAAATTTCATTTCAAACCAGACCTCTGCTGATTTCTCACAACCTAGAGAAATTAGATACCTTAATTCCACTGAAGACGATATGTATCCCACCTTCAACCCGGATCAATCAAAGATTTATTTCTGTTCGAACCGAAATGGGAAAGATTTTAATTTCTACTACGTGAATCTGGGAATTACACAAGACCTTGAAAAATCCTTGTCTGATACGGTACAATATGAAGTGTATATGGATTCCATTCTATCCAGCCGTCAAGATGATAAATGTCCTTTTATTCTTGACAATATATTGGTATTTGCATCAGATCGGGATGGCGGCTTTGGCGGATTCGACTTGTACTATAGTATCCTGGAAAAGGGAAAATGGGGAATCCCTGTCAATTTTGGCAGCAGGATCAACACGGGGGCGGATGAGTACAGGCCGATTTTGATTGATGAAAGGGTTTCATCGAATCAAATTATGCTGGTTTTCTCCTCAAACCGGCACGGAGGCCGGGGTGGTTTCGATTTGTATTTTGTAGGAATAGAAAATGAACTATAATGCGTGATTAATAGAATTCCTATTTGTATAAGGCGATGATCACGAATTCACCAAGGGATATTTCCTTCTGTTATATTACAATACGTTGGTGGAATATAACAGTCAAACCAGGTGCATAAAGGGATTTCTTTTGCACCGGCGCTGCATCAAATGAATAAGGAACATTTTTTTGACTAAATGTCGATATTAAAGGTGATGGAAGGAAACGCATTTCCCAGAATTGAGAGTTTTTTCCCTTCGATCTGACGAAATGCTGCCGTAGTGTAAAAAACGGAAAATGCATTTCTGCGACCGTAGATATTGTATACCGAGATCGTCCAACTTGTTCTTACCTTCTGGTCCCGCTTATAACTCTGACCTATTGTATATGAGACATCAATCCTGTGATAATCAGGAATTCGATCTTGATTCCTTGAGTAATATACAGGAACTACCAGACCATTTTCCAACTGAAAATTCCCTCCGGGAGTTGTCGTCGGCCTGCCACTGGCATAAACAAAATTGAAAGATAAAGTATTCCTCCTGTTGGGTTGATAATTGATGAGAATTGAGAGATCATGCGGTTTGTCAAAGTTACTGGGATACCAATTTCCCTTGTTGATTCCCGAGATTAAACGCTCTGTCCTACTCAAATGATAAGACAAAGAACCATGAACAATTCCCTCTTTCTTTTTTACACTCCATTCTATACCATAAGCTCGACCTTTACCATATAATATCTCGGTTTCAATTTGTCTATTTAGAATTAGAGAGGCAAAGTCCTTGTAGTCATACAAATGATGGACTTTCCTAAAATAGACTTCTGTTGAAAATTCCCAGATGTCGCCGGTGGAAGTCTGGAAATAACCTAAGGAATAAGTATCTCCTTTCAGAGGACGCAGATTAGGTTTCGAAAGCTGCCATTGACTAATCGGGGTGGGGGAGTCTGAATTGAACAGTTGATTAATAAATTGAGATGTCTTGCTATAGCCACCTTTTATTGAAGATATTGCCGAAGTTTTATAACGAAAAGAAACTCTTGGTTCGATGCTGT
>JAGQWZ010000472.1 GCA_020436835.1 Saprospiraceae bacterium | reverse complement strand
TCATCCCATGCAAAGATCACTCTATGCAAAAAAAGGAAATAGTGAATTTATCGAGTACCTGCAGTCGATCTACCCCGACGCGTATATCATACCGGAAGGAGGACATCACTCCCTGGCACAAAAAGGTGTAGGAGAGCTGGTTGGAGAGGTGCGATTACAGGTCCCGGTCAGAATAGATTATTGGTGCTGTGCATACGGCACCGGCAGTACTGCCCTGGGCATCCTGCAGGAATTAAATAATGAAGAAAAATTATTGGCATTTCTGGTCTTGAAAGGATTTAACCTCGGAAAAACAGAAGATGAATTAGTCAGAGGGAGAAACACTGAAGGCGATAGACTGCGTCTTGTTGAGGCGCACCTCGGTGGATATGGAAAGAAAAGTCCCGAACTGGAGAAATTCATTTTATCTTTTCTTAAAGACTTCAGAATTCTTTTGGATCCGGTCTATACGGGTAAAATGTTTTTTCAATTATTTTCAGAGATCCGAAATGGAAACATTCCTGAAGGCTCCACTATTCTGGCTGTACATTCCGGTGGACTTCAAGGTATCGAGGGGTACAATTACCGTTACGGAAGTAAACTTCCGCTCTGGAAAGAAAGTTATTTGTGAAACTTTTCCCGTACGACTTTTTCCACCACTTCGGGAAAATGCCGGTGTTCCAATAGCTGGACTTTTTTCCGGATATCATCTGGTGTATCTTCAGAGGTAACTGGGCAGGTTGCCTGAAAAACAACGGCCCCATCGTCATATTTTTCATTGACCAGGTGGATCGTGATCCCGGTAATTTTTTCTCCTGCTCTCTTGACCGCTTCGTGCACATGCATACCATACATTCCCTTTCCACCGAATTTGGGTAACAAGGCCGGATGGATATTTAACATTTTTCCCTGGTAGCCATGGATCAGATAGGGTGGTACCATCCAAAGGAATCCAGCCAAAATGATAAAATCAATACCCTGCTGCTTTAGTTCAAAGAGCATCTGATCCGATTTATAAAAAAAATCGCGATCGATTAGTATAGAGGGAATACCCCAGCGCTCCGCGATATCCAGTACACCGGCCTTTACCTTATTACATACGATCAGTGAAACTTCAATATCCCCTACTTCCGAAAAGTATTGAATGAGTTTTTCAGCATTAGTACCGGAACCCGAAGCAAATATGGCCAATCTCGTCATCGCTTACCGGCGTATCGGGGTATACTTGTTTCTATTTGCCGGATCGATAGTAGTCATAATCCGATAAACATCATTCTTTTGATTTCTGTCTGCTACGGCAAAGATCTCCGTGACTTCCTGGGCCTTCGCATTGGCAAACATTTGCACAATCATCGAATTCGGATAATCCGAATTTACTGTCTCGATCGATTTTAGTGCTCCGACAATACCCACTTTTCCCTCTTCAGCATTCTTCGACATCAAATCGAGCCCTTTCAAGTGATATTCGTAGAGGGCCTTGCGATATGGTCTGGTCCTGGGACTTAGAATATTTTCAATCATGTAGTAGCGGTTTCGACCATTAGCTTTGCTGCTCCAGCCCGACTTTTGATCCTGCGCAAATTCAGAGGGCAGTGAATTGATAATCTCCTGCGCTCTTTGATAATAGATATCTCCTCCATAGAGAGCAAAGCTATCATGATCCAAACCTAAAATATAGTACATATAAAAAGCCAACACGGAGGTCAGGTTATCGTTGTAGACATTTTCGCTATAAATAACCGGAGTAGTTGATTCAAACTGAAAAATGAATTCCTTGTCTATATGATTAAGTAAAGGCGTTTCATAAGTACTACCGTAGACCGGCCTTATTGCCTGGATGCTAATTTCACCGGCAAAGGTCGTGGCGTTAAGTTCATTGGTGATGGTGATATTCAGGTTACCCTTTATTCTTTCATAGTCATTGTAGGTCTCATCCGACCATCGGCGATTATTGAGAAGTTCAGTTACTTTATTTTTTAATTCCTCAAAAATCCGGGGATCAGCTGTTTGCAGGGTGGGAGCCTTTACATCAACGGCAAAGTTAAACTCCTGACTTACCACCATGAAGGGCAATAGGAACATTGCAGATATCAGCGAGTATAATTTCATTCCTTAATTCTTTTTATCATCTTTTCTTCCAATACATCAACGATATCCCTGGCGACTTCAGTCTTTGATTTCAGGGGGAAAGCCATCTTTTCCCCATCTGCAGTCAATATGGTGATTTTGTTGGTCTCATGCTGAAATCCCGCACCTGCATCTTGTAACGAATTGAGTACGATAAAATCAAAATTTTTCTTTTTGATTTTCCGCAGAGCGTGTTTTTCTTCGTTTTCTGTCTCCAGAGCGAAACCGACCGTCATCTGGTCTGGCTCTTTCAATTTTCCCAGTGTGGCGGCTATATCCTCAGTTCGCACTAATTCAATATTCATTGCGGCATCCGATTTCTTAATCTTCTGTTCGGCTCTGGTAGCCGGTGTATAGTCTGCTACTGCCGCCGCGAAAATGGCGATTTGGCATTCGGGCCACCGTTTCCTGGCAGCATCAGCCATTTCTGACGCGGAGGTGACTGGTTGTACTTTTAACTTTGGATGGTCCGGAAGAGGCAACCGGTTTGGTCCCAGAATCAAGTAGACCTCTGCTCCCCGGGAGGTGAGCTCTTCTGCCAAGGCCAGTCCCATTTTTCCACTGGAACGGTTTCCGATAAATCTTACCGGATCGATTTCTTCATAGGTAGGACCAGCGGTTACCAGGACCTTTTTACCGGCAAAAGATTCGTTTGTGCTAAAAAAATGAGCCAGATAACGGACAATATGTTCGGGTTCAGCCATTCTTCCCGGTCCAGTGAGTCCACTGGCTAATTCTCCATCTTCCACCGGGATAAGCGACACCTGATCCTGTTTTAATTGATCCAAATTTCGCCGGGTAGACGGATGATGCCACATGTCAACATCCATTGCCGGTGCAACTACAACCGGACACCGGGCAGACAAATAGCAGGCAGTGAGCATATTATCACAGATACCTGAAGCCAACTTTGCAAGTGTATTGGCGGAGGCCGGCGCAATTATAAAAAGATCCGCCCACAAACCCAGTTCCACATGATTATTCCAGCTTTCTTCGGTACTGACCTCTGAAAAAACCGGGTTACGGGATAAGGTCGAAAGGGTCAGAGGAGAAATGAAGTCCCTGGAAGCATTGGTCATAACAACCTGCACCTCAGCGCCTTCTTTTATCAATAGCCTGACCAGGAAAGCAGATTTATAAGCAGCAATACTTCCGGTGACGCCGAGCAATATCTTTTTGCCAGCAAGCATAGACAAGCTTGATTTATCCGAGATTCAACTCGGTCCTGCCGATCCGCTCCTCGTCTTCATCCGAATGATCTCTTCTTTGCTCGTCTTTGTAGCGTGATTTTATATTGCCAGTGAGGTACTCTTCGGTTGCGATCAGGGCTGGATTGGGTAATCGCTCATAAAATTTAGAGATTTCAATTTGTTCCTTGTTCTCATGTACCTCTTCGATGGTATCAGATGAGGTGGCAAACTCTTCCAGTTTTTCCGAGAGCTCATGTTTGATCTCAACATTGAGCTGATTGGCTCGCTTGCTGATGATTGCCAAAGTCTCATAAATATTGCCGGTTTTATTCACCAGCTGACGAATGTCACGTGCTTTCGCGAAGGCATTATAGCCCTGAACCTGAGATTTGATATCTGTCATTGAACAAATTTTTTAAGTGTAGCCCGGCTCTGGTTGAGCATTGCCGTTGCTTCTGAATTATATTTACTGGATGGAAATTTCTTTTTAAACTCGTCAAATTTTTCGATCGCCAATTCATAGCGTTCTTTTTGCCTCTCATAGAAGCTGTTTTCTGCATGTAAAAAAGCAGATTTCAGGATCAGAAATCGTACTTCTTCTGCATTATCCGTCTCGGGAAAATCTTTTAAAAGATTTTCAAAAGAGTGCACCGCGGCATTATAGTCTTTCAGATCATAATAAAGTTTCCCCTGTTCATACTCTTTGGTCTCCAGTTTTGCCCTGAGCTCATTGATCAGATCATTGGCAGAAACCACCCGCTCACTATTGGGATAGGTATTTATAAAGATCTGAAAGAGTTCGATAGCTTTATCCGTATAGGTCTGATCAAGCCTGTATGAGGGCGAAAGCAGGTAGTTGGAATATGCATTCAGATAGTCCACTTCTTCCCGGCGATCACTGGAAGTATATGTATTCGAGAAATTCTCAAAATAGTGTGAAGCCAGGATGAAGTTGCCCTGGTAGTAATGAGTATAAGCATACTTGAAAGCCAATTCCTCCGCCTTGGCAGAACCGCGAAAACTGTTCAAAACCAATTCGAATAATGTCTGAGCCCGCAGGTATTGACCTTCATCGTAATACGCCATGGCCCTATTATAGATCAGCTCAGGATCATTACTGGTACGGATCTTTTCAAACTCAGTTCTACAACTGATTGATAATGAAACGATTAAAGAGAAAATCAACCAACCTTTAAGGCTCTGTATTTTCATAGGGATGCAAAATTACACTATTTAAGCTATAGTTTCAAGCAAAAACATACTAACTCACCCATCCTTAACGGTTGATAGTCAGTATTTTGCTGAGCTGTGTGGATTCTTTAAAGGATATTTAACGATTTCAGGAAGCTACCTTCAACTGAGAGAGCTTTGAATTGTCCAACTTTTCCTTTACATAGTGCAAGTCTACCTCCAGTGTTTTCACATTTTTCTTAGAAGGCATCTCAAACATGGCGTCGGTCATGATCTCTTCACAGATAGATCGCAGACCCCGGGCTCCAAGATTGTATTGCATTGCTTTTTCGGCAATATATTCAAGGGCACCTTTTGTAATTTTTAGTTCAATGCCTTCAAGGAGGAAGAGTTTCTTATACTGCTTGACGATTGCATTTTTCGGCTCGGTCAGGATAGATTCCAACGCCTTCACATCCAGCGGATTCAAATAGGTCAGTACCGGGAGGCGACCTAACAATTCCGGGATTAATCCGTAATGCCGGAGATCCTGATGATTGACATACTGCAGGAGGTTTTCCCGGTCGATTTTATCTTTTTCTTTAGAGTTGTATCCGATCACCTGTGTGTTGAGTCGCCGGGCGATTACCTTTTCAATACCGTCAAAGGCACCTCCACAGATAAAAAGAATATTCTCGGTATTGACCTTGATCAATTTCTGCTCCGGGTGTTTTCGACCACCCTGCGGAGGAACATTCACGTCCGTACCTTCCAGCATTTTCAAAAGAGCCTGCTGCACACCCTCGCCGGAAACATCACGGGTAATCGAAGGATTATCGCTCTTGCGGGCGATTTTATCAATTTCATCGATATAGACTATACCTTTCTCTGCCGCCTGAACATTGTAGTCACATACTTGTAACAAACGGCTTAGGATACTTTCCACATCTTCTCCCACATAACCGGCTTCAGTAAATACCGTTGCATCAACGATGGCAAAAGGTACATTCAGCAGCTTGGCAATTGACTTGGCCATGAGCGTTTTTCCGGTACCGGTACGACCAACGAAAAGGATATTGGACTTCTCAATCTCAATATCATCTTTAAAATCAACCCCAATTCTTTTGTAATGATTATACACGGCTACGGCCAGGTATTTTTTTGCATCATCCTGGTCAATGACATAATCATCCAAATATTCCTTGATCTTCTTAGGGGTTAGGTTGGAAGGGAGCAGGAATTTGCTCTTTTCCTTTTCCTTATTGGAGAAAAGCTCCTCTTTCACGATATCTGTGGCTTGTTCAACACAGACTTCACAGATATGACCGTCGATGCCCGCAATGAGAATTAATGCTTCAGATTTATCGCGGCCACAGAAGGAGCATCTTACATTCTTGTCTTCCATATCAACTTTATCAACTGACATCCAAAGGTATACAAATATCCAGCAAATGTTGCAGAAACGCAATGATCCCTGCCACAGCTGCCAGTTGAATATTCAAATTATGTTTCTAAAAAATCTACTTAGTTATCCTTATTGTCTCCTTTGGGAGCTCGATCCAGCACCTCATCAACCAACCCGTATTCTTTCGCCTCGTTGGCAGTCATCCAGTTATCACGATCGCAATCTTCTTCCACTTTTTCATATGATTGACCGGTATGGTTGGCGAGAATATCATATAACTCTTTCCGCATCGATTTGATAAGCTGATAACTTATCTCCATGTCCGAAAACTGACCCTGCATTCCACCCGAAGGCTGGTGAATCATAACCCGGGCATGGGGCAAGGCAGTTCGTTTTCCTTTGGATCCGGCAGACAGTAGTACGGCTCCCATCGAAGCGGCCAGACCCGTACATATCGTACCGATGTCCGGAGCTACATATTGCATAGTATCGTAAATGCCCAGACCTGCGATCACACTTCCTCCCGGACTGTTGATAAACATCTGGACATCCCTTTTCGGATCGGTTGACTCCAGAAAGAGAAGCTGAGCCTGAATAACGTTGGCGACATAGTCATTGACCGGTACGCCCATAAAAATAATCCTGTCCATCATCAGGCGGGAAAACACATCCATTCCAACCACATTAAGTTGTCGTTCTTCGATCACATGTGGCGTGAATCCATGTATATTGGGCACGGAGGTCTCCATGTACTTCTCGAGATGCATGGTTGACATACCCATATGTTTGGTGGCATATTTTTTAAACTCGTCCTTGCTAAACATATTCTATTCTATTAATTCAGTTGTAAAATAGTAATTGTATCAAACTGACCTACATTATAATTTAATTACGGTCAAAATGTTTAAGGGACTTCAAGAATCATTCCTCTTCATGATGATGATCATGATCATGGTCGTGATCATGGTGTTTTTCCCGGGCAGCCTGAGCAGCGGCTACCATCTCCTGAAATTCTTCCAGGGTGACGGGATTATCCTCGAGGGTTACATGATCCCGAACTGCCTCGAATATTTTGTCCGACATCGCCTCCTCATATGCCCGGTTGAATTGCTCCTGATTAGCCATCATACGATCTACTGATCCTTCCAGTACATCATCTCCTACCGGGTAGTTGCCGAAATATTGCCTGATCTGATTTCGCATGATCGCTTTCACTTCATCAACTTCAACCTTCAACTCGAATTTATCTTTGATCTTTCTTTCGATCAGGGTCCATACGAGATTGCGGGTAAAATCAGGATATTCATGCTCCAACTGATCTTTATGGAGGTTTTCGTTGCTGGCAATCAACCATCTCTTTAAAAACTCATCCGGCAGTTCAACTTGATTTATCTCAAGCAGCTTCTCTTGAAAATCTTTAAAAAGCAGTGCCTCTGCCTGGCGCAAATAGTAGTTCTCGATGGTCTCTTTCATCTTGTCTCTGGCTTCTTGTTCAGAACTGACTTCACCTTCTCCAAAAGCCTGATTGAAAAATTCTTCATTCAGTTCGGCTAGTGCAATCCGGTTGACTTCAGCAATCGTACCTTCAAACATTTTACCTACTTCCTTATCCATTTCATCTTTCTCCAGATTAAGAAGATATTTCTTAACGTATTCTTCTGACTTCTCTCCTTCAATCTCATAAATATTGAAATGAAAACTATCTCCCTTAATCATTGACTTCACCTTATCTCTCAATGATTCATCGGCAATATTTGACACCATGATCTGAAAAGAGGTTTCAAAACCCTTATTCTTCAATTGATCGCCATCCAACTCTTTAGCATTGAGAAGCAACCGGTCGTCATCCCGAAAACCATCTTCGGGGTGTATCTCCGTGCCAAACCGTTTCCTAAGTGCCTCAATTTCTTTGTCGATCATTTCATCGGTGACCTGTACTTTAGGGATCTTATATATTGTTGATTCTTCCACCCCATTCAATTCAAATTGAGGGGTAAGTCCTACGTCAAAAAGAAAGGTGAAATCCTCTGAAGCATCCAGACTAAAATCATAGATTTTTTGATTTTTAGAAGGCAAAGGCTGACCCAGTATGTCCAGTTTCTCCTCCTCGAGGTATCCACCCAGCTTCTCCTGAATTAAATTGTTGACGACATCGGCAAGCATGGCTTTGCCGTACATTTTTCGAATCACGCTCATCGGGACTTTACCTTTCCGAAAGCCTTTCATGTGTGCCTTCTGTTGGTATTTTTTAAGTTCTTCAGAAAGTTTACCCTGATAATCACTCTTCGCAATCTGAATGGCGAGTTCTGCTTCTTGGTTTTCTTTATCCGTACGGACTACACTCATGGTGTTCAAATAATTGTATTAATAAATAGGCACTAGGAATTAAAATGCCAGTATGCTAAAATGGCCGCAAAAATAGTACTCCCTGCGCTTTAAAACAAATAAGGTTGAAGCGAGGACTTTCAGGACATTCGCTGGACGTCACCTGAGAATTCCTCCTCATTGATTGAGAGAGGTGATACTAAAAACGGTTGCCTGAAATGACAACCGTTTGTTTCCTCGTGCGGGTGAAGAGACTCGAACTCCCACGCCTCGCGGCACTAGATCCTAAGTCTAGCGTGTCTACCAATTCCACCACACCCGCCGGTATGAAATTAGATGCGGCTGCAAAGATAAAACGTTTTTGATTTTAACAAACACCGGTTCCATAGATAGTCTGACTTATATCATTTAGATGGTTTTTCTAAAAATCTTATGTTTGTTAAGAATGATTATAACTAAAAAGTTGGGGCAGCTAAATTTCTATTAGATTTGTTATCAATATGTTAGCTCCAGAACCATCAGGGTACAATTATTGTTTTTCAGTAAGTAAATAAAGAGATTATATGCCTCCGGTAGCACATGATACAGTGGATGATCGAAAGCTGATACAATCGGCTTACCGGAAGTTGCTGAAATCAATTAAGGTCAAAATTGACGAAAGCGATCGTAAGAATATCCGCAAGGCTTACGAGATAGCGGTGGAGGCCCATCACGAACAAAGACGTAAATCAGGCGAGCCATATATCTTACATCCTATCGAGGTGGCCAGAATCTGCGCTGAAGAGATCGGACTGGGTCCAACAGCCATTGTTGCCGCACTGTTACATGATGTAGTGGAGGACACCTCAGTCACACTGGATGACATCCATGAGCGATTTGGTGATAAGATTGCAAACATTGTAGATGGGCTCACCAAATTAAAGAGAGACTTTAATCCTACCACCGCCCAGGCCGAGAACTTTAAGAAAGTACTGAGTACGCTGGTCTATGACGTACGAGTAGTTTTGATAAAAATGGCAGACCGGGTCCACAATATGAGGACCATTGGAGCGATGCCTAAACATAAACAATTGCGGATCGCGGCTGAGACTAGTTATATCTATGCTCCGCTGGCACATCGACTTGGACTATATAACCTGAAGACTGAGTTTCAGGATCTGTGTATGAAAATCACAGAGAGGGATCAGTACGATGAAATAGCCCGCAAACTTCAGGAGACCAAGCGACAGCGCAATGCATATATCAATGAGTTTATTGATCCGCTTCGGGAAAAGCTGGATGAACTCAAGATAAAATACCGCATACACGGACGTCCCAAATCGATCTCTTCCATCTACAATAAGATTAAGAAGAAGAATGTACCATTTGAGGAGATCTATGATTTATTTGCTGTCCGGATCATCATAGACATTTCCAGGGAAAAAGAAAAACCTATCTGCTGGCAGGTCTACTCCATCGTCACGGATGTCCACACACCTATACCCGAGAGGCTCAAAGACTGGATCACTACCCCCAAATCAAATGGCTATGAGTCGCTCCATACCACAGTGATCGGACCAAAGGGGAGGTACGTCGAAGTACAGATCCGTAGCGAGCGGATGGATGAGATCGCAGAGCGGGGTTTTGCTGCACATTGGAAATACAAGCAGATCAAAAACCAGCAAGATCTATATGATGCCTGGCTCGATAATATCAGGGATTTGATGGAGGATGTGGATAAGGATGCCCTGGAGTTTGTCTCTGACTTCAAAAGTAATTTGTTTAGCGAAGAAGTATTTGTCTACACTCCAAAGGGGGATATGAAAATATTGCCCAAAGGGGCTACCGCTTTAGACTTCGCATTTAGTATCCACACCGATGTAGGATATCATTGTACTGCGATCAAGGTCAATAATCGATTGGTTCCAATGGGATACGAGTTGGAGAGTGGAGACCAGGTACATGTAACAACCAGTAAGAATCAAAGACCCAATGAAGACTGGTTGAAAATGGTAGTAACCGGTCGGGCCAGATCCAAAATCAAATCAGCTCTACGGGAAGACCTGCGTAGATTGGCCGACATGGGAAAAGAGATGCTTGAACGCAAGTTAAGCCATATGAAACTGGACCTGGAGCTCAATGCGGATAATATAGCCAAGCACTATGGCTTTAAGAATCGCACTGATCTGTTCGCCACGATCTACAATGGATATATAAATCTTTCCGATCTAAGGGAATACAAGACCGAACATGGCCGGATCTTATTTGATGTACCAAAACATAGGAAAATTGAGGCAGAGCCGGTAGAAGAACCGGTCATAAAAAGAAGCAGAAAGCCGCGCGCCACTTCTAAGAATTTAATCACCATTAATGGAGAGCCCGGTGAGCAATATGACTATTCTTTTGCGACCTGTTGTAATCCGGTAATGGGGGATGACATCTTTGCATTCGTAGGTACAAACAGTGGCGTGAAAGTGCACCGTACGGCATGTCCTAATGCGGAAAACATGATGACCAACTTTGGATATCGCACCCTCAATGCGGAATGGGCCAGTCAGGCATCAACTGAATTTGTGGCTAATTTGGTGATCACAGGGATTGATGATGGTCCCGGGGTTATCGAAAGGGTAACCGGAGAAATTTCTTCCAAGCTAGGTATGAATATCCGTTCTTTCTCGATGGCAGGTGACGAAGGTTATTATGAAGGAAAAATTAGTCTGGTAGTAGCTAACACCAACCAGCTTAACCTGGCTATACGCGCATTAAAGTCTCTGAAGGGAGTCTCTACGGTAATCAGAACCGATCACAATGATGAAGAATGATCAACATAATATTTCGATAATAGATGAGGTGAAGGAGATCTTTTCAAAGCATCTCGAAAAGCAAAGTCTTCGAAAGACTCCCGAACGTTATGCTATTCTAGAAGAAATATACGGGCGTACCGATCATTTTGACGCCGAAGCTCTTTATATACATATGAAAAATCAAAATTACCGGGTTAGCCGGGCTACGGTGTACAATACGCTGGAGCTCCTGGTAACCTGTGATTTGATCAAAAAACATCAATTCGGCAAGAATCTGGCTCAATATGAAAAATCACATGGCTACAAACAACATGATCACCTGATTTGCAAAGATTGTGGTAAAGTGCTGGAGTTCTGTGATCCCCGCATTCAACAGATCAAAGACACCATGGGTGAAATCCTTGAATTTGTGGTCACTGATCACGCTCTCAACCTGTATGGGCACTGCAAAGCGGATTGCGAACATAAAGAGTCAAAAAAATCTAATGGGTAATCAACTTTGATCTATCCGGACCAGTACTGATCATACTAAACCTGACCCCCAGTTGATTTTCCAGGTCTTCGATAAAATTTCGGGTGAGAACCGGTAAGTCAGAATAGCTACGAATCCCTTCCAGACTAGTATTCCAACCTTCATATACCTTCCATACAGGATCAATACCATCTTCACAGATGTCAAAGGGAACATTAGATGTTTGCTGATCCCCAATCTCGTAGGCATTGGCAATTTTTATTTGTTCGAAGCCATCCAGCACATCGATTTTGGTCATTACCAATTGAGTGACCCCATTGAGCATGATCGTATACTTCAACTGCGGCACATCCAACCAGCCACAACGCCGGGGTCTTCCTGTAGTGGCTCCAAATTCCATCCCAACTTCCGCCAGTTTACGGCCATCTTCATCAAAAAGCTCGGATGGAAATGGTCCACTCCCAACCCTAGTACAATATGCTTTGGTAATGCCTATCACTTCTCCGATCTGCTTAGGAGATATGCCCAACCCGGTACAGGCTCCAGCCGTGATGGTATTGGATGAAGTCACATAAGGATAGGTCCCGAAATCGATATCCAGCATACTGCCTTGTGCACCCTCTGCCAGAATCTTTTTACCCGCGGTCAAGGCGTCATTGATGTAGTATTCTCCATCCACCTGCGGAAGTGCCCGGAGATCTTCCAGTGATCGCATCCAGATCTCTTCTTCCTCTTCGAGATTAAAATCCAATTGGGGATAGATTTGCAGCAGACCCAGATGTTTTTCCTTGAGCGCCTCATATTTACTTTGGAAATCGGGTGATAGGATATCACCAACCCGGAGACCGTTTCTTCCGGTCTTATCCATATATGTGGGACCAATTCCACGCAATGTCGATCCAATTTTGGATTTTCCTTTATGTGCTTCTGAAGCCTGATCCAGCATCCGGTGGGTTGGAAGAATCAGGTGTGCCTTTCTTGCCACCAGCAGATTTCCATCGATGGTCACTCCCGCTTCCTTGACTTCCTTTAATTCTTTGGAGAGTGTGACTGGATCGATTACCACTCCGTTTCCAATCACATTGATGAGATCGGCGCGAAAAATTCCCGAAGGTATCGTGTGGAGTACGTGTTTTTTACCTTCAAATTTTAGGGTGTGACCTGCATTTGGGCCCCCTTGAAATCGACAAATTATATGATAATCAGGTGCTAGGAAATCTACTATTTTACCCTTTCCTTCATCTCCCCATTGAAGGCCAAGGAGAACATCTACTGCCATTATTATTTGATAGCTAAACGATATAAATTGTAAAGATAAAAAACTGTCAATGGGCAAAAGCCCTTTGTGTATCTAACTCGAATTTTGTCCAAACAAGTGAAATGTATTATTGAATCGCAGAAGCAGTATGAGCCGTTACAATATACTGATAATCAAGGGTCCTGTCATCTACATCTATATCCTGAAATCCGGCAGCATTGAGCTCGGACTGGACTGTTGAAATCGATACTTTCTCTTCTTCCGGAGGCCCATTCGGTATATTTTTCATCTTAAATTCAATAATTACGAGCTCGGCACCAGGTTTCAGACCCTTCTTCAAATTGGCAAAGTACTTAATCCGATTCTGTAAATACGCATAAGTGTTCACAATCAAAACAGCATCTGCTTCCTCATTATGAATATGGGGATCCTGAGCTTCTGCCAGACGTACTTCAAATTTGTCTTGTTGCTCCAGCGGAAGCAGCAGTCTTTTCTTCTCCATAAAATTCACAAAATCCTGATCGATGTCCACCGCGATCACTTTCTGTGCTTTCTGAACCAGTCGAAATGCAAAATATCCTGTGCCTGCTCCAAGATCGACTACTACTTTGTCCTCAAGTGGTGCGAGTATATCAATCACGCGATCAGGTTTTTGCCAAATATCCCTGTTCTCATCCTCATACACAGAAACCTTTTCCTCGAAATCAATATCCTGACTCCACTTGTGATCCTCACGCGCCATATCTTCCTGATCAGCGACAGAATCATTTCCGTTGTTCTTACAGGCTGATATAATCACCAAAGAGGCAAAAAGAATAGAGAAAATCAAAGGCAGTTTCATTCAAAACTCTCGTTAGCGGTTCGAAAGATACAGGGTCTACCCCAAATCTGCTAATTTTCTTTACCACATGTTAAGAAATCAGAACTGCAAATCTGAATGTTTGCGTATTGCGCGAAAGCCAGATTATATCTTACTCATCAGCGTATAGCACTCATTGCCGGAGAGGAGAGCTTCGAAGTAGGACAACTAATGAGACCGCCTCTTCTCCGCCCTTACCAGACCTTTGCAAGAAAAGGACGGATATCTTATCTCGTCAAGGCAAAGCTATATACAGTTTCTCCATCCAGTTTTCCAATTTTCTCCTGACCGTACCACTGTCGCAATCGGGGTTGTATGTCATGAGGTCAAAGGCATACCATTTGCCCGAACTAGACTCCATATAACCTGCATAACTACGAACACCATTGACCAAACCACTCTTTGCATAAATCTTGCCCTGGGCAGCAGTACCTCTAAACATGGATCTGAGCGTGCCCTGCTCTCCGGCTATCGCCAGACTCCGTAAGAATGAAGGCCATATCGCTCTTTCCTGATAAGTGTATCTCAGGATTTCAATCATGGTCCGGGCACTTAGTGCATTGTCCTGAGCTAATCCGGCAAAATCATAAAAATGACATCCCCCCGTTTCAATGCCCTTTTCTTTCCAAAAATCCAACAGCCAGTCGTCGGTGTCCATTGTATAATTTTTCATACTTCGTAATCCCAGTGCTTCGGCAAATAGATTTACACTCTTCTGATTGGTCACAGTCACGATTTCAGAGAGACTGGGAGATTTTATTGTCCCCAATGATCGATCCGTCTTCAGTTCCGCATCATAACTTGATCTAAACGTACCGTTGACCTGAATCCCATGGGTTTCGAAGTAATTTTTTAGGTGGTAGGTCAGAAAAAGGGCTGGATCGGGTAGAGAACCCCTGATTGTAAATAAACCATTGCCGGGAGGAATGGTACCCTGCACATAACGGTTTGTTTGAAAAGGAGCTCCCATGATGTATGCCTCATCACCACTGCCGGGTGGACCGGATTTAACATACGAGCGCAGGGTCAGACCAGGCACCCCTGGTTCGATGGTTAAATCCACTATCGGTTCACCCGGACTGGACCTTTGATGAAACTTTAAGAAGAATTGATTATCAAAAAAATTAAGCCCCGTTGCAAATGCGCCATAATAGTTGCCGAGGTGCTGATATGGCCAGGAACGGGGAATCGTGCTGGGGCTATAGTAACCGGCATCTCCTACAATATCACCACTAATCCGATGAATACCCACCTGCCGAAGCATCTGCGTAATAACTCCGAAGACACCCTCAAAACCGTCCTGCACAAAATGTGACGATCCCAGGGCAGGATCCCCAAATCCCCTAATGATCAGATCACCTTTTAAGGTCGAGTCTTGGATAGCACCGGCAATCTGCACATCCGTTTCAAATTCAAATTCTTCACCCAGCGTCAGAAGCGCTGCCGCAGTCGTCAGGATCTTCTGGGTGGAAGCCGGAGGCAACGCTGTTTCCGGTTCATATCCGGTAATGATACTATCTCCATCCAGGTCATATACAGCAAAGCTAATGGATGCTGTCTCGTAACAGGGATCTGTCAATACATCGGCCAGGTCGAAAGGTTCCGGTTGATAACTGGCCTGACAGCTGCCCATGAGAGGAAGAAAGAAAATAGAAATGTAACTAAGTAACAGACCTTTTCTATTCATCATTGTAGCCTAGGTGAAACAAAGCATCCCCCTGATGTACAACCGGGGTATTATTGTGCCCAAGAATAAATCCGGACCGGGAGGCCGAAACCGCAATTCGTGAATTACCATTGGGGTCATAAATACTCCCCAGGGTTTCCCCTTTGATTACCTTATGGCCTGAATTCTTAGACCAGATAAAGATGCCTGCTTGTTTGGCACGTATCCAGGAGGACTTCCTAAAGGTCAAAGAACTCACCGGTGGAACCTCCCCTGGCAACATACCCTGATTAATCAGCATGCGTTTGAGCCCTTTGAGTGCCGTTTCGATTACAAAGCCATCCAATCGCAGCGCTTCTCCTCCCTCAAAAACGATGATCGGTTTTTGAAGATCTCTAGCCGTTTTGCGGAGTGATTTTTTAAGCAGTGCCTTTTCAACCAGATAAGGGGCACCAAATGCCTCCGCCAGCGATTTAGATTGGTCATCTTTCCGGGTATAACGAACTTGAGGGTAGTTAAAACGATTGTCACCTCCCGTATGGAAATCCACTCCAAAATCAATAACCGGCAACACACGCTTCGTGAGTATACTGGCCATTCGGGAAGCCAAAGAACCAGACATGCTGCCAGGAAAACTCCGGTTTACATCTTTACCATCTGGCACTACCCGTGAAAAATTGACGAATCCATAAATGTTCAGAATTGGGATAACGATGACATTTCCACAGGTCAGCTGATCAAACATACCTGAAGAAATGGATTGTCTCAGGATTTCTATGCCATTGATCTCATCCCCGTGCAGACCGGCCAGAAGTAGAACGTTTGGCCCCTCCCGTTCACTGCAAAAGACATGCGTTTTTACTGAAATCTTCGCCCCTGACGGCAATTTACCGACAAAAAGACTAATCATCTCGGAAGAACCTGGTTTGATTTCAACCTTATTAATCGTGAGCCCTAATCCCATTACTAAGCCTTTCTCATCATTCGTTTGTCACGTTTCCTGATCTGCCGTTCGATAAATTTAACGATATGACCGGACACATCTATCCCCGTGACCGTTTCGATCCCTTCCAAACCGGGTGAAGAGTTAATCTCTAAAACCATTGGTCCATCTTTTGATCTAAGAAGATCGACACCGGCGACCTGCAGGTTGAGCAACTTACATACTTTGCGGGCGATAAATCTTTCTTCCTCCGTCAGTTTTTCAACGAGGGCGGTGGCACCCCGATGTAGATTAGACCTGAATTCACCTTCTTTGGCCTGACGTTTCATGGAAGCAATAATCGCATCATCAACCACCAATACCCTGATATCGGTACCCCTTGATTCTCTTATATATTCCTGAACCATAACACTCTCCCGCATGCGAAAAAAGGCTTCAATAGTACTACATGCATTATTATAAGATTCTGACAAGATCACTCCAAGCCCATGGGTACTTTCCAGCATCTTGATGATCAATGGCTGGCTGAAATTTGAGCGGATCAACTGCTCATCCAGTTGGGCCAGATTGGGTAACAGAGACTTGGGTATGGGAATCCCCTCGGAGGCTAAAATCTGATAGCAAAGCCACTTATTTCGTGTCTTCAACATCGATTCAGCTCTGGTGACTGAAAACGTGCCCATCATCTCCAATTGCCGCATTACATTCGTACCATACAAGGTCACCGAACTTCCAACCCGGGGAATTACCGCATCGTATCCCTCGATCTTTACTCCCTGATAGAACAGCGCCAATTCGTTGCTGTCAACCACCAGATCACACTGCAAATGATCAATGACCCGTGCATAGTGGCCTCTTCGATAACAAGCCCTCAGGAGACTTTGAGTAGAATAAAGTGACTGATTTCGAGATAAAATAAGAATGCGCATATCTGGAATTCTGTGATCACATAGTGGATTTTCGGTTCAATGAGGCCTGATCCAAGATAGCACTATATTTGAGATAATTGACCTATCTTACCCAATCTTACAAAAACACGATATCAAGTGCCCGCAGCAATAAATGACCGGAAGACCATCAACGGTTGGGCTTTTTTCGATTGGGCAAATTCCGCCTATGCGTTGGTCATTTCCGTAGCTATTTTCCCAAACTACTATATCCGGATGACGGATGACTACATACCGTTTTTCGGTGCCCAAATAAGCAATAGTTCCCTCTATGCATTTGCCATCTCATTCGCCTATTTGTTGATTTCCCTAATGCTTCCCCTGCTGTCAGGGATTGCAGATTACAGCGGTAGAAAACTATTCTTCCTCAAGGTGTTTACCACCGTGGGATCCATCTCCTGTGCCGGATTATTTCTTTTCAAAGGAATGCCTCAGGTAGGACTAGCCCTGGCATTCTTCATTTTAGCTACCATAGGTTTTGACGGTGGTAAAGTATTTTACAATTCGTACTTACCCCTGATCACATCTCCGGATAAATATGACCGCGTGAGCGCAAAGGGATTTGCATACGGATATATCGGAAGTGTTATACTGTTATTGGTAAATCTTTGGATCATACTAGATCCATCCTTTTTTGGGATTCCTGAGGAAAATTCATTGTCTGTAAGGTTGGCATTCCTGATGGTTGGCATATGGTGGATTGGATTTGCTCAAATTACTTTTCGGCGCATGCCGGCAGAAAAAAAAGGCAGTTTTGAAGAAAAGATCCTAAAGAAAGGATTAAGAGAAATCAAACAGGTATGGCATGAGTTAAAACCACAGAAAAACCTGAAGCGCTTTCTAATCTCTTTTTTCTGTTACAGCGCCGGAGTACAAACAATCTTATACTTAGCAGCCACTTTTGCTGAGAAAGAACTACAATTTGGAAGTTCGGAACTAATTCTGGTGGTGATTATATTGCAGGTGGTAGCTATCGGCGGTGCTTATCTCTTCGCTTATGTATCCAAGATCAGGGGCAACAAGCTATCTCTTATGTCCATGCTTGTGATCTGGATCTTCATCTGTATCCTGGCTTATTTCGTTAATGACAAAATGCAGTTTTATTTAGTAGCGGCTCTGGTGGGGTTAGTAATGGGAGGAATTCAGTCCATGAGTCGATCCACTTATTCTAAATTGATCAGCAATCGAAAAGAAGACACCACTTCTTATTTTAGTTTCTATGAAGTCCTGGAAAAAGTGGCGATTGTTTTCGGCACTTTCAGTTTTGGCTTTATCGACCAGGTCAGTGGCGGGATGCGCAACAGTGTGTTGTTACTGGGGTGTTACTTTTTAATCGGAATGATCATCCTATGGCGGGTAAATATGACAAAATCTCCTGATCAATTAATTCTCTCATAGCAGCCTGCGTCCGGACGATCCGGATCCCGATCATTACCATCAAGATCCTGATTGATGTTTATAATCGGCTTGCCCATCTCGATAGCGATCGAGAGACTATCTAAATGATAATCATTGGAATCGGGATTGATAAAAACACGAGTGTCATTATCTCCGTTAAGGCAGGGATCACAGTTCTCAAAAAAATCGGGATGTCCACCTTCATCCAGCAGTTCGTCTACCCGCACGATGCAATTGAGAAAACGGTAGCGAAAAAAACTCGGATCTTGTTCACCTACCCCATCAGCCAAAGCAATTACATCACGGCTACTTCCATAAATAATGGAATTACGGAAGGTCATATTCAAGGGTGCGGCAACCGGCTGATTGCAGGGAATGTTACCGTCCAGACAGGTAAAATTGGAAGCACTCAGCGATTCCGTGGAGGTGCCATAATTGGCAAGAGTACAATAAGAGAAACTGTAGTTGCCCCCAAGCACAAAGGTGACATTGTTGGCCCCGGAAGAATGGAAGAGACAATTCTCGGCCACAATCCGCGAACTATAGGCGGCCAGAGCACTGGAGGACGTATTATAAATCTTGGTATTTTTTATAGTTGCTTCTGCCAATGAATCCACCAGCAGACCAATAATTCCGTTTTTTATCTCGGCATAATTAATGACATGACCCTGGCTCAGCGGGCCGAGTTGGATACGACCCCACTGCCCGGAGATTTCCTGATATTGCTCCTCCAACCGGTCACCCTGGATGACCACCGGCGATTCCTTTGTCCCTTCAATCTTCAATTTTCCATTTCTAAATATATAGAGTACCCCATCATTATAGGGATCTCCTTCCTGTGTCCTTCCGTAACCACCATGGACATAGACCTGTGTGCCGGCTGGCATAACCAGGGTACAGCTATCGATCACCAAAACACCATACAACACGTAAGGCTTTGGATCATCCCAAATCCACTCATTAAAGTTGCAGGTATATAGATTTTGCCGCCCGGCGGAAAATCGATTGGGAAGATAGTTCGCATTCTGACCCCAGGCTTCCAATAAAACAGATTGCTTGTTTCCATTGGTTTCGAAATTGACCATATCATTAATCACAAAAGGACTCATAGAAACCGGATCATCCGGATCGACGGTCACTTCGAAGAAAATGTAGATACTATCTTCTGGTGGTATTTCGACATCCATTGCCTCATTGCCGGCAATACCATCTACATTCATCCGGAAGAAACTCTGGGCTTCTTCCTCCAACCATATCCTGCCGATCCGGATAAATTTCGAATGCCTGTTATAAATCTTGAAATACCGGGTGGCACTTCCACGGGCCGTAAATACGGTATCAAAGGTTAGCGTATCGGTAGAGAACTCCAGCCCGGCAGAATTGTCCGTAATGAACTCTTCCTTCGTGCATGATGAATTAAAAACCAGACAGGCAATAACGCCCGCCAGGAGAAAAGGATGTAAAAATTTTATCGATCTTCTCAATTAAGAACTGTGGGATTTCAAAAAAATTCAGACAAAGGTAAACTTCTGCGATTTTAAACGTACATGATTCGGCTTTATTTCGAGGCGTTCCACTTTGAATTCCTAAGCGGTAATTTCTTACGAGGATTGTCGTGAATCAAACCCTAGTACCGTTCTAAATGCTGTACTTTTGTTCTCAATGAAGAATGTGCCGCTGATAGATGTGATTATTCCGGCCTATAACGAAGAGGAATCAGTAGCTCTGGTATTACAAGACATACCATCCGACTGGGTCCGGGAAGTGATCGTCTGTGATAATGCCAGTAGTGATCGAACGGCAGATGTAGCGCTGAAGGAGCGAGCAACGGTTGTTTCTCAACCCCAAAAAGGCTATGGTAGTGCTTGTCTTAAGGGTATGGAATATGTAGCAAAGAAAGGTGTCCCACCGGATATCATCGTGTTCCTTGATGCAGATTATTCAGATCATCCGGAAGAACTGCCCAAATTGATTCAACCCATTGTCGATCAGGATTATGACCTGGTAATCGGATCTAGAGCACTGGGAGATATGGAAGAAGGTGCAATGATGCCTCAGCAAATATTTGGCAATTGGCTTGCTACGAATCTTATTAAACTATTCTATCGTTACCATTTCACCGATTTGGGGCCATTCAGAGCCATCAAGTATCAAAAGCTTTTGGATCTCGGGATGAATGATCCCAACTTTGGGTGGACCGTCGAAATGCAGGTGAAAGCGGCAAAAATGAAATTTCGCTGTACCGAGGTAGCGGTAAAATACCGTAGAAGAGTGGGTATATCCAAGGTTTCAGGTACGGTCAGGGGAACCATCCTTGCCGGGCATAAGATTTTATGGACAATTTTCAAATTACTGTGATTTGATAACGGCGATTTACTATATAATTCTGGCTACCTACTCCCTTGTTTTGATCTATATTACCCTATACTGTCTCATTCAATTTCAACTTCTTTATTACTATCAGAGATCACACCGGAAGGATCAGCATGCTACAAAAGATGAACATCACCAGGTAGTATTTCCCTTTGTGACCATCCAGTTGCCGGTCTACAACGAAAGATATGTAATCGCCAGACTCATTGATGCCGTTTGTGCCTTCAATTATCCACCGGCGAAAATGCAAATCCATGTTTTAGATGATTCGACGGATGATACGGTAGAGATTGTGGCAAAAAAAGTAGCAGAATACCGTAAAAAAGGATTTGACATTGAACAGATCAGGAGGACGGATCGCAAGGGATTTAAAGCCGGTGCCTTACATGATGCTATGGATGAGGCAAAGGGGAGTTACATTGCCATCTTTGACGCGGATTTCATTCCGGAACCGGATTTCCTGACCCAGACCCTACCTTATTTCTCCGACCCCAGGGTTGGTGTGGTGCAGACACGATGGGAACACATAAATCAGGACTATTCTCTACTCACCAGATTGCAGGCGTTACAATTGAATGTGCACTTCACCGTTGAACAGTTGGGTCGAAAAGCTTCCGGCCAGTTCCTTCAATTTAATGGCACGGCAGGCATCTGGCGAAAAAAAACCATTGAAGAGGCAGGAGGCTGGACCGATGATACCTTGACTGAAGATCTGGATCTAAGCATGCGGGCTCAGTTAAAGGGATGGAAAATAGAATATCTGGAGGAAGTTGGATCGCCGGCAGAACTTCCCGCCGAAATGAATGGATTTAAATCCCAACAATTTCGTTGGATGAAAGGAGGGGCGGAAACTGCAAAAAAAATCCTACCAAAGGTCTGGCAGTCCGGATTGCCCTTTACCCATAAGGTGCATACCACCTTCCATTTGCTCGGCAGTACGTTGTTTGTCTTTGTTTTCATTTTAGGCGTTTTGAGTGTACCCATGCTTTTTGCTCTAAAAGGTCTGGAGTTGAACACCAATATCTTTTCCATTTTTATAATAGGAACCCTGTCTATTATAAGTGTTTACTACGTAGCGAACGTTACAAATCAATTTACCAATCCCAAAAAATCCTGGGTCCGTGATGTAATAAAGTTCATATTCCTGTTTCCACTGTTCTTGGCCATGTCGATGGGTTTATCCCTGCACAACACGATTGCAGTGTTACAAGGCTATTGGGGCAGAAAGTCTGAATTTGTAAGGACACCAAAATTTAATATCAAGAATCTCAAGGATTCGTTCAGGAAAAGTAATTACCGGAACCGTAAAATTAACTGGACGACCATTATAGAGGGAATACTTTGCCTATATTTCCTGTTTGCGATATTTTTAGGATTTAGTTTGAATGACCGGTCAATGATATTATTTCATTTGATGCTGGCTCTCGGATATGGATCCATATTCTTTTACTCCGTAAAGCATTTTAATGTCAAATAAACTTCAATTTTGAAATATCTTATTTCAGTCATGATGCTTCTTTTGGTCGCCTGTCTGGGCTACCTGCCAGAGCAAAGTGATTTTTATTTGATTTTCTTCCTGTACGCACCATTATTCGGACTTTATCTAATAACCTATCGTCTATACACTTCTCACCATGATGTGCTATATTTTATTTTCGTCGCCCTGGCACTTCGTTGTATATTGATTTTTGCCTTTCCTAATTTATCCGATGACATCTACCGTTTCTTGTGGGACGGCCATTTGATCAACGAGGGGATCAATCCCTATCTTTACACTCCGACTGAATGGATGAATGAGTTGGGTGACGGTGAATCTATCTATCATTTATTATATCCACACCTGAATTCACCTGATTACTATACGATCTATCCTCCCGTATGCCAGGGTATTTTTGCTCTCTGTGCCAAATTGGATTTTGACAACATATATTGGTCTTCTGTATTTATGAAGACAATCTTTCTTGTTGCTGAGACAACCACCATTTATTTTTTACTCAAGTTGGTGCAGCTGTTACACATACCACAGCACCGGGTATTGCTCTATGCATTAAATCCCCTCATTATTATTGAGTTTGCCGGAAATTTACATTTCGAAGCCTTGATGATAATGTTTCTAACGATGGCGTTTTGGTTTTACATCCGTCAACGCAGCAAAATGTTTAGCTTGTCAATGGCCATGTCTATCGGCACCAAGTTACTCCCCCTGATGTTCCTTCCTTTTTTCCTGCGCAGATTCAGGCGCAATAAACTACTTCTGGGATTTTTGTTGCTCCTGACGACACTGACACTCCTATTTTTACCCTTTCTAAGCTATGATTTTATCATACATCTGGGCACCAGTATCAATCTCTATTTCCAAAAGTTTGAATTTAATGCCAGCATATACTATTTAATCAGATGGATTGGTTTTCGGATCAGAGGATACAATATTATCCAGACAGCTGGACCGGTCCTTTCAATTTTGACCTTCATTATTATCATTTATCTGGCAGCGATGGAAAAACCCAAAAAAATGCAGCATGTGTTTAGGGTTTTATTATTGTCATTTAGTACCTACTTATTTCTAAGTACGACGATCCATCCATGGTACCTGGGCATTCCTATTCTACTCTCGGTGCTGACTCATTACCGGTATCCGATATTCTGGTCAGCGGTTGTGATTGGTACATATATTAACTACAGTTATGAACCTTACCACGAAAACCTTTGGGTGGTACTTATTGAATATGGGGTGGTCTATTTTGTTTTATTTCTGGAGGTATTTCGTATTAATATTTTGAGATGGACCTTCAATAAGGTGTTGAGCTTGTACCGCTATTTGATTACCTCAAAGTAAAAAAAAAGTGCTGCCCACTGGACAGCACAATTTCTTAACAAAAAACTTCTATTTTCTTATCCTTAATAGCTCCAAAGATCGTGTTCAAAGTTAAAGATTGAAGCTTTGATCTTTTCGGACTCAAGAAGTCTCTGAATTCCACTATTCAGATCATCTCCAGCGAGCGATGGATAATCCTGTAATCTAAATCCGTCGACATTTGATTCTTTGTAAATATAGCTGGCAAAAGGCCGCATCTCGAAAAAGTCTTCCCAGGAGAGCGGATTGGCATCATTGCCTGGAATAAACACTTTGTGTCTGGCCAGGAATTCCCTGGTGTCCGGATAATAAATCCAGAACAAAGGCTGCTCAAACAAAAATTCACCGGTGCTTTCGTCAAACACATCTTTTACCGGAGCAATACCCAGGATTCGCACCTTGAGCGTACTGCTCTCTTCATCAAAGAACCACACTTCTTTAATTCTAAATCGCTTAATATCCTGATGATTGATCTCATTTTGTACGATCGTCATTTCATCCTCATAAGTATCAGGATTAGTGACGAAAGTGGTATCAATGCTAAAGAGCAAATTAGTGATGTCTTCCGAAGTCAGTTTTGTTTTGAAACTCTCGTCTCCATAGGGAGTGAGATTTCCGGCTTCGATTCCGTCGACTAATATTGTAAAAAATGGTGCCTCCGGGTACATGAACGGTCGATTCATCTTTTCGCGGATATCCAGCACCCGCCAGATTCTCTTTTCCCAGAAAAGATCCGCTTCCCGCACCGGTTCATATGGCAACACAAATCGCTCCTGCATTATCCTTTTTTCCACAATATCATCAAGAGGAGTGATTAATACTTCTTCTACTTCCGGCTCGGATGACTCAGTCACAATCTCTTCCGCGATCTGCCCGAAGGTCAGACTGGTGAGAGACATACCAAACAGAAGACCAAATAATTTTACAGCTTTCATGCTCTTTTAGATATTAATTAATTATTACTGTACTTTATAAACGCTGGAAGGCAAAGTTCTAGCGGCCGGATCACCGGGGCATTTACATTTTATATTATCAAATACAAAAATATCGCCAGGTTTTGCCTTGTTGACCAGACCTTTGGTTCGATCGTCAAATTTACCTCCTTTATTGGCATTGATTTCCGGATCTTCCCGCTTTGCAGACCGGATGATCTGGAAACCGACAATATCGCACCGTGCATCGAAATCAAAACCCTCCAGAGTCGGAATCAAAGCCAACTGAGCTCTAATTTCTCCGTTCCCAATCGAACCACCAACTTTACCACTCAGGGTAGGTACCGGATCCGGGATTTTCTTCACCCGAAAGTCCTTCGCTACAGTTATACCGGGCGCCGAGACATTCACCTTCGCAAATTCACCGTTGCGCGTTTGTTGGGATACGTTAACGACGAATGTACCATCGCTGCCACGTTTGATCGTTCCTCCTCCGGCACCACTCATGCTGACCTGCATATCGTTACTGGATATACCAGCTGCTGAGATCTCCACCGGATTGTCAACACCAATGTAGAAAACATTCATCTTGGTGGGAGATACCGTCACTGATCTTTCACCCACTTCGAATTCAAATTCCTTCTTATAGGTGTCGGATTCACCGGTCACCGGATTGGTAACGGTGATGTCAGCCGAATAACGCTTAATTCCGACACTGCCTGCCGGTGCACTCCATTTGGCGACTCCGTCTGAGTTAACACTGACCGGAGAGCCGTTCACACGTACTGAAATTCCAGTCTGGGATGACCCGCCGGTTGCAGCACTCAGGAAAATCTCAGTCTCATAGGTTTCACCTTTGATTATGTAAGATTTCTTCGGCGCAGATACCACCGTATACTTGTCAAACACCACATCTTCACCCCCGACTTTACCCATCAGGTAGTTTAAGAAGGCGGCTTCTGTAGATTTAACATCATTCTTATACTTGCTGAAGATAGGCAGGGTCGCAGCCAAGGGCATCTGACGGAAGTTAAAAGACTCCCAGGAGGCATTTTTCTTCTTGCGGCCATGTCTCCAGGTTTCGTCATCGATTACCAATGACATTTCTTGTTGAAACTTAGCCCGGTCATCTTCATCCACCAAATCTAAAAATTTAGCTCTTGCTTCTTCGATCTTTGCCTTCAATTCAGCTCCTTTGCCTTCATCCACCAACAATCGAGTAGTAATGTCCTTATCTTTTTTACCTCGTAGTTCTTCCACTCCCTGAACATCCACGTAATCACCTCCATCAACAACGCCGTTCTTATCTCCGGTCTGGTCGATCATATAGGTGGTAATTCCATCAATGTATTCTGAGAGTTCCTTGCTTATTTGTCTGGCAGGATCTATCTTTTCAGCATAGACTTCCAGTTCTTTTCGCTTTTTTGAGCGTTCTCTGATGACATCCGGCAGGGCATTGTTCGACTCGTCTAAAGATTTATTTGAATCCACAAGCCCTTTGTCGACTACTTTAAAGGCATTAAATATCTCTGCCGAGACATTCAAGGCAAGTAGCGCTGTCAACACCAAGTACATGATGTTAATCATCAGTTGACGCGGCTCCTTAGGAATTGCCATATTTCTTAATTATTTTAAGTTAGTTCACTAAAAATTTAATTGAAAACCTAACGGGTTTTCTCCCTAGGCATTTCTTGCTACCGGATTGGACATCGCGTGAAGCATATTTCCATATACCGTGTTCAAGCTGCCAAGATTTCGATTCAATGACGTAATCTGTTCTCTGTATTCTTTGGTATCATCTACCGTATCAGAGAGTTCGGCCATAGCATCATTTAATTTGGTGTAGAAGTTGTTCATGGTCTTCACCTGCTGAGAGGTATGACTGAAGTCAACTTCTTGTAAAGCCTTTAGTGAACCCAAACTTTTGGACATGCCGCGCAGTTCGTCCAGCATACCCGCTAATTGAGCTTCTACTTTTTCTCCATCCAATTGTTTTCTGGTGGAGGCACCATTGGTGGTCATACCACTGATGGGAGAAAGATTTGCAGAATAGTCACCCAGACCTGGATATAATTTATCCCAGTAGTAGTCTTTTTCAGGGGGTAATAAACCGAGCATAAGGAATAAAATAGCTTCAGTCACCAGACCGATTGTAATTGCTATCCCACCCCAGGGTTCGCTATTAATTTTTCCAAGTGCACCGATCATCACCAAAGATGCACCGACACCAATAATTAGGTTCTTTAGGTACTTAAACCAATTACTCTTATAGAAAGCCATCGTAAAAACCGTTTTAAAAGATTAATGAATAAAAGAAAACCAATATCTATTACGTAAATAGTATTCAAATTAGTGTATTCGAGCGGGAAAGGTTTTCTAATAAACAAGTAGTATTAATGAGAGCGGGAAGGTTATGGACGTAGAAGAATAATGCACAATCAAGCGTTCGATTGATCCGGGCATCATTCTTCTACCGATTAGAGCTAATTTCCAGTTATTTTTTACTTGAAGTCATTGATGGATCGTCCCTGGAATGGAAGTACACAACGGAAACCAACATATGACTTGGTCGTGTCCTGGAATTCCCAATGTCTGGTACTCACCTGAAGGAAGTAGGCGATATCTTTCCAAGATCCACCTCGTATTACTTTTCTTTTGTAGCTATCCGGATCTGATTCTAAAGCATTATACTGAATGTCCGGATTCATGTCGTGGACAAATGAATAGGCATTTTCCACAAAAGCACTGCTGGTCCATTCAGCTACGTTGCCAGCCATGTTATAGAGACCATAATCGTTAGGATAGTAGGCATCTGCTTTCACAGTGTATTGACCACCATCTTCAGGATAATTACCTCTACCTGGTTTAAAGTTTGCCAGAAGGCACCCTTTAGCATTGCGTACGTAAGGATCTCCCCAGGGGTACATTGCATGCTCATGGCCACCACGAGCGGCGTATTCCCACTCGGTCTCAGTAGGCAATCTGAATTCATCGCCAAAAGAGTTCTCCTTATCAGCGTTCCAGATCATACTGCGCCAATGGCAGAAGGCATTAGCCTGATTCCAATCAATCCCAACCACCGGATAATCATCATAAGCCGGGTGCGAGAAATAGTTCTTTGCAATAGGATCATTATAGGAATAAGCAAAATCTCTGATCCAACACAGTGTATCAGGATAGATCTTTGTCTTTTCTTTCCGGATAAAGGAATTTCTTGGTGAACGACCTCGATCTTTAGCCGCAGCTCTCATATCGATCCATTCATAGTTGTAGACAAACTGTCCGGCATCCAACTCCTTTTTCCCCTGGAGCATATTGTCACCCTGATAATACATTTCATCCAATGTCTCATCAGCGTAATCCAGTTCCAGCTCCCAATCAATTTTCTCATTACCATAGTCATCGGTAATGTAGTCTCCCATAATAGTATGAGCGATCGAATCCCTCACCCAGTAAACGAATTGTCGATATTCGTTGTTGGTGATTTCCGTTTCGTCCATGTAAAATCCATTGATGGAAATGGTTTTAGGCCGACGAATGTAATATCGACTTACATCTTCGTCGCCACTTCCCAATTGGAATGTACCGGATTTGATATAGACCATTCCGTAGGGAACATCCGCTCTCCACTTGGGTCTGTCTTGCACTCCGATCAAATCACCTCCGGTCTTATTACTTCCGCATGAGGATACGAAAATTGAAAGCACCAATAAACAAAAAAAACTTACAGCTATTCTTTCCATTACTAAACCTGTTTGCAGCTACTCTTATTAGTGTTTATATAAAATAGATCCAAAAATATTCAAATTAATTAAAATTTGACTTTCAATGTGGGCCTCATACAGATCTGCTAACGTCAAGAACCTTGCCAATATTTTTGAGATTCATGATTTTTCAGCAGTATATTTTTATCTCTAATAGCGTGGATTATAAATTATCCTTTCTGGTTTACCAACGCCGATTGGCTTCCCTAAATTGTAGTGAATTACAATCTCATGTGTTCCTTCACTATAGGTACTTAACTCGGACAAGGTAATATCATAACCGTATGCCAGGCTCAATTGCCGGCTGACACGGGCTCCTACGAATAACGCTAATGCATCAATTGTATTTTTACTGTACCCTCTAAATGTCAGACCTCCGAAGTATAACTCCTGATAGTCAAACCGGGCACTGAGGTCTATTTGGGTCTGTACGCCATCTGATTTAACATAAACAGATGGATACAATTGCAGGATGTCATTGACCGGATATATGTACTCCACGAAAGCATTGTAGACGCGCTTCTGCCGAAAAGTGGTTTCTTCGGCATTATTCAGGGTTATGGTGGGGCTTAACAGCTGATCCACTGCAAGACCAGCCTCGAGATAGTCATTAGTAAAATAGATCCCGAACGCTGTATTGGGGCTGACCCCCGATCCCAATGTGCTCGAAAGAATCGGATCGTTATGGACTATCGTGCGTCCCTCATAGATCCCATCACGAGTTCTGAGGCGACTGCCGTCTATCTTCTTTTGAATAAGGCCGGCACTGATGCCCGCAGAAATAATACCATAAGCCGTCTCGAAAACATAGTTGTAGGAAGCCCGAAAGCCTGTACTTTCCTCAACTCCTATTTGATCATGGATAAATTGGATCCCAACGCCACCATTGGCAATATACAGTGGCATATGCGCACTGATATTCTGAAACTTCGGTGCCCCGGGAAAACCTTCCCACTGGGATTTTATAGATCCGGTTAGACTCAGCGATGCATCCATCCCCCCGTAGGCAGGGTTTAAGCGATACTTATCCAGCATGTTCATTGTATACTGGGGAGCCTGCTGCGCCAAAGACATCAAAGGCATCATGGCACAGATCAGGAAAACGGGAAAAATCTTTGAACGGATCCTAGTTCGTTTGCGCATTGATCTTCAATGATCGGGATTTATTTCGTTAAAGTCAACAAGATATTGGCTGGAAACAGTTAAAATCTGATGATCTGACCATCATAACCCAATTCAATGCCGGTCGGCAGCTCTTCATTGATTTGCTTATGAAGCCCCATGTGATGACTGATATGAATGAAATAAGCATGAGGAATCCGATATCTTTCTACCACCTTTATCGCTTGTTCGAGATTGAAATGAGAATGATGATTCCGGTGGTGCAGGGCATTCAGGATCAGCGTTTGGCATCCTTCAAGAAATATTTCCGACTCAGCAGGTATCTGATTAGCATCCGTGATATAACATAACCTTTTTAAATTAAGGGCCAATATGTCCACACTACCGTGTTTTACAAGAAATGGGTTAAATGTAATCTCTCCCACCTGGTGTTCCTGGTAAGGGGTGATTTCAATCAGGTCAATTTGTGGGGCTCCCGGATAGGGATGTTCAGAAAAAATGTAAGCAAAACGATGTTTGAGATCCTCCGCCACCCGGGGCAGGGCATATACTTTCAAGGGCTGACCTTGTCTAAAATTAAAGGGTCTGATATCATCTAACCCGGCAACGTGGTCATTGTGTTCGTGAGTTAATACCAGTGCATCAAGATGATCAATTGCCAGGGAGAGCATTTGCTGCCGAAAATCAGGTCCCGCATCAATCGCCAAATGAGTTTCACCTTCCTGAATGAAAGCAGCAGTACGCAGTCTTTTATCTTTGGGATCCGTAGAGCGACAAACTTCGCAATGACAGCCAATGACAGGAATGCCTTGAGAAGTACCGGTCCCTGTAAGTACAATTTTCAATGATTGCTTTTACTGGCTGGCCGTGCTTTTTGCCAGCAATCTATTTAAGAATGATTGTGAAGATTCAGCTATGACTGATAGGTCCAGGTCCATATTGAGCAGAATATCCAACAACGTTTGCACTCGTCCTTCCAGATCAAAAAACTTATTGACTACCACCACTTTTTTGTCTTCCACAATACAATAGCCTGACCTGAAATTACCCTTTTCATAACGAACCTTGTAATCCAATTGCTCGAAGATTGCTTCCAGTTTTTCTAATGTGGCCTTAGTATATTTGCTCATAGACGCTTCCTTGTCATTATAGAAGGTAAAGATATTGAAGTATTAAAGAAAAACTACTTTTGATATATGAGAAAACTGAACATATATCTTCTCCTGGCGATATGCCTTTACAGTGTTCAAACGATGGGACAGACTTTTCGTGGAGGTGTGGTCTTTGGTGCCAACGCTTCGCAGATAAACGGAGATTTGATTGCCGGATTCAATAAGATCGGTTTCCACATGGGACTTAAGGTGGTCAGCGATATTACCGAAAAGATAGCCTGGAGTACTGAACTTCTCTACAGTGAACGAGGAAGCCACACCAAGGCAAGTTTCACGGATCCTTTTACGATTGCTATAAGTTACGTGGAAATTCCGGTTTTGATTGATTTTAAAGACTGGCAACAGGAAGATTACTACAAGATGCATTTTGAAGCTGGTTTTTCTGTGGGTAAAATTATCCAGGAGAAAGTGACGGATGTCGGAGGAAACACCAATATTGACGGTCTCAACCAAACGGATATTTCCGCCATCGCGGGAGCTACATTTTATAGCAGTGATCATCTGGGATTTTCTGCTCGATATACTCACTCGATCAATCTTCTGAGGGATGAAAAAAAATTTCCCGGATTGAGTCGCTTCAGAGGTTATTTTCTGACATTTAGAGTCCTTTATCTATTCTAATCAATGGGCAGAGCCGCAGTCTTGGATTTGGGATCAAATACTTTTCATATTCTGATCATTGAGAAATCAGAGGATGGTTACGTCGAATTGGTACGGAAAAGAGAATATGTCAAGCTGGCCATAGACGGAATTGAGAATCTCTCTGAGGCCGCAATGAAACGAGGCCTTGACGCCCTCATACAGTTCAAGAACCTGATTGATAAGTACAAAGTTGAGACAGTCCAGGTGATTGGAACTGCCGCACTCAGAACGGCAAAGAATGGACCTGAATACCTGAAAAGAATCTTTGCAGCGACCGGTTTTGAGGTGGAACTTATTGATGGAATTGAGGAAGCAAGGTATATCTACCTGGGCGTATCCCAGGTCTGGCAAGACCCTGATTTGCCGGTATTGATCATGGACATTGGAGGAGGGAGTGTCGAATACATTATTGCGGACAATGAGCACTTCTATTGGTCCAGCAGCTTTCCGGTGGGTGTAGCGGTATTGTACCGCGAATTCCATCATACAGAGCCAATTTCTGGAAGCGAGAAGAAGCAATTAGCATGTTTTCTCAAATCTCACCTCAGTGAATTAGTAGAGGCCATAAATCTATACCAACCAAAACTTCTGATCGGTGCATCCGGTACATTTGATGTCATAGGATCCATTGTGGGAGGCCATTCGCCCATAAAATATCGAGAAATTGACAGGAATACCGTCATACCGATGATCAATGCAATTGTGGCAATGAATGAGCAGGAACGCAATGCTGATCCTCAAATTCCAGATTCAAGAGTGGACCTCATCGTAGTGGCGTTGCTCTTGCTGCGATATACCCTGGAAATGGGTGATTTTGAGAAGATCGGTATTTCCACCTATGCACTGAAGGAAGGGGTCGTTGCCACCTTAGTGTGAACCCTGTTCGCACATTCCATTGAGGATGTTCACATAAATGATGCCCGTAATAAAATAGGATTTATTCCTCTTCTGACATACCGGAAGCTTTTGATTTAGCAAGGCGGTCAAATAATGCATCCAGCCGGTACATCTCATCCAGGGTCTCGTCAATATACATAGCTATTTCAGGAATTCTTCGGATATGCTTACGAATCCGATGGCTAAATATCTGCTTTAGCCGGTGGTGTTGGTCTTCCAACTTCAACAGGACTGCCTGCTTATTATCCGTATTGTACACACTGAGGTAAATTTTTGCCAGGCTTAGATCTGGTGACATTTTAACATTTGTTACTGTGACCAAGGCATCATCATAGATATAACTCCCCTCCTGTTGCAAAACCATACTGAAATTTCGCTTGACTAATTCTGCCGCCTGAAGTTGCCGCTTTGTATCCATTCTCGGAATATATATAAAAAATACAAAGATACTGAAGGCAGACTGATGATTTCTAATTCCAGGCTTTTTGCACTTTCCATTTAAATGCGAAATTGTGAAAATGTTTATTCCACTTCTCGAGCAGGGATTAACTTACATCAAGGGGGTAGGTCCCACCAAAAGCGAGCTCCTGAAAAAAGAGTTAGCTATAAATACTGTCCGTGACCTGTTGATGGATTACCCGATCAGATATGAAGACCGTACCGAGTTTACCCTTATCAAGGATGTCACCGCCAACAGTGAAGTAGTGCAATTGCGTGGAGTGCTGACCAATTTAGCCCTGGTGGGTCAGACGCGAAAGAAGCGGCTCGTCGGAACTTTTAAGGATGAAAGCGGTACCATCGAATTGGTTTGGTTCAGAAGCATCAAATGGATCACGGAAAATCTTCCGGTAAATCATTCCTACCGGATCTATGGAAGAGTAAATTTGTTTGGACGTCGAAAGAGTATTGCGCACCCTGAGATTGATCGACTGAGCAAAGTCTCCGACAGTGATCAGACAGCTTCTTTTGTGCCTGTATATCGCAGTACTGAATCTCTTGGAGCGTCCGGGTTGGACAGCCGGGGGCGCAGAAAGGTAATGCAGAACCTCTTTAAGATGATCGCCCCATCTGATCTCTCAGAACATCTACCTCAGTATATCCTCGACAAACTAAAGTTGGTCAGCTATTTTGAAGCTATCCGGGATATTCATTTTCCAAAAGATAATAGAGCGCTCTTACAAGCTGAGAGAAGATTGAAATTTGAGGAATTCTTTCTGCTGCAAATCACCCTGGTTCGTCATTATTTCAAGAACAAGCAGGTTAACGAAGGCTATGTGTTCGAAGTGATTGGCAACAGCTTTAACTATTTCTATGAAAAGCAAATGCCGTTTACGCTGACCGGGGCTCAGAAAAGAGTGCTGAAGGAAATCCGGCAAGATTTAAAAAGTGGCAGCCAGATGAACCGCTTACTACAAGGAGATGTGGGAAGTGGAAAAACCATTGTCGCCTTAATGAGCATGCTAATCGCTATTGACAACGGATTTCAGGCATGTCTGATGGCTCCCACGGAGATTTTGGCGCAGCAGCATTTTGATTCGCTTTCAGAACTTATCCACCCAAAGATGAACCTGCGGATTGGCTTTCTCAGTGGATCAATCAAGGGTAAGAGCAGGCAGGAACTGTTAAAACTGACACGATTTGGTGAAGTCCACATTCTGATCGGCACCCATGCACTGATCGAGGAAGGTGTAAGATTTAAACGGCTAGGTTTAGCGATTATCGATGAACAGCATCGTTTTGGAGTGGCACAGCGGGCGAAACTTTGGGAGAAAGGCAAGGAATTTCATCCTCATATTCTGATCATGACGGCTACACCAATTCCCCGGACGTTGCATATGACCCTGTATGGTGATTTGGATGTTTCCATAATTGACGAGCTACCCCCGGGTCGAAAACCAATTAAGACTTTGCACAAAACCGAATATCACCGTCCGGAGGTGATCAAGTTTGTAAAGAAGGAAATACAAAAGGGCCGCCAGATATATGTGGTATTTCCGTTGATCGAAGAGTCCGAAAAACTGGACCTCGAAGATCTGAACCGGGGCTACGAAAGACTCCTGACGGACTTCCCTCCTCCAGCTTTCCAGATATCCGTGGTGCATGGGAGGATGAAACAAGATGAAAAAGATTTTGAAATGAACCGTTTCAAAGACGGCGTTACTCAACTCATGGTTGCCACTACCGTGATTGAAGTGGGAGTCAACGTGCCAAATGCCAGTGTGATGATCATTGAAAACAGCGAAAGGTTTGGTTTATCCCAATTGCATCAATTGCGAGGCAGAGTAGGTCGGGGAGCTGATCAGTCATATTGCATTCTGATGAGCAGCTTTAAGTTGACTCACGAGGCCAAAGAGCGCCTCCAAACGATGGTGCAAACAAATGACGGTTTTGAAATAGCTGAAGTAGATCTTCGCCTGAGGGGCCCGGGTAGTCTGCAAGGTACTCAACAGAGTGGCCTACCTACATTTAAATTGGCCAACATTATTCGCGACAATGATGTACTTAAGACATCACGTGAAATTGCAAAGCGGATTATTGACAAAGATCCGGACCTCCAGGCAGAATACCATCTGAGTCTGAGAAGATATCTTGAGAAATACCATAATGAACGCCAGGATTGGAGTAATATCAGTTAAAATCGATCGTTTGTAGATTTTGTTGTCTTGATCTGAACCATATTCCCTTTGGTAGATTTTTAATGGTAGGCATAGATTAATATTTTAGATTTCACTGTAAAAATTAATAAACCGATGAGTACGAAATATAAAACGACAGGATGTGCTAAGTTCTTTCTGGTTCTGGTGATTCTGGCGCCTCTTGCCTACCTGGGTGCTTCTTATTACAACGGGCAGGATGGTTTGGGAAATATCAAGAGTATTTTTAGTTCTGGCCCATCAGACAGATCAGATGAAACCACGGAAGATGTATACAAACTGAAGAACCAGTTGTCTAAATATAAGAAGGATGCTGAGTTTTTTGAAAAGGAGATGCATCGGCTTGAAAAAGACCTGGAAGCGTGTCAAAATGCCAAAGGATAGAGGATCTGCGAAAGCGGCCATGAGATAGCATTAATCAATTAACATATTGTCGTAAAGATCACCGAAGTGATACCCATTGGTAGTGAAAAAAGTCTTTTATTTGCGGCAAAATAAAGCAAGATGATCAAGATTTTAGCCAATGATGGCATAGATGCCGATGGAAAATTACTCCTGGAAGATGCTGGTTTTGAAGTGCACACCGAAAAAATTGCACAGGCAGATCTGCCTGGTGCCCTGCCTGCATACGATGTAGTGATTGTGCGAAGTGCAACCAAGATTAGGAAGGAGTTGATAGATGTCTGTCCAAAGCTTAAAATAATTGCCCGAGGAGGTGTTGGTTTGGACAACATAGATGTGGACTATGCCAAATCCAAAGGCATTAAGGTCATCAATACCCCGGCGGCTTCCAGCCGCTCAGTTGCTGAGTTAGCGTTTGGTCATATGTTATCCCTGTCGAGGTTTCTTCATTTATCCAACCGGGAAATGCCGGTAAAGGGTGGAACAGATTTCAAGAACCTTAAGAAGAATTATGGAGGAGGCATTGAACTGAAGGGAAAAACATTGGGAATCATTGGATTTGGGAGAATTGGTCAGGAAACGGCGCGTATGGCACTGGGCCTGGGCATGAGGGTACTTCCTGTTGATCTCTATGTAGATGAAGCTACGATCAGTATAGAGCTTTTCGAAATCGAGCAGGCATCGCTTTCGGTGAAACTAAGTACCGTATCTATGGACAAAATGATCGCTGAGAGTGACTTCATCACTGTGCATGTACCTTCAATTGGGGACAAGGCCTTGCTGGGAGAGGAAGAAATTAAGAGGATGAAGGATGGCGTGATCTTAATCAATACTGCCCGTGGAGGAATCATAGATGAAGCAGCGCTCCTTCGCCATTTGGATTCCGGAAAAGTTGCCGGTGCCGCCCTGGATGTGTTTAATAATGAACCTACTCCGAATGCCGCATTGCTCAACCATCCTAAAATTTCTGTCAGTCCTCACATTGGAGCGGCTACTAATGAAGCTCAATCAAATATTGGCAAGGAGCTGGCGGATCAGATCATTGCTCATTATCACGGTTAATCGGAATCTCAGGTATTAATCTTCCTTAGAATTTCAATATCAAAAATGAGATGTTGATCGGGTGCGACCATCCGGCCAAATCCTTCTGAACCGTATGCCTTGTATGCTGGAATCACGAGTATAATCCGACCTCCTTCATTGATAAGCGGAAGACCTTCATTCCATCCCCGGATGACATTTCCCAAATAAAATTCAAAAGAGCCTCCTCGCTTATAGGAAGAATCAAAGACCTGCAACTGCAGGTCATAACCCGTATAGTTGACTTCCAGTCGATCTCCCCATTTGATTGCTTGCCCATCGCCCTTTTGCAGGATATGAAAGAAGAGACGGGAATCAGATATCTGAAGATCCCAGCCCCGGTCAATGATCAGGTTGACTAACTCATTTTGCTGGAAATCGCTGGAATCCTTTGGATCGACAATCAACCAGGGAGCACATCTCGTGACTATTTCATCTTCAGCGGCTGTGGGCATGGTAAATTCCTCAGAATTTGTTTGAGATTCCACTTCCTTATTATCGCAGGAGACCCACAAACACATGAAGGCACAGAAACAGACGGGGACAAGGTATTTTAGGATACAGAGTCTTTCAATTCCGGGCTGCACGGATGGTAGTATTTTCCTGAATCCAACAACCCACTCTAAATGAATCACCGTCATTCAGGTTGCGTTGAAAAACATCTTCCCGGCTCGGCATATACTGGGCGTAAGTATTAATCCATTCATTGGCCTCCTCTGCGACGGAAGGATCAATTCTCTTGGCATAATTCCACTTATCTATTGCCGGCCATACGACGATTTGACTATCCCATCCTCTGCCCGGTCCACATAAAGGGCCGCTGGAAGCATAGAGTCTTCCAATCAGCAGAAATGGCTCACCCCAGTTTGGCCTGCTCTCAGCCGCTTCAAGCGCATATTTCCTTGCCAGGGGAAAATTTTTCAAATCCCGGTAGTATACTTTGGACATTAATAGCAAGTAATTGGCTCTTTTATCGGAATCATCGGTATTTGTAGCTGCTTCCTCAAACCTGGTCACCGCTTCTTCATACTTACCCTCCCGCAATGCCTGGTATGCCAGGGCTGATTCGGTTGGAGCCGTTTCTTTGACACAGTGGCGCCTCCCAGCATCCGCTAAGAGGTGGATTTCTGCTGTACTTGTATCACAACCACCCCATCTCAAACGTCCGTAAACCTGTTCGATTATCTCACAATTGGCTGTATCGGATTCAAACAGAGGCATGTATTTCGAGGTGTAGTACTCACAATCATAAAATCCCTTCACCCCTTCAAATGCCTCCAGTCTTTTGGGTATATAGTCATTGATAATCTGCCATTGCTCTTCGTTTTCTCCACTTTCCAGGCCCACTTGAAGCCGGTTTCGAATGAGCGTCTCATATTTTTGTGCTTCGCTGATATCGATCTTGTCATCAAAAAATCTCCTCACCAGGAGATCCGTAAAAGGATTCAGGATAAAGAATTGAGCTTCCTCACCATCCGCATCCATAGACTTGGTAAATAACTCATAGATCTCGTCCGGTGTTCCTCTTTCTTTGTACTTATAGTACAGGTCGAAAGCTTTCCTTCCTGATACATAACCCACTTCTCCAAAACATTCTGCAATTCGATCGTACATCAAGAAAATCGAATCGACGTACAATTCTTTTTGACTGGGGTCATCGGTGTTTGCCAGGAAATGCTCGTAGAACCTGATCCCATCGGCGAAATGTGAATTTCTTTTACCATCTGCAGCCGGGGCCAGGCGAAGGGCAGTACGCCAATATGGATAGGCCTGTTTATATTCTTCTTGTCGTAAGAAATCTCTATAGATGACATGGGCATTTAAAGCAGTTTCCTGATCCATACTTTCGGAAAAAGTCCCACAGGGACCTGCTGTTTTCTTTACTACTGGTTGATTAGTAGTAGACTCTGCCGGAGGAGTCATTTTGGGGCTGCATCCCACTAAGAAGGCAAACGCGGTTGCCAGACATGCCATTAGAAATTCTCTCATCTTTTGGTATTATTCCTTCTAAAAAATAAAAAAAGCTTCGTCATTTTACATCACGAAGCTTTTGGCTTTTTCTTTAAATACAACGGAGCCGGCTATTTTACTGTACGCGCAATTTTGTCTTTTCTCCGATCCAGCATCCGGTACTCAACACATCCCCTTCCTTGTGGCCCCGCATAAAAGCATCATCTTTGCTAGGACGGTTACTATTGTATATACCAATTTTCCTATTGGCCTCCTCTGCAACCGATTCATCAACACTTCTCGCATACAGGTATTTATCCAATGCGGCAAGTATAACGATGCGCTGACCCCAGGCATCACCACCACAGGACTTCGCCGCTTGTGCATAGATATCACCTATGAGAAGATATGGCTGACCCCACTCGGGTCTCAGCTCGGAGGCCTTCAGGGCATTTGATCTCGCATCCTGCCACTCATTCAATTTTCTCCCTTGAATTGAGGCAATATTGAAGTAGTACTGAGACCGCTTATCCGGATCTTCCTCACTCTCCAGTGCTTCACGGTATTTGATAACGGCACTTTCAAAATCACCCTCTTTGTAGAGCCGGTTGGCTAAAACTCCGGGATTATTCTTTTCGAATTCAGCTTGCAGTCTGGCATTCTCTTCAACTGCATAAGCCTCGTATGATGATTGAAGTTTTTTCAAGAAAGGATCTTCTTTATCGCAGCCTTCCTGCACTAACTTATTATATACATATTTGACTACATCGGGATCCTCAGGTTTTTCATTGTACATCGGCTCCAGCTTGGATTTGAAATAGTCACAGTCGAAAATCTCACTTTCAATCTCACCGAATTTTGCCAGCATACGGGCTTTGGCCGATTCATAATATTGAGAATAATCTTTACTGTTTTCAATGCCATAGTCAGCAGCTTTAATTAGTTTCTCATGAATTTCCCGGGCTTCATCAGCACTCATCTTGCCTTGCTTAAACTGATAGACTACGATGTTAGCCACAGGTTCAAAGACAATATATTCGGCATCATTACCCGTCTTTTCGAGTGAGTTCATGAACGTCTCCAAATTAGCAGCATAGGGCGAATTAAACTCATAGAACATATCGAATCCCTTCCGTCCTAACAACTGCCCGGCTCTGACCTTGTGACATTCTTCATCACAATCGCTCAATTTGATTCCACCATTTTCATAACAATATGCAGCCTGATCATACAGCTCCAGGATCTTGTCAATCAATTCCTTTTTCTTGGCTTCATCCGTTGCTTCTTTCAGCTGTTGCTTAAAGATCTTTATACCATCTGTATAGTGAAAGTCCCGCAATCCATCGGCAGCAGGTGCCAGGTCATACGCCCTTTTCCACTCCGTAAAAGCGAGACCGAAGTCATTCATTTTTAAAGCTGAACGATAATTGGTGTGTGCATTTTCAGCTTGTTCTTTCTGAGGAGAATTATTCCAGTTTTCACATTGACCATAAACCGTCTGCTTCAGGCTAAACACAATGAAAACAAGAAAAATTAAGATCATTCTTGAAACCATGATTAATTGAATTTTCTTTTAAGAAACCACAAATTATTATTGAGAGTAACCCCAATCCTAAATCCTAAAACATTTTCTTTTATTGGAATACTACCGCCATGATTGCCGTAGTAGAGCCCTAAGTTAATAAATGATACTTGTCTGGACACAACAACTGGCAGTCCAATACCTCCATTTAACGAAAATACTTTGATTTGTTCGCCATTGACCACTCTTGGATCCGTACCAAATTCAAAACCGGCCCTGTACATTACTCTTTTCCAATAAGAGTTGAATGATGTCACATCTGGGGTATACTGCATACCTAATCCGACATTAATTCCATTGCCGAGGCTATAATCACTTAAGTCATTTTCATAGCCTTTGCCATTCAGGAAAGTAACATTCGCACCCATAAGCCACCGGGCACCACGCCGATAGACGAGCCCCAGAGAAATGTCCCCCGCCAACTTGCCAGACCGCTCTATATCTGTCTCATAGGAGAGGGTATCTGTCTCATCATCTTCCGGAAACTCATCTGAAAGTCCTTGAAAAGTAACTCCTTTAAGCGCAACAAAGTCTGTAGACAAAGTGCGGAATCGCGTTCGAGCAGATGAGGACAATCCCAAGGTGATCATTTTTATATCCCGGACATTTTCCTGTCCCTTTCCATTAGAAAGATCAATTTCATACTGAAATCCCCCTTTCATCACCAAGCCCCGGTAATTTGCCTCATTGAGGGAATAGTTATCAAAAGCCAATGGCAGATCTCTGTATATCACTGCTTGCTCATTTAATATGGT
>JAGQWZ010000471.1 GCA_020436835.1 Saprospiraceae bacterium | reverse complement strand
TGGAGAACAAATCATGAAAGGCTATGAATTTGATCCCCGCGATTCGATCTGGTTGTTTTCTCATACCGGTATTAATAATGTGAATATTGATGTGGCACTCAAAGCCAGGGAGTTGGGTATGAAGGTCATTGTTTTTGGATCTGCCGGGGAATCAAAGGGCAAGCAATCACGGCATTCCTGTGGCAAAACTCTTTTTGACCTGGCGGATGTCGTCGTGGATTCCTGTGCTCCGCTTCAGGATGCCAGTGTTGCCTTAAAAAATCATGTTGACAAAGTTGGGCCGTTATCCACGCATGCATTTGTTTCTGCGGTGTGGATGACCATTACTACCGTTGCAGAAATCCTGGCTGACCGGGGTATCAAACTCTATATTCATCCTTCCCACAACGTTCCCGGTGATACCACCGCACATGAGCGTCTCAATGAAGCCCTTGCTGAATATAAGAGAAGAGTAGTGGGGGTCTGAGGGGGATCAGGAGGTCGGGTGCGGTCAAAGGCGAAGGCTAAGGCGAAGGCTAAGCAGAAGTAGTGGAAGGAAAAAAGATGGGAGACGGGGGAATGTCTGATGCCGGGTGAATTGTTGAATTGAGAAATTGTTGAAGGTTGAATTGTATTAGAAGTAATTGGGTAGCACGATCCCTGGTACCTCTGGCACCCCTGGTACCCCTCACGGCTGACCACTCAATGCTGTATGAAAATGTCGAATGCCGGGTGCTTGATGCGATCCCTGGTACTCATGGTACTTATGGTACCTTTGGTACTCCTTACTCCTGACCACTGACTACTGACTACTGGAAAATGAAGGTTGAATTGTAGAAGTAGAGAATTGTTCAGGAAAATAGGTAATCAGGAAAATAGGTGATTAGTTGATCAGGAAACTGGTTAATCAATGGTCAGGAAGCAGTCGTGTCTATTAGCAGATAGGCTGGTACTTTTGGCACTTCTGGTACCTTTGGTACTCTTCACCTCTGACTCCTGAACGCTGAATGCTAATTTTGCGAACTTTGCGAGAGAGGTTTACAATTAAAAAAAAATGTCGGTAGTACGAATATCAATATTGCTCTATTTTCTGGCGACCAATTTAGGTACTAATTCCTTTGGCCAACCGGTCGATGCATTATTATTTAAAGATCGAATTCAACCGGTGACTCCGGAAAACATATTTTCTGATCCGGAATATTATAATTGGGGAGCGTCCATAATCAAGGGGGAAGATGGAAAATATCATCTATTTTATTCGCGATGGAAAAAGGAACTGAAATTCACTGCCTGGCTCACTCATTCTGAAATTGCCCATGCTGTGTCTGATTCCCCGGAGGGTCCCTGGAAATATGTAGAGACGGCTCTGAAAGGAAGAGGAGGTGATCACTGGGATGCCATCACCGCTCATAATCCCAAGATCAAATATTTTGAGGGTAAATATTATCTATACTATATCTCCACATATGGAGGTGATCGTCAGATATCTGAGGCGGAATTAGTGGAAACTGCTGCCACCGGCTATACCCATAAAAATTGGTGGTTGCTCCGGAATAACCAACGCACCGGGGTAGCGGTAGCCAATAATCTATCCGGTCCCTGGATGCGGCAAGAGCAGCCATTGATTGAACCCTCCGGTCCCATAACCACCCTCACCGTCAATCCGGCCATAACCCTTGGACCGGATGATAAATACTACCTCATGGTGAAAGGAGATAAACCAAATGAAGAAAGATTTATCCGGGATCAGGCCATTGCTACGTCCAATCATCCGGATGGACCTTTTCAAATGCTGGCAGAGCCCGTCATCGACTACCTGGATACAGAAGATATGTCCGTATGGTATGATAAGAAGTATCAACATTTTTATGCCGTATTTCATGCCCATACTTTTATCGGTATGGTCAGTTCGAGGGATGGGAAGGAATGGAAGAAAGCAACGGAATATGTACTGACCGGGAAAGAAATTGTACTTGAAAGCGGAGATACATTAGTTCCTGACCGCATGGAGCGTCCCTTTATTTACTATGAAGATGGATTGCCCCGGGTATTAAGTGTCGCGGTTAAAAAAGGGGATGATTCTTACTGCGTTTTCCTACCCATTCGCATTCCGGATATTCCTTTACCGAATAAAAGGCAACTGGCCTGGCAACAAGCAGAATTGGGTGCCATATTCCATTACGATCTGCATGTCTTCGATCAAAAGAAATATGTTCAAGCGGAAAACCGGATCAAGCCGGTGAACGATTACCAGATATTTAATCCTAAAAATCTTGATACGGATCAATGGATCAGAACGATAAAGGCAGCGGGTTTTACCTTCGCCTTATTTACTGCCAGCCATGAAACCGGTTTTGCCTTTTTTCAGTCGGAGGTCAATCCTTATTCGATGCGCGCCCTGAATTATAAAAATGGGCAGGGAGATTTAGTACGCGATTTTATTAATTCATGTCGAAAATATGGCATTAAACCAGGTATTTATCTGGGAATTCGCTGGAATTCACTCCTGGGAGTCCATGATTTTAAACTGGACGGCAGTGGAGAATTTAGAGAAAACAGACGGCTTCAATATAACCGGATGGTTGAGGGGATGGTCAGGGAGATTTGTACCAATTACGGAGAACTGTTTGAGATCTGGTTTGATGGAGGAGCGGACCACCCGGCTAACGGAGCACCGGATGTACTTCCGATCATTCAACAGTATCAACCCAACTGTCTTTTCTATCATAACAAGCAATTGGCCGAGGCGCGTTGGGGAGGATCGGAAAGTGGTACCGTTAATGATCCTTGCTGGGCTACTTTTCCTTTTATTTCTACCGGTGCCGGTGAGTCAGCCAGCGCACAGATCAGTGAAAATAATTTTGCCTTGTTAAAAACCGGGGATCCTGAGGGTGAATTCTGGATGCCTGCCATGGCGGACGCTCCCCTGCGAGGATATAACGGACGCCATGAATGGTTTTGGGAACCAGGTGACGAGGAACATCTTTTTCCGGTCGATCATTTAATGGACATGTATGAAAAATCCGTGGGAAGAAATGCTACCTTAATCATTGGATTGACTCCGGATACCAGCGGAGTCCTGCCCCGCCCGGACGGTGAACGCCTGCTGGAGTGGGGTGAACAAATCCGTAACCGATATCAGGATCCTTTGCATGCGACCTCCGGCAATGGTGATTTGCTGCAAATAAATTTCGATCAGGAGAACCGGATCGACCGGGTGATCATCCAGGAGGATATTGAGCAGGGAGAGCGAGTGAGAAGCTTTGATCTGGAAATCATGCACAATAATGAATGGATAAAAATTGCCGAAGGTGAATCCATCGGTCATAAACGTATTCAAAAGTTCTTACCGGTGCGATGTCAGGGCATCAGATTGGTGGTGAAGGAGTCTATTGCTAATCCAATAATTCGGAAATTTTCCGTTTTTTCGACGGCATATTGATTTTAATGTTATGAAGGTATTCTTTTTTTTGACGGTATTTTATCTTTTCTGTCAGGTTACCCTGATAGCCCAGGAAAAGTATATTCTAATTGAGAATTCAATTCAGAAGTATGGCGGTGTCGAACGCTTGGACACCAGTCAAAAATGTATATTCTTAACCTTGACCGGAGGAGATTTTGGAGAAGGAACCATGCAGGTAAGAAATGTCTTGAAAAATCATGCGATATCTGCCAGTTTTTTCTTTACGGGTGACTTCTACCGGAGTCCGGAAAACAAAAAGGCAATTAAAAAGCTTATCAAGGACGGGCATTATTTAGGACCGCATTCCGATAAACATCTTTTGTACGCAAGCTGGGAAGACCGCGATTCGCTTCTGGTATCCGAATCGGATTTTAAACTTGATTTATTGAATAATTATGAGACCATGGAAGACTTCGGTTTGCGCATGGAAGACAGTCATTTTTTTATGCCGCCATATGAGTGGTACAATGACTCCATTAGTGCCTGGACAAGGGAATTGGGCCTGCAACTCGTTAACTATACTCCCGGTACCCGTTCCAATGCCGATTATACCACCCCGGATATGGACAACCGCTACATAGATAGTGAAACAATAATGCAAAGCATTTTTATGTACGAGAAAAATGATGCCAATGGATTAAACGGATTTATTCTTTTACTGCATGTTGGAACAGACCCGCAACGAGAAGATAAATTTTACTTCCGGCTATCGGAATTGATTTCCCGGCTGAAAGATTTAGGCTATTCATTTTGTTCTTTTAAGAATGTCTACTGAATATTGAGCTACGTATTCAAGTATTGCTGACGGGCTAATTATATTTTTTCAAATAACCACCAGACCGGCTTTTTTCTTTTAGTGATCTTATAGTTGGAGTGAATATATTTACTGATATGTTCCTTTGCCTCGGTAAAGTCATCGGTAAATCTGATCAAGAGTAAATCGGAAGGAGAAATAGTACGCTGTTCCACCATGAATTCGAGGTACTTGAGTAAATCCTCATAATATTCCTTTCCCATAACCACGATGGGAAATTGATGAATAACTCCAGTCTGGATGAGGGTGAGCGTTTCAAACATCTCATCCATAGTGCCCCATCCTCCCGGACAAATAATAAATGCATAAGAATATTTCAATAATAAGAATTTCCTTACAAAGAAATACTTGATTTCTACCCAGACATGCATATAGGGGTTAGGGTCCTGTTCGAATGGCAGGACGATATTACATCCGACCGAATATCCCTTATTTTCAAAAGCTCCGCGATTAGCTGCTTCCATTATTCCCGGACCTCCCCCGGTCATAGTGGTAAAGCCCATCTCACTGATCATTTTCCCTGCATCGTAAGCCATCTGGTAGTAGGGATTGCCCTCTTTAAACCGGGCTGAACCAAAGACCGTAATGCAGGGACCGACAAAATGCAGTTTTCTGAATCCTTTGATAAACTGGAGAAAAACGCGAATAGAAAATCCCAGTTCATTGATCCTGCTCTTGGGCCCTTCCAGGTAACTGTGGCGGTCTATCCGGAAAGTGGATTCCTTATCTTTTAGTTCCATAATAAGCTTGGTTCTATGCGTTAGAGTTATTCCAATAGTGCCCACATCAAAATGGCATCTGCCGTTCCGTCCATGGTGGGTTCGTTAGTGGAGTAATCTCCGATGTCGTCATGGTAGATCACATATTCATTCTGGAAGATTTCAAATTCATCTGCTTCGGTCAAAGTTAATCCGAGCAGGTTGTTGAATGTAGACACATAGATAGGCCCGTCAATCAGGCCGCCTGCAGGTGTATCATTTAAAAGGGCGGTGGGAGCGAGGTGGACATCTTCAGGATATTCCCCTTCAACCGGAATGCCGGTAAACATGCTCGTTCCCCAGGGATTCCGGCCGAAAAGCCAATCGCGATGTTTAAGCATCAGATTGTGAAATTGAAGATCGCCGGTCATTTCCTCGTATAGGATGACCTGGGTAATGAAATTGACCAATAAATTATTAGAACACCAAAGAAAGGTGATGCCAATATCGTAGGCGTTCGATGCTGCTCTTGCAGCAATTCGCTCAATATTTTGCTTGTACCAACCGGCAAGTTTTTTCTGTATCGAATCCGGGGCCACCTCATATAAAGCATAATGCCCCATATTCATGAAGGGATATTTTTGATAGTGGTTCATCGTATCCAATGCCATCCATACCTCGTCGCGTATCTGATTGGCATAATGGATTGCGTCCTTTAAATATTCCTCCTGACCGGTGAGCTTGTAGAGTTCTGCGGCTCCCCATTCCATGTCATCCGCCCAGGAGTCTTCATTATACCGGTAAGGAGCTCCAAAAGAGTTTCCCTGCTGAAATCCCTCCTGCATCTTGCCCATGGCATAGATCTCCCTGGCAGCTTCTGCGCAGTGCTCCGCGAAAGCCAGATCCAGGTTTTTCTTTTTCCAGATCATGCTTGCTTTAGCCAGGGCAGCGGCACAGCGGCCGGCCAGATTGGCGATTCCGGTCGCTTCGCTCTTCCAGTTGCCCAATCCCTGGGGTTTTCCATTGGCGAAGTAGGCCGCCCGGTAAGAGTTAGGTCCCCAGCCATATTCTGCATTATCCCGGGCTGGTATTTTAAATCCCCGGTGGTCGCGATCGTCGGCGATCTGATGTATGAGCCAGTCCTTCCGGGGGTGCAGTTTGAGAATCCAGTCCAGGCCCCATTTTGCTTCGTCGAGAATATCGGGAAGGCCATTCGGTACACTATGACCCAATTCATCGACCTGATCGGCGAATTTACTTTTGTTAGCTTCATAGGCCATGAGCATCCTGGCCGTAGCATTTGATCCGGTGATTAAATATTTAAGCTGGTCTCCGGCATCATGCCAGCCTCCGGTGAAATCATAGTAGGTGGAATCTGGCACCGGAGCATAGAAGATCCTGCCATCCCCCTGGTGACAGATATCTTCGAAATAAGGGTTGTATCCGCAACGCTGCTGTCGCATGAATGAGAGGAGATCTTCCCGGTAGGGACTGTAGATGTCTTTCCCGATCTTTATACTTGCCAGGTCCTTACCTCCTGAGATGACTGAATACGTCCCGGGATCAGGATTATCAGGTAATTGGATGAGGTACTGATGCGGTAAACCACCCCACTTTCCCTCAGATACGGTCTCGATGGCAAGGTCAATTTCTTTACCGGTGTCATTGCGAAGCACCAGAGAACCGCTTAAGGGCGCATCACTTAAAATCAACATACTGGGAATCTCTTCCGGGTGGTATCCCAACTGATTATATCTCAGAAAAATGTTCTGGCCGAGCATAGCCTGGTTTAGACCCAGGGCTGTGATGAGAATCAGAATTACATTAATATTATTCGTCATTTGTAGCGTGGATTTTACGGACACTTAATGTAACCAAAAAGTGGTTTTCCCCGATGCGATGGCGTAAAAAGATCGATAGATAGATACTTTTTTATCGCGCTGAGCTAAAGATCAATGCTACAAAAGATTTGATTAAATTAGGGGCATTGCCTACAGATATTTTAATGGGATCTTATCGGAAAATTTGGCCTCTATCAGCTCTGATCACGACCGGCCTGCTCTTTTTAACCTGTCGTCAGTTGCCCAGGGAAGTTCAACTGGCATACGAAGACCTGCCTGATAAGATTGATTTTAATTTCGATGTGCGTCCTATTTTGGCTGACAAATGTTACGCCTGTCACGGACCGGACGAAAACGCTCGAAAAGCAGACCTGCGTCTGGATCTGGAGGCCAATGCTTTTGCCCCTTTACAGAACAATCCTTCCCAATCTGCTTTTATCAGAAACGATGCGGAGCATAGCCGGGCCATTCAGTTAATGCTTTCAGATAATCCGGAGTCGGTAATGCCCCCACCTGAATCTAAATTACTGCTATCCGGAAAAGAAAAGGCAGTGCTTTATAAATGGGTCGAGGAAGGAGCGGAATGGAAAAAGCACTGGTCGTTTATTATTCCGGAAAAAGAGAAATTACCGGCCGTTGACAACGAGCAATGGCCGAGGAATGAGATAGATTATTTCATTTTGAATAAACTTGAGTATGAAGGGATAACTCCAAATCAGGAAGCTTCTAAAGAAGTATTGATAAGGAGAGTGACCATGGATTTGACCGGCCTGCCACCATCGCTGCAAGAAATAGATGCATTTCTTCAGGATACCGGGAAAATGGCATATGAAAATCTGGTTGACCGGCTTCTGGCTTCTCCAGGCTTTGGTGAACGGTGGGCATGGAATTGGTTGGATGCAGCCCGTTATGCCGACACTAATGGTTTTCAAGGTGATCCCGAGCGAAAAATGTGGCCCTGGCGAGACTGGGTGATCCGTGCCCTTAATGAGAACATGCCATTTGATCAGTTCAGCATCGAGCAGTTAGCAGGGGACCTTTTACCTTCTGCCACTAGAGATCAGGTGCTGGCCACCGCATTTAATCGAAACCATATGTATAATGGCGAGGGAGGACGGATACCCGAGGAGACGCGGGTGGAAAATGTATTTGACCGTACAGAGACCTTCGGCACTGTTTGGTTAGGGCTGACTTTCAATTGTTGTCGCTGTCATGATCATAAATTTGATCCAATACTTCAGAAGGAATACTATCAATTGTTCGATTATTTTAATCAGACCTCGGAAGAAGGTATTGGCTATAATGGACGAATAAAACCGGTTTTAGATCTTAGTGATACACTTGACCGGCAGGAAGTGCACGAAATCGAGAAATTAATTGAAAAAAAAAACGAGGAACTTTTTCAGTTTGAATTACAAAAATTTCCCCGTCCGGATGGATTAACCGCTGCTGAGTCTGAATCAGCTGAAAATTTGGATGGTGATCACCGGTTTGCCCTTGGGTTTGAACCAATAAAAAGAAACCCCTATTATTTGCGATTGCTGAGCGACCATTTCAAAGAAATTGATCGCGATTATTATCAGGAGTTACAATCGTTCAGATCC